>JAJZBJ010000008.1 GCA_021798975.1 Bacillota bacterium | reverse complement strand
TCGCGCAGGAGGCCGGTGTCGACGACTTCATCGCGGAACTGAAGCCCGAGGACAAGATCGAGGTCATCAAAAAGGAGCAGGGGGAAGGGAAACTAGTCGCCATGACGGGCGACGGCACTAACGATGCACCCGCGTTGGCGCAGGCGGATGTCGGTCTGGCGATGAACACGGGAACCATGGCGGCTAAAGAGGCGGGCAATATGATTGACTTGGAGTCCAACCCCACCAAGCTGCTGGACGTGGTGATGGTCGGCAAGCAGCTCCTCATCACGCGGGGGGCGCTGACAACCTTCTCAATCGCCAATGACGTGGCGAAATACTTCGCCATCATACCCGCGATGTTTGCAGCGGTTCCGGCCTTGTCGGTGCTGGGCAAGCTCAACATCATGGGGTTGAAGACACCGCATGGCGCTATTCTGTCGGCACTTATCTTCAATGCCTTAATCATTCCGGCGCTGATACCCTTTGCGATTCGTGGGGTGAAGTACCGGGCCGAGTCGGCCGACCGGATGCTGGCTCGCAATATCTTCAATTGGGGTGTGCTGGGCGTGATTATCCCGTTTGTGGGTATCTGGGCGATTGACCGGGTGCTCGGGCTATTTGGATTGGCTTAGGAGGGGGTGAAGAGATGAAGCAATATTTGAAGCCGCTAATCGGGATAACCCTTTTCCTCTGGGTGTTGTTGGGACTGGCGTACCCATTGGCGATGACCGGCATCAGTCAATTGCTGTTTCCCTATCAGGCGAATGGCAGCGTGGTGAAAATCGGCAACCGGGTAGTGGCGTCGGCCATTGTCGGACAGTACTTTGACCAAAAGGGTTACTTCTGGGGCCGTCCCTCCGACACCGTGAATGCGGCAACCGGGAAACCCCAGCCCTACAACGGGGCCAATTCGACCGGCAGCAACTTGGGACCGACCAACCAAGTCCTCATTGCGAACATTAAGGCGCGCATTGCCGCCTTGGTGAAGGCGAACCCCGGGTTGAAGGTGAGCCAGATACCGCCGGACCTGGTTGAAGGATCGGCCTCGGGCTTGGACCCATATATCAGCCCTCAAGCCGCGACAATCCAGATTGCTCGCATTTCACGCGTCACGGGATTGTCCGCCCCATACTTGCACACCCTCATCGACCAAGCGACCTCTGGTCCGCAGTGGGGTCTCTTCGGAAACCGGGTGGTGAACGTGACGGAGTTGAATATCGAAATTTACAAGGCCCGGCACGGTTAGCTCAGTCAAGAACAATCGAGAGAGGAAGCGCCGGGTGTCTCGCACCGGCGCTTCCTGCATTGGAGGGGGGTGATGACGTGCAGCGCATTCTGTTGGCCTGGGATGACCGTGGCCATGCCGAGGCAGCCAGTCAGTGGGTGCGGCGCAAGCTCCTCGCGGATCCCACCGTCGAGGTGACGGTACTCTATGTCACCGTGCTGGCGGCGTCGCCGCGGTTCGCGGGTCCGCGCTGGTCGTCCGACTATGACCGGGAGATCGCGCACGCGATCAAGGCCCGGCTGGAATACGATGTCTTCGACGGATTAGGGGACCGGGTGCGGTTCCTCCACGAGTCGGGCATCTCCGTGAGCGACGTGATTGTCGCGGCAGCGGAGGTGTTGCGGTGCCCGATGATTGTACTGGGCGGACGCCCACCGCGGGGTTTTCGACGGTGGGTCGGGGGCGGGGTCGGCGCGGAGGTTCTGCGTAAGACAGATGCCTCGGTACTGGTCATCCGGGCGCCATCGAGGCCCATGCCGGTACGCGGCCCGTGGGCTAAAACGGGCCTGTGAGGATTGGCGCGGGGCAAGATTTGAAGTAGGCTGAATCCAGAAGTCAGCACGGAAAGGTTGGATGGGAGTGCCCAACACATTCAAGCGCCGGACCCCCGAACAGATTCTGGAAGACATCAAACGGATGAGTCGCGGCAAGCACCGCATCTATATTGGGGCGGCGCCCGGGGTAGGAAAAACGTACGCCATGCTGAGCGACGCGCATGCCGCTAAGGCCAGCGGCCTCGACGTGGTGGTCGGGTGTCTCGATACTCACGGTCGCGAGGAGACCGAGCGCATGATCGGGGATCTCGAAATGATCCCTTTGCGTCGGGCCATGTACAAGGGGATGGAGGTCGGGGAGCTTGACGTCGACGCCATTGCGGCGCGCGAGCCCGATCTCGTGCTGGTGGACGAACTGGCCCACACCAACGCGGATGACTCCCGGCACGGCAAACGCTATGAAGATGTCAACGATATCCTCGCGGTCGGGATTAACGTGTGGTCGACCCTCAATATCCAGCACCTGGAATCGTTGAACGATACGGTACGGCAGGTGACAGGGGTGCGGGTCCGGGAGACGATACCCGACTCCGTCTTAGGAGAGGCGGACGAGATTCGCCTCATCGACCTAACTCCGGATGCACTCATCGAACGCCTAAAAGAAGGTAAAATCTATCCCCGCGAAACAGTCGTCAATGCGCTCCACAACTTTTTCCGCAAGGGGAACATCACGGCGCTCCGCGAATTAGCGCTGCGGGCCGTGGCGGACGATACCGACGACCGGTTGGAAGACTATATGGATGACCATGACATCGTGGGGCCGTGGGCGACGCACGACCGCATTTTGGTCGCCCTGACACCGTCACCGAATGGCTCGCGGCTTATCCGGCGCGGCTATCGCCGCGCGCGGCGCATGAAGGGCGAACTGACCGTGGTTACGGTAACCCCGGGAGGACCCGGCGGGCTGAAGCCGGCCGATGCGGATCGTCTGCAGTCCCACCTGGCCCTGGCTCGGAAGCTGGGCGCACACGTGGTTGAACTGCGTGAGGCCAATGTACCCGAAGCGCTGGTCCGCTACGCCAAAGAGCATCATGTAACCGAAATCATTTTAGGCGAGTCGCATCGGTCGCGCTGGCAGGAGAAATTCGGCGGGTCGGTGATTAACGAGGTGCTGCGGCTTAGCAGCGGCATCGATATCTTGGTGCTGGGCGAGGAGCCTAACGAATGAGATGCGGCGCCCCCATGCTATAATCCAAGTTATGGACAAGTAGGGGGTAATGGAGTGGAACTGAGCGATCGGGAGATTTTGCACGTCGCGCGGTTGGCCCGGTTGCGCCTCACGGCGGACGAGCTGCAACCGTTGCGACAGGACTTGAACCGCGTGTTGGACTATGTTTCACAACTGCAACGTCTCGATCTGGATGGTGTGGAGCCCACCTTGCATGCGGCTAATGACCAGGCGCCGTTGCGCGAGGATGTCGAGGCGGCTTCGCTGTCCGTGGCCGAGGCCACGAAGAACGGACCCAAAGTTGCGCAGCACATGTTCTTGGTGCCGCGCATCATGGAGGGCGGCAGCGATGGCGAGTAAACCGTTGTGGACCTACGAGGCCCACACTTTGCATGACCTGTTTTGTGAGGGAGCAGTCTCCGCGGAAGAGATTGTCACGTCGCATCTCGCCCGTATTCGCGCCGTCGATGCGAGCGTCGGGGCCTTCTTATACGTCGATGAGGCGGGAGCTGTGGCCGAGGCGCGGCGCCAGGACCAGTGGTCGGCCGCCGAGCGGCGGGAGCGGCCTCTGTCTGGCGTGCCGGTCGCGGTCAAGGATAATATTGTCACGCAGGGGATGCCCACCACCGCGGGATCCAAAATCTTGGGCGAGTTTGTCTCTCCGTACGATGCGACGGTTGTCGTGAAGCTCAAGCAGGCGGGTGCTGTGATTATCGGCAAAACTAACCTAGACGAGTTCGCGATGGGGTCGTCGACGGAACACTCGGCGCTGGCTGAGACCCGCAATCCCTGGGATCTTAGCCGGGTGCCCGGCGGCTCGAGCGGAGGATCGGCCGCTGCAGTGGCCGCCCAACTGGTGCCTTTGGCGCTAGGCTCCGACACGGGCGGATCCATTCGCCAGCCATCTTCGTATTGCGGGATTGTCGGCATGAAACCAACCTATGGCCGGGTGTCTCGCTATGGACTGATTGCGTTTGCCTCCAGTTTGGACCAGATTGGGCCGATGGCTCGGTCTATCCGGGACGCACGGCTCCTGTACCACGTCATCCAGGGAGCGGACAGGCACGACTCCACCGCCTTGTCGTCGGCCGGGGATCGTACCGTGTCCGGCGGCCCTTGGCGTATCGGTGTGCCGCGCGAGTACTTTGGAGAGGGCATGGATGCGGGGGTCCGGCGACTGACGGAAGCTGCCTTGGAACGTCTGCGCGGCATGGGCCACGCGTTGGTCGAGATTTCTTTGCCGCACACGTCCTATGCCATTGCAACCTACTATCTTATTGCCCCGGCGGAGGCATCCTCCAATCTCTCCCGCTTTGACGGAGTGCGGTATGGGATGCGGGCCGAGGGGCGGGACCTCCTCACGATGTACGAGAAAACCCGCGACGAGGGGTTCGGAGCGGAGGTCAAGCGGCGCATTCTATTGGGAACCCATGCCCTCTCGGCCGGATACTATGACGCGTATTACCTGACGGCGCAGAAAGTCCGCACCCTGATTCGCCAGGACTTTGACAAAGCTTTTCAGGAGGTTGACTTCATCGTGACACCGACCACGCCCGACGTGGCATTTCGACGCGGTGAGCGCGACGACGATCCCATCAAGATGTACTTGGGTGACGTCTACACCGTCACCGCCAATTTGGCGGGTATACCGGGCCTCTCGATGCCGGCCGGGGTTGCGGATGGCCTGCCGGTAGGACTGCAGTGGCTGGCGCCGGGACTGGCTGACACAGCCCTGTTTGACGCGGCGGCAACGCTTGAGCCGCAGATGGAGCCAATGGTGTGGCCGATGGGGGTGGAAGCATGAGCCAGTACCAAGTCATTATCGGATTGGAAGTTCATGTCGAACTGAAGACGGCCACTAAACTCTTTTGCGGTTGTTCGGCCGCTTTCGGGGGGGATCCCAACACCCATACCTGTCCCGTCTGCTTGGGCATGCCCGGCGTCTTGCCAGTCATCAATCAGGAAGCTATTCGTCTGGCGGTTCGATCGGCCCTGGCACTGAACTGCACGGTTCGGGCGGTGTCAAAATTCGACCGGAAACAATACTTCTATCCCGATTTGCCCAAAGCCTATCAGATCTCCCAGTATGATCAGCCCTTGGGCGAGTACGGATGGGTGACCATCCGTGGGGCGGATGACGCTGCCAAGAAAATTGGGGTGCGGCGTGTCCACGTTGAGGAGGATGCGGGAAAGCTCAATCACTTGGGCCAGCGCTTGGGCGATGCGACCGGTTCCTTGGTGGACCTCAACCGGGCCGGGGTTCCGTTGATTGAGATTGTGTCGGAGCCCGATTTGCGCTCGGCCGAGGAGGCTCGCTTGTATTTGACCGAGCTTCGCGCGGTGCTAAGTTACTTGGACGTCTCCGACCTCCGCATGGAAGAGGGATCGATGCGGTGCGATGCCAACGTGTCACTGCGGCCCGAAGGGTTTGCCGGGAGTTTGGAGGATTTGCCCCGGGTCGAGATTAAAAACGTCAACTCCATCCGAAATGTCCAGCGGGGCATCGAGTACGAAGTAATCCGGCAAACGGAACTTTTGGCCGCCGGAGAGCGCATCGTGAAAGAGACGCGCGGCTTCGACGATGCCACCGGCAAGACATACAGCCAGCGCAGCAAAGAAGAGGCCAATGACTATCGCTACTTCCCCGAGCCAGACTTGCCGCCTTTGGTGCTGGACCCTCAATGGATCGCGGATATGAAGCGTGGGCTGCCCGCTTTGCCCGACGCCATCCGGGCGGATCTGGTGGGCCGGGGTATTCCTGAGAAGGACGCGGAAGTGCTGGTTTTGGACCGTGAGGCCTACGAGTATTGGAGGGAGGCCACAGCGTTGTTCCAGGATGAGCGCTTGGTGACAAACTGGATGCTGTCTGACCTGTCCCGTCTGATTAACGCCCGCGGCGAGTCGTTCGCGAACTCCGGGGTGCGCCCGGAAGGGCTAGTGGAACTGTTGGGACTCATCCAGGCCGGCACGTTGTCTGGGCGTATGGCCAAAGAGGTGTTGGAAGCCATGTTCGAATCCGGGCAGACCGCGTCCCAGGTGGTCAAAGACAAGGGTCTTAGCCAAATTACCGATGCGGGTGCCATCCAGAGCATTGTGGATCAGGTGCTGCACGATAACCCGGCAGTTGTCCAAGACTTTTTGTCCGGCAAGGAGAAGGCGCTGGCGTTTATGGTCGGCCAGGTGATGAAGCAAACCCGAGGTCAGGCCAAACCGGATCTGGTCAACCAACTGTTGCGGGACAGCATTCAGAAGAACTATGCGGCGTCTCAGGATTAGCCCCGAGGCGCACATGCGTCTCGTGGCCCCTAGCCGGGCGGTCAGCGCGGAGGAACTCGACCAAGTCGAGCACGCCCTGGCCGCCCGCGGCTTTACGGTGAGCACCGGTGCGCATGTGCGCGATCGCTGGCATGCCGACTTGGACTTGGCCGGACTGGACAAAGACCGTGCCCAAGACCTGATCGATGCGTTGCGAGATCCTGCGGTGGATGTGGTGGTGGCGTTGCGCGGGGGCTATGGCGCCATGCGGATTCTTCCCTGGCTTGACACCGCACCGGCTCTGCACCCTAAGCCCATTCTGGGATTCAGCGACGTCACGGCCTTGCATCACTGGGCAGCCCGCCGTGGGTGGTGGAGTCTGCATGGTCCCCTGGGGCTGACGAGCCGCGACGCTGAGAGTTCCGAGCGGTTCTGGCGGATCATGGTGGGGGGCGAAGACGCCATCTCCGACCGGCCCCTGGAGGCGGTCGGACACGCTCCCCCAAAACCCCTCCGAGCTCCCTGGCACGGTGGAAATTTGGCATTGGTGTCCGCGCTGGCGGGCACGCCGTATCAACCAGCATGGGACGGCGCAGTCTTATATCTGGAGGAAGTCAACGAGGAGCCATACCGCATCGATCGCATGCTGCAGCAGTTGGATCTAGCCGGAATCTTGGGCAAGATCTGCGGCCTGGTTTTTGGGCCAGCCGTCATCGGGGACCGCGATCTGCAACCGGTGGTGCGAGACTTGTTGCGCCCTATCGGGGAACGGTATGGCATTCCGGTGTGGACAGGTATGGAATCCGGCCACCGTGAACCGATGTGGACGATTCCGCTCGGCTGGCCCCTAATGATCGAGAGAGACGGGCGTGTGCGGGTGGGGGAGGTACGGGATTGAGCGTGGGGCAGCGAACCGAATTGTTGGTGGAGCGTATGGGACAAGCTGGAGACGGCGTGGCGCGCATGCCCGACGGACGTCTGGCGTTCGTAATGGGCGCATTGCCCGGCGAGCGGGTGGCGGCGGAGGTGACCGACGAGCGCCGTAACTTCGTGCGAGCCCGCGTTGTGTCTGTCACCGCCCCCTCGGCGGAGCGCATTGAGCCGCGCTGCCCCATTTTCGCAGAGTGTGGGGGATGCAGCTTTCAGCATTGGCATTATGATTCCGAGCTGCGGTACAAAGAATCCCGCGTTCGTGACGCATTGGAGCGGATTGCCCATGTAGACAGCCGGGTGGTGGATGCCATTCGCCCCGCACCCAGTCCCTTCGGGTATCGCAACAAAGGGCAGTTCCCGGTGGGCGGCGAGCCGGGCCATTTGGTATTGGGCTTATATCGGCGCGGCACGCACGCACTGGTGCCAACCGAGGTGTGCGATATTCAGGATGCCGGCATCAACCAGGTGTTGGCGGGAGTGCAGCGAGTGCTTAACCAATATAGGGTGGAACCCTACGACGAAATGAATGAACAGGGCGCACTCCGCCACGTCATCATCCGATGGTCGTCCGCTGAAAGCGCTGCGCTCGTGCTGTTGGTGGTGAGGCGGAACCCGCCCGATTTGGCCTCTGTGGCTTCCGAGATTATGGCCCAGAACCCCGTGGTGCGCGGCGTGGGGGTCAATATCAATCGCGACAAGACCAATCGCATTTTGGGGCCCGAGACGCGCCGCATCGCCGGCGATGCTCACATTACGGACACCATTCTGGGGCTAACATTCCACCTGTCGTTTACCTCGTTCTTTCAGGTCAATCCCCAGCAGGTGGAAGTGTTGTACGGAGAGGCCCTGAACTTTCTACCGGCGGGCGCGGAGGAGGTTTGGGACTTGTATTCGGGTGTGGGAACGCTGGCGTCGCTGGCGGCCAAGCGGGCTCGGAGGGTTCGCGCTTTGGAGGCGAATCCGGCGGCCGTGGCCGATGCCGAGCGAAATTTCACCGCCAACGCCCTGTCCAATATCCAGATGGACGTGGGCCGCGTCGAGGATCTCATCGGCCGGTGGGTCCAAGCCGAACAGGCCCCGCCCGAGGCCGTCATCGTCGATCCGCCGCGCGCCGGTTTGGATCCGCAGGTGGTGCACCAACTCCTGGAGCTTAAGAGTCCCCAGATTGTTTATATCAGTTGCAATCCCGAGACCTGGGCCCGGGATGTGGCGGCCTTCCAGGCGGGCTATCGGCTGCAACACGCGGTGCCGGTGGACATGTTTCCCCGCACCGACCATGTAGAAGTCGCCTCGCTGTTGCAGTTGGCCCCGTCCTAGGTTCTCTGCTGGGAGGGCAGCCGACTTCTGACCACGAACCAGACGATGAGCGCGGCCGCGATGCCACCCACTCCCACTATTGCGCCGACCAGTTCGCCCTGGGCAAACGGTGAAAGGGCCATAGCCGCCAATACCACCGCCATGACGAAATAGTTGGTGAAGGGATACCCCCAAAGCTTATAGGTGAGCTTATCGGGATGATGTTCCTGCAGGTAGGGACGGTAAAACCGTTCTGTCAAGAGCACCATCAGCCAAATGAACATGGCCTGGAATCCGGTCGCTGTCACCAAATAACTATAGGCTTTCTTGGGCAGAACGTAGGCCAGCACAATAGTGAGGGCGAGAAGCGCGGCACTGGTCCAGATGGCCCGTGTGGGCAGCCCTTTCGGGTTCAACTGGCCGAGAAGTTTGGGAGCCTCGCCCTGTTGCGCTAGCGAGTACAAGACCCGCACATTGGAATAGAGCGCGGCGTTCATGGTCGAGAGAACTGCGAACAGCAGCACCAGGTTCATGATGGTAGATACGTAGGGAACTGGACTTTGGCGGAGCGCCAGGATGAAGGGACTGACTGAACCAGATTCGGCAGTCCATGGCACCAAATTCAGGATTACGAAGATGGAACCTAAAAACATCACCGTCACCAGCACCACGGTCGCCCGCACCGATTGCGGTATGGTGGTTTGAACCTTCTTGGTCTCGGCGGCGGCCATGCCGATAACCCCGGTACCGGCAAAAGAAAACAAGACCAGAATCATGGCCGGCGCCGCCCCGTGCCAGCCGGTCGGCAGCCATCCGCCCGTGCCGGATCCCAGAGCGGCCAGAGGAGGTACGGCATGCCGGGCCGGCAGGACGTGAAACAGCATCAGCAATCCAAAGGCCACGAAGGCTAACACGGCCAGGGTTTTTATTCCAGCCATCACGCCTTCGATGGCGCCAAATCCCCGCACACTAACGAAGTTGACAGCGATAATGAGGGCAGAGTAGCCCAGCGACCAGAGCCACAGGGGAACCCCCGGGTACCACAGACGCGACAGCAGGGCGGCAGCCGTAACCTCGCTAGACATGGTCAGCACGCTGGAAAACCAGAAAATCCAACCGGCCACGAAAGTCCATCCGGGCCCCAGCACTTGCCGGGTGTAGACGAGAAACGAACCGGGATGCGGGGTGGCCACGGACATTTCGGCGAGTGCCCGGATTTCGAACACCATCACCAGAGCGCCTAGTGCGTACATGGCCAGTACGATCGGCCCGGCGTGCCGGATAGCCAATCCGCTGGCCATAAACAGGCCCGAGCCCATGATCCCGCCAATGGTCAGGAGTGTTAGGGTGGAAGAGGTTAAATCGCGCTGAAAGGCCTGGTGATGGGGCGACCGCGTGCGGGTTCGTCTGCGGCCGGGTGTTTTGATGCCCATAACCACCGCCTCCTTTCCAGTTTGACAAGAGATTTCTGTTTTTGGTAACACCTTTATAGGCCGCGTTAGCATCACCGTGGTCGGCCGCATCTATACGGAGGTGTCGAGGTGACAGTATTGAGGGGCAAGACCGTCCAGCAATCGCGGACAGAAATGACAGAACTAGTGCTGCCAGGGGACTCGAATCAACTCGGCAATATTTTGGGCGGCAAGGTGATGCACTGGATTGACTTGGCCGCTGCCATCACGGCCAATCGCCATGCCGGACACGTGGCGGTTACAGCTTCCATGGACAGTTTGGAGTTTCTGCATCCCATCCGGGTGGGGGAAGTGGTGCACTTGGTGTCGCAGGTCAACTGGGTCGGGAGAACGTCCATGGAGGTCGGCGTGGATGTCTATGGGGAAAATATGGACACCGGCGAAAAGCGCAAGACCTCTACGGCCTTTCTGACCTTCGTGGCCCTGAACCAAGTCGGGGAGCCGGTCGAGGTGCCGCCGCTGGTCTTGACCAGCCCGGAAGAGGAGGAGCGTTTCCATGCCGCTGAAGCACGCCGCCACGAACGTCTGAAAAACCGGAAGAGGTAAAAGTGGGAAAAGTTATGTAATAATGTCGAATCGCGTCAGATAAGGCCGTACGGCGTGTTGTGACGCGGTTTTTCTTATGGAATGAGCGAAATTAGTGTCGAATAGTGGCGAAAATTTGGACAGGGATCCACCCGGATATTCCCTGTACCATGTCGGTGAGGAAATCTTCCTCACCGACTTTGTTTCTAGGAGGCGCCAAGGTGCCCGATACCGCAGTCCTGCAAGTCATTACCCGAATGACCAGCATGCTGGTCGACGTGGCTGGGGGCGTGTTCACGCTGGTGATGGTCTATGGCGGCATACGGTTCATGTTGGCCCATACGCCGCGCGCCGTCCAGGTAAGCAAGGAGCTAATGGGACGGGCAGCAATGGGGCTCGGCCTGGTGTTGATGGTCGACGTGGTCAAGCAGATCATCCAGTACGTGGTTTCCTAATGGCCGGACCCTCTTTGAACCCGGTGGTGTGGGGCATCAATACCTTATCCCGCTGGGCTTGGCAGCAGGTGGTTGTGGTGAGCGGCCGCGGATTTCAACGGTGGATTTTGGCCCCCTTGCCGTGGCCGCGTCCGGTCATGACGTTGTATGCCGACAGCCGCGACCTGGCCTGGACACTCGCCGGCACCGCTACGCTGCTGGTGGTCGTGCGAAGCATGTGGCCTAGTCTGACGGCCAAGGGCCGGGTATTGGCCATTCCGGTCTATATGGAGCGGCTGGTGACCGCCGCTCTGATTAGTGCCGGTGGCGCGTGGGCGGTGCAGATGCTGGCCGCCCTCAACAACGCGGTGGTTTCGGGACTTCTGTCCGGTCTGGCTCATTGGCAGATTAGTGGAGCCCCCACCGGCATCCTCTCGCCGCTGTTGGTGTTGGCCTCGGCACTGGCTATGCTGGCCTTAATGCTGTATCTCGGGGTCTTCTACGCGATTCGGGCCGTGGAGATCTATGTGCTGACGGCCGCCGTGCCGTGGTTTGCCCTGTGGTGGGCCATGCGGGAGGATAGTCCGGTGCTGGCGGCTTTGAGTCGTGAGCTGGCCGCGGTGGTGTTTGTGCAGGCCTTTCAGGCAGGAGCCTTTTGGCTGGCAGTACAACTGTTGTCTGCTGCGGGCGGTCATTTGGCCGATTTCTTTCTCGAGCTGGCCCTACTCTGGTATATGGCGAAACTCCCCGGCCAGGTGCGGCGTCTGATGGGATCTCGAATGGGGGCTGGATACGCATGGCGATGAACCGAGTGGTCAGCATCCCGTTGGGGCGGGAGCCCGAAGTTCTCTTCGGGTTGAAGATGTCTGACCTGATTTGGATCGCGGCCGCTGCTGCCGTGGACTTGGTGGTCTGGCACGGTTCCCGGCATATATCGCCCCCCGCCTGGGCAGCCCTTGGCGCGGCATCTGTGGCGGGGCTGGCATTGGCCACGGTTCGCCACCGCGACGTGAGCCTGCCGCAATGGATCTGGCGATGGGGGCGGTTTTACCTCTCTTCGCGGTTGTTCCTACCATAAACGAATACCTGGGTGTCCGTGGGATGCCCGTTAATGAAATGACGAGGTGAATGAATTGGCTGCAGAAATCCGTCAAGTGTTTCCAATCCGAGCGATTGGGCCCAGCATCTGTCTGGTGGGCCGGGACCGTTTCTCGGCTGTCATGGAGGCCTTTCCGGTCAACTTTGGTCTTCGGTCCTACAAAGATCAGGAAAGGCTGGTCAACGCCTATACCGCATTCCTCAATGGGCTCAGCTTTCCGATTGAGATTCTGGTGCGTTCGGACTACCTCCGGATCGATAACTATCTCGGGGAACTGAAAAGTCACGAAGATGAGATCGAGCCACACCTGCGCCCGTCTCTGGGCGACTACATTGAGTTCTTGCGGGAGACCGCATCGGTCCAGCATTTGGTACGGAGGCGGTTCTTTATCATCCTATCGTGGCAGGGGGTGGATACCCGCAGCCGTCCTATGCGTCGCGGAGAAGTGCTGTGGGACGAGGCGGAGGCCGAGTTGGAGCGGCGCCGGGATTTGGTGGCTGAGGGGCTGAAGCCCTTGGGCGTCCGGATCAAGACACTGGAGCGCGATGCCTTGTTCCGTTTCCTTTACGCGAGTTTGGGCGGCGGGCAGAGTTTGCCGGCGGGGGTGAATTGGGCGTGGGATTGAGGCGATGTGCAACCAGCGCTAAAAGAGATGCCATGGACGTGCTTTGGCCGTCCCATGTGCAACTGTTTCCCGGATATGCGGAGGTGGGAAAGCAGCGTGTCAAGAGCTATACCGTAGTCGGATATCCCCGCACCGTCCAGCCAGGCTGGATGGAACCGCTGCTGGGGTTCCCGCATCCCTTGACATTGGCCATTCATTGTGCGCCGCTTGCCACCGAGGACGTGGTGCAATCCATGAATCGGCGCATGATTTGGAGTCGCGGATCCACGGAATCCGACCAGAAGCGCGGTCGTCTGACACGTGCGGAACAGGTGGTGGCTATCGAGGATGCGGAACAAGCGCGGTTCGGTCTGGCCCGCGGTGAAACCCGCATGCTGGAGGTTGGTATGACGCTCAGCCTCTGGTCTGAGAACGGCGAGGACCTCGAGCGTTCCAGCCGGATTTTGGAGAGCTTGGCCCAGGGCATGATGCTGGTGCTTCGGCCGCTGCAGTACCAGCAGCAGTTGGGCCTGCGGCGCAATCTCCCCTTGGGTGAACCGGTGGATAAGGTGCGGGAAATGGACAGCCGGGCCTGGGCCACTCTGTTTCCCTTCTCGTCGCGCGACTTAGTCCACGCGCAGGGGCAGGTGTTCGGGGTTAACACCCGGAGTCGGAACTTCGTCATCGTGGACCGGTTCGCGTTGTCCTCTCCTCATTCCATCACGGTCGGCTGGTCGGGCGCAGGCAAAAGCTTTGCCGCAAAGCTGGAAGCGGTCCGAGCCCGGTACCGGGGACTGGCAGTTACCGTAATCGATCCGGAGGGCGAATATCGCACCCTCGACCGCGCGGGCGCACATGTCTGGAACCTGGGCGAGAGCCACGAGGGGCGCACAGAGTTTCCGTTCAATCCCTTTAGCTTCGAAGGCGGCCGGGGACCGGACGAGCTCGACCGCCAGTGTGACTTTCTGCTGCGGTTCCTGACCCGGCTGGATGGGGGGCTGATGGAAGAGTTCGGGGGGATAGTCCGGGATGCGCTATGGCGAGCGGCGCGCGGCATGGAGGGGGGCAAGTTCACCCCGCGAGGCGGCACTGGCCACGATTTGGTGGAGCAGTGGGCCACGCAGGTGGGGCAGGAAAGCGGGAGGGCGAAGGAGCGCCTTCAACTGGTCTATGAGCGTTGGGTCCGCATGGCGGGATCGTCGAGCCATCATGGCATGGAACCATTCGAGGTGTTCGATGTGAGTCGGATGGCTCCGGGCATGCGCGGAGCTGTATACCTGGCGCTCACCGAGTGGATCATGCGACGGATGGGACACGAACAGGGCCGGCGGTTAGTGATATTCGACGAGTCGTGGCATCTGCTTACAGATGACTCGACCGCCCCGTATCTGGAGGAGTTGTTCCGCCGGGCGCGCAAAAGGGGTTGCGCGATATCCCTGATTTCGCAGGACATTGGTGACTTTACGCGCAGTCGAGCTGCGTCAGTGTGTTTGCATAATGCCCCTCTGGTGATGCTGCTGCGTCAGCATCCGGACAGTCTCGCGGAAGCGCAGCAGGTCTTGCATCTCCATGATGGAGAGCTGGAGCAGGTGGCCAATGCTGGGGTGGGAGAAGGGCTCTTGCTTCTTCACGATGACCACCTGCCGTTTCGGGTTGTCGCTTCCCGAGAGGAGATATTGCTGGCGTCCGGGCGGGGCGAGGAGGCGAGTGCGCATGTCCATAACTGAGCGGATTAAGTCTCGTCCCGGAGCGGTGGCCTTTTTGGCCAGTGCGATGGTGTTTGGAGTACTCAGCATGGTGCGCGCCCCAAAGGCCGGACTCTCCCCTTCCCGGGTCATGGTTCCCGTGGTGACGCGCTTTGTGGCCGCAGGACAAACGGTCTCGCGGCAGGATTGGCGCTGGGTGCCGGAGTCAGCCTTGAGGGCCGTGAAAGTCAATCAGGTGACGGGGGTGGCACGCGTGCCGCTGGAACCCGGCCAGGTGTTATCCCCAGCGGTGCTGGGAGGTGTGGCGGCGACACGGGTTACGGTTGCCGTGACCCCGGCCTCAGCCGCGGACGCGCGCATTGCCCGCGTTGGCTCGTCGGTCGATGTGCTGGTTCGATATCCGGGCTCTGTGGCATGGCAGTCTGGCCCTGTCCCGGTGGTGGCGGTTAGTGCGCAGGTGGGCGCCAACCCCAGCATCAGCGTGCTCATGTCATTCAGGCAAGCCATGCAATATGAGGGGATCAGCCGCCGCGGTAGCGTGGAGATTCTGGGGATGGATTCGTGATTGTGGTAGCCAGCGGGCACGCCGGGGTGGACCGTTTTGTTGGCCAGATCGAGTCTATTGATATTCAGGTGGCCAGCACCTGGGCGGAGGTCTTGCCCTTGTGGCAGAGTGCGCAGCGCGTGCTGTTGGGGGAGAGCCTGCATGACTTTGGAGAGGCTCTGGAATGGTTGCGCCAGAATCCGCCGGACCGACCTGTATTGCTCTGGGTCAGCCTTGATGCGGCCCTGCCGGGGTGGGTGGAGCGTCACTCTGCGGTCCACATATGGCGCGGGGAAATTGATGGAGAGGCACTCCGTACATGGTGCGGACACCCCGTGTCGGGGCTCGCGGATCTGCCCGCAGTCTGGAGTGTCATCTCGCTGTTTCCCTATCCGGCGGCGGAGCCTTTGGTACGCACCCTTCTTCCGCTGGTGTCGGGCCGCTACGGGACAAACGGCCTCTTGGTGGACAACGATTGGGGCTTAGGGTCTCTCTCACTGGCTCTCGCCTCATCCCGCATCGAGCGCATGGAAGTTCCCAGCACTCTGAGGCCGATGCAAAACGGCTGGGGCCTACTCGTGCCTGCAGCACCGCCTTGGCTTCCGGGTATGGTGCGCCCCGGGCTGGATCAAATACGCGGCTGGATTCGGGGGGGGTGGGACTGGCAGGGTTGGTGGTTGGGCGGACGAATTGCCGATGAGCGCGCAGCAGCGATCCTGCCTCACATGGCCACGGTGCTCTTTTGGGCTGCAGCCACGACTCCCGAGGCGGCGTTTCGGCGGACGTGGGAGATGGTTCGCCTCTATCAGCCGCAGTTGGAATGCTGGATGGTGTCCGAAGATGGCCTGCCGGCATGGGCCAAAGATGAGCGGCGGTTGGGGCGGGTTGTCTCGCTGGCTTCCCCGGCATCGGAGGAGACTGTCTCTGGGGCATCGCGATCGCGATGGTGGGCACCGTTTCGGCATAGGAAAGGGGTGGAGCGTTGACAGACTTTCTATGGGCACCCGGCGATGGAACCGCGAAGCGGCCATGGATGGGAGCGGCGGAGGATGTCGAGAGCGATTTCCAGACGGTCTTGACCCGGTGGATGGCAGAGCTGACCGAACGCCACCCAGACCGTCTCTCGCATTTGGTATGGGATGCCGAACGGGTGCGCGGCTTGGAAATGGCCGTCGACGAGGTGGTGACGGCAGATGATTCCTGTCCCGAGCATCTACGGGCTTTCTACCGCCGTTCCCTGATTAACCGGATTACCGGGCTGGGTCCTCTCGACGCGCTGCTGGTGGACGAGTCGGTTACGGAAATCATGGTTAACGGCCAAGAGGTGTTCGTGGAGCGGCAAGGGCGGATGGAGCGAGCAACCGCCTTTGCGGACGCGGATGATGTAGCGGACTTAGCCCGCCGGATTGCCCACCGGGCTGGGCGCGAACTCAATACGGAAAATCCTCTGTGCGACGCCAGACTGAGTGACGGGTCGCGCATCCATTGTGCACTCCCGCCGGTCAGTGACCGCCCCAGCATTACCATCCGTCGAGCACCCATGCAACCGTTGACGTTAGAGGACTGTCTGGGCTCCGGCGCGTGGAGTCGCGAAGTCTGGGAGGACTTGACGCGGCTGGTGGCTGAGCGCCGCAATCTGATTATTGCGGGCGGGGCGGCCAGCGGCAAGACATCCCTGTTGCGGTTGCTCGCGCAGACGATACCGGCTGATGAACGGCTCGTGACCATTGAGGATGTCCGGGAATTGCAAATCGAGCATGACAATGTGGTGCGGTTGGAGACCTTCCGGGAGTTTACGCTCAAGCGATTGGTGTCTGATGCTCTACGGATGCGTCCGGACCGTATCATTGTAGGCGAAGTGCGCGGGGGCGAGGCCCTCGACTTGGTGGAGGCCATGGCCAGCGGGCATCCGGGCAGTCTCTGCACCGTCCATAGCGGAGGCGGGGGGCATCGCACCATTAACCGGCTGGCGCGCCTGGCCCTGCAGCGAGGAAGCGGTCTGTCCTTTGACGCGCTGCGCGATGAGATTATGGATGCCGTGGATATCATCGTCTACTTAATCCGCGACCCGGATGGCCTTCGGCGCATCGACACGGTGACGGCCGTGCAGTCCGGCGAATTCCATGTGCTGTGGCGGTGGACGGGTGCCGGCTTGACTCGGGACGTGCGGCTATGATGGCGGGCAGCGTGGTATGGGCGACTTTCGCCGGGAGTGCGGTTTGGGTGTGGTTGACTGGCGGACTTTGGTGGCCGCTGGCCGCCTTTGCGGGCTGGGGTCTGCTTCTTCAGTCCCCAGGCGTGATGGTTGGCGGCTTATTGACGGCCATCGGATGGAACCAGTTAGTCACCGCCCGGCGGTTTGCCGCGAGTCGGGACCGCGATGAGGAGGCGGCCTTGTTGTTTCTTGTCCGCCTCGACCAATTGCTGAGAGTGCGGGGAACGCTGGCCGGGGCTCTGCAGGAGATGGGGTACCGGTCTCCGTTGCGCGGAGCGGATGCCGGAGAGAGAGTGCTGGCGCAGGTGGCGGCCGGTTATCAGATTTCAGCGCTCAGTTTCGTCAGCCGCGTGGTACGGGTGGTGCATCGCTATGGCGGGTCGCTGTCCCCCCTCCTGGCGTGGGCGGTAGATGCCGTGCACGGGGACCAGGCACGGCGGCACGGGAGGCAATTGGAGGAGGCGGCCCAGCGCGCTACTGTCGTGGTGCTGGCCTTCGCTCCGTGGGGAGTGCTGGGCATATTCCGGGTGGCCGTGCCGAGTTTTTATCGCACGTTGGCGGGCTCACCGCTGGGTGGGGGCACATTGGCGGGGGTTGGGGTCGCCACGGCGGTGGTGTTCTCCATTTTGGCTCATCATGAGCGCCGGGAGGCGATGCAGCGGTGATGGCGCTGGCGGGATGGTGTGCGGCGATGGCCTGGCTCATATGGTGCGGACAACCGCAGTGGGCTTGGCTGGCGGTCCTGGGGGTGGTGCCGGGGGCGGTGCTGTTCCATCAGATGGGGGTGTTGGGATTGCTGGCCGGGGCCAGCGCCTGGCTCAGTCTCACGACGCGACGGCCCACACGGCGGCAGCCGCGCCTGCTTGCCGAAGCGTTGACACGGTTCTGGCAGCAAGTCTCGGTACTCCTTAGCGCTGAGCTTACCTTTTGGCAGGCGGTCGAGACCGCTGCGGTTGAGGAGCCCCTCCTGGCCGTGCCCATCATGCAGGGAGCGCAGGCCATACTCGGCCGGTCCGGTTTTACATCCGACATTGATAGACTTCGCGACCTGGACGGGGGGCTGAGTCTTGTCCTCTTGCAGCACGGATACCTGCATGGTCTCTCTACAGAACAAATCCGGGCACACGTACAACATCTCGAGGCCCGTCTGAACCATGAGCGAGAGGCTCGCCACCGCCGCGATCCGCTGTGGATGACGATACTGCCCGCTGTGCTTCTGGTAAATGTGTTGGCTGTCTTCGTGGTTCCCATGATTCTCATGGCGGGGCATGGATGGCTGCACCTATGACGGGACCTCTGCATCAGGGGAGCGGATGAAAGTCGATACAACGTCCCGGGGTTGGCAGCAGTTTTCCAGGATTGAAGCGCCCGCTGGGATCGAATGTCTGCTTGATGCTCTGCTGGGCACGGAGGTCGTCCGCAGAAAATTGCCAGGCCATCTCCTGAAGCTTCTCCAGCCCGATGCCATGTTCGCCGCTGATACTGCCGCCAACGCGGATGCAGTACGCCAGGATCTCGGAGCCGGCTTCCTTCACGCGCTCCACCTCATCGGGATCCCGGTCGTTATACAGAAGCAGGGGATGAAGATTCCCGTCGCCGGCGTGGAACACATTAGCGATGCGGATGCGGTAGTGTTGACCGATGCGGCGTATCGTGTCGAGTGCATCCGGGAGGACGTGGCGGGGAATCACGCCGTCCTGTACATAGTAGCGCGGCGAGATCAGGCCCATGGCGCCGAATGCAGTCTTGCGGTTGGCCCACCATAGGTTTCGTTCCTGCGGTGTTTCAGCTTCACGCAGCGCGCGGACCTGACGCGCCTTCAAGAGCGCGTGCACGGTGTGCCGATCTGCGTCCACCACGCCGGGCTCTCCATCCAGTTCTATAAGCAGGACAGCCTCCACGTCTTCCGGATACCCAACCGGGTAGGCTCCGCGTTCGACGGCATGGATAGCCAATCGGTCCATCATTTCCATGGCGGCAGGTATTACGCCAGCGGCAATGACGTCCGATACGGCGCGGCTTGCTTCGGAGACGCTGTCGAAGAGAGCCAAGAAGGTTCGGCTGGCTGGAGGAACAGGCAACGCGCGCAGCCAGAGGCGTGTCGCGATGCCGAGGGTGCCCTCGGAGCCAATCATGAGTCCCAGCCAATCAGGGCCATCGGGCTCTCCAGCAAGGTTCCCGAGCCGGACTTCCCGTCCATCGGGGAGGACGAGGTCGGCCATCAGAATGTGGTTCAGCGTCACGCCGTATTTCAGACAGTGCGGCCCGCCTGAGTTTTCGGCAAAGTTTCCCCCAATCGTGCAAGCCTGCTGGGATGAGGGATCGGGTGCGTAAAAGAGTCCACCGGGAGCCAGCGCGCGTGAAATATCGAGGTTAACGACCCCAGGGTCGACTTCAGCAATGCGGTTTACCCAATCGATGGAGTGGATTCGGTTCATCCGTGAGAAATGCAGGATGACGGAGTCGGGACCCGCAATGGCGCCCCCGGACAGGCTGGTTCCGGCGCCCCGGGCGACGATTGGGATGTCGCAGGCCGAAAGAACTTGGACGACCGCTTGGACCTGGGGCGCGGTTGAGGGAAGCACTACGGCCGCTGGATGGCCGGACGCCAGCGTATAGCCATCCTGCGCGTACGCGGTTAGAGCGATCGGGTGTGTCAGAACCTGGTCCGGGCCGACCACGCGGCGGACTTGATCCAGCCACACGGTCATAGCGTCACGCTCCCTGGGGTCCCCAAGCCCGCATCGTGATAGGCTTGCCACGCCAGGTCGATCGGGTGGACCGCCTGTGTGCCGCCTTGGGCGGACAAACCGGACTGCATGTGCAATAGACACCCCGGATTGGCGGCAGCCACGAACGCCGCGCCGTCCGGTATTTCGGCCAGCTTTCGCTGCAACAGCGCTTGACTCTTCTCAGGGTGGGTGAGGTTATAGATGCCCGCCGATCCACAGCACAAGGTTGATTCCCGCATCTCGGCGAGGGTATAGCCGGCGCGGTGAAGGAGCGCGCGGGTCTCCTGAGCGATGCCTTGAGCATGTACGTGGTGGCATGGGTCATGGACGGTTATGGCCCGGTCCGATTGGGGGGCAAGCGGGGGCAGCGATTCGGCCAAAAGTTCCACCACGTCGCGTACAGCGTCTTCAAACCGCTGAGCCCGAGCATACCAAGGAGAATCGGGCGGGAAGAGACTGGCATATTCCTTAAGGGCGGCACCGCATCCAGCCGCGTCTACGGCAACATACCGGGCTTCGCTATGCTCAAACAACAGGATGTTGGTCTTGGCCCAGTGCCGGGCTGCCTCCGGACTGCCGCTGTGTCGATGGACGGCGCCGCAGCATCGCTGATCCTGGGGGATGGACAACCGGTAACCGGCCATGCGGAGCAATTCGGCAGCGTGGCGGTTAGTGTCGGCATACAGAGCATCCATGACACAGCCTACAAAGAAGAAAATCTCGGCGCTGGTGCCATCGCCGGAAAGGTCCCGCCGGCTGACGCCGGCAGCGCTTAGGGTGGGTAACCCGGCCTTGACCGCGGGAGCACCCGGCGGGAGCCAACGGGCCATACGTCGGATGAGCCAGTCTCCCCACCGTGTCTGGCTCATCCGGGCGAGACGCCGAAACCATGACAGTCCCCGGGGTGAGCCGAGGAATAGCCCCAATAGGCGAATGAGCGCGCGCGCCGGACGGGCTTCCGGGGCATCCTGACTCCGCCAGGCCTCTACCAGATGCCCGGTGGGAATGTGGGCGGGGCAGACCGCTTCGCACGCTCGGCAGTCCAGACAGTCGTCCAGCCACCCCCGCGTCTCGGAGTCGCGGGCGGCGGCTTGCTCGCGCCACTGACTCAACAGCACCAGTCGGCCACGGGGCGACTCGACTTCGAGTCCGGTGACTTGATAGGTCGGGCAGGCACTAAGACACAGTCCACAGTGGACGCAATCCTCCAAATTCGCCATGCCATCACCTCCACTTTACTCCCAGGGATCCCATAGGCACCCATCAGGGTCGAACGATTTCTTTAGAGTCTTCCACCACGGTGGCGGGGCAGAAGACGGCCGCAGAAACGGGGTGGAGGCCAAGCCTCCCATCTCGGCCGCGCACTGCCGTACCAGATGGGCTTCCGCTGCGTCGGTCACGTAGCCCCAAAAACCGCCGGTCGTAAGTTCCAGAAAAAGCGGCTGCTCTGGGGGCCAGCCGCGAAGAAGTGCGAGTGCCCTGCTGATGGGTACCGAGCCATAGGTCAGCCAGCCTTCAGCCGGAGGGTCCAACCGGGGCGGCAGGGGCGTCGCGGCAGGCGGCCCCAGCGGGTGCGCCAATGTGTCGTCCGTGTCGTGGCCGGTCAACACCGCGGTAAGCAACAGCCTGCCGGATTGCCGCAGGAAGCCGAGCGACGCCCAGGCAATGCCGGTACTCCTCAGGGCGTCGAGGCTTGTTTCAGGACTCATCACATCTTGAACCCAGACCCGTTGCACGGGGGGCCTGGGGCTGACGCGCAAGGTGACCTCCGTGATGACCCCAAGGGCACCTCGGCTTCCTAAAAACAGTCGTGGAAGGTTGTAGCCGGCGACACTCTTCACCACCTTGGCTCCCGTCGTGATGGAGCCAAAGGCCGGAGTGAGGACTCGGAGCCCTAAAATGCGATCACGGAACAACGGGGAGCGGAACCATCCCTCGAGTGCCAAGGCAATCACTCCGCCCAAGCTGTCTTGGCCGTGGTCCGGAAGCGTCAACGCGGACCATTGCCGATGGGCGCCGAGCATTGATTCCAGTTCGTGTATGCGCAGCGAGGCGGGCACGGTGACCACCAGGTCTTCTGGATGATACTCAGGCGCGGCCGAGCCAACCGGCAGGGGCCACACACCTCCTAACCCATGGGGAACACGGCCTCCCGCTCCGAGCGGGACAGCGCGTCTTTGGGAAAGAAGCTCTTCGTGGAGTGCCTGTTCTTGAAGGGACAAATTCGTCATCCCCTTGCCGATGCATATGATAGGGCTATTCTCTTCCGGCATCCAGAACTCCTGTCAGGGGGAAATTCTCTCCGGCACAGACAGCCCAGGAGGCTATAATGGAGAGGTTGGCACGATTTGGAACGCGAAGAGGAGATGAAGGCATGCTGAGTGCACGGCCGGAAATTGATTCTTTGGTGTTGTATCAGCCCGGGCGCTCCCTTAACGATGCCCGGACGGCCAGCGGACGCGTGGAAATGATCAAGTTGGCCTCCAACGAGAGTTTATGGGGGCCGTCTCCGCTGGCTGTGGAGGCTGTGCGGCGGGCCGCTCTCGAACTGCAATACTACCCGCTGGTGCAGGATCCCGGATTGGCAGCCAAGTTGGCGCGCATGCATCAGATGGATCAAGACCAGCTAGTCGTGGGGAGCGGAGCCGACGAGTTGCTGCGTCTTGTGGCTTCGGCGTACGTCTCTCCCGGCGACGAGGTCGTCTATCCCTATCCGAGCTTTTCGGCCTATCGACACGCAACGCTGGTTGCGGGCGGCACGCCGCGCGAAGTGCCCCTGGCGCCTGACGGCAGTACCGACATGGACGCACTGCTAACCGCCATTACGCCCCGGACCCGGGTGGTGTATGTATGCACGCCGAACAACCCGACCGGCGGGGCCGTTTCGCCGGCGGCCTGGCAGCGGTACCTGGAGCGCGTTCCGGACTCCGTACTGACTGTGGTGGACGGTGCATACTTGGAGTACTCCTTAGAAAGCCCTGATTATCTCGAAGCGGTGCGGGCGGGCCGCGCCGTGGTGGTGGTGCGCACCTTCTCCAAGCTCTATGCCCTGGCCGGTTTGCGCATCGGCTGGGCGGCCGCTCCGTCCGACGTGGTGAAATCCTTGATGAAGGTGCGGGAGCCATTTTCCGTCAGTGCTCTAGCTGTGGAGGCGGCTAAAGCGTCATTAGAGGATCAAGCCTTTTTTGATCGCGTACGGGCTGAGACACTCCAATCTCGGTCTCGGTTTATGGAGGCACTGAGGGCGCGTTCGCAGCGCTTCTATCCCAGCGCCACCAATTTCGTGGCGGTGTCCGTGGATCGCGAGAGCAGCACGGCGGAGGCGCTGGTTCAGGAGGGGTTCGTGGTGCGGCCTGCCGGTGCGTTCGGGCTGCCCGGCCACCTGCGCATTACGATGGGGCCATGGCCCATTATGGAACAATTTTTAGGGGCATTCGACCGAGTGATGGGAGCCTCCTAGGTGAGAAATGGCGGGTCCCGGGCGGGACCCGCCGTCGGTAGCTCAGGGTTATTTGAAAATGGCCGTGGCCAACAGGCCCATCAATCCCGAAACGATCGCGCCGCCTACTAGGCTAGCCAGTAAAATCAAAATGGTATGAATGACCATTCAGATCGTCCTCTCTGCTGCGTTTGACTCCATTATACGCCACGACCACGCCCTCTTGGTCGGAGGAATTTGTTTGCGCGGACGCGAATCTTCTGGCAGGCTGCAGGGGGGGTCTCAATGGGTACCGCATTTGCACACGGCTTTATTCTTGCGTTGGGTTTGATTCTTCCCCTCGGCCCGCAAAACGCGTTTGTACTCACCCAGGGAGCTTCGCATGCGCGTTATCGTCGAGCCGTTCCCGTGGTGGTTACGGCCGCCCTGTCAGATACCCTGCTGATTGTGGCTGCCGTTGCCGGCGTAAGCTTGATGATTGGAGCCGTCCCCGCGTTGCGCAGCGTCCTCAGTCTTCTGGCCATGGCGTTTATGGCCTGGATGGGCTGGAACTCGTGGCGGGCACGTCCTGCGGGGGATGTGGGGCAGATCGGGGAGAATGAATGGCCGCTCGCTCGGCGTATTCGGTACAGCCTGTCCGTCTCGCTGCTGAACCCGCATGCCATCATCGATACCGTCGTGGTTATCGGCGGAGGGGCGGCCGTATACCCCGTGTGGGAGGAAAAGGCGACCTATGCCGTGGCCGCGATTTTGGTGTCGTGGCTATGGTTCCTATTCTTGTCCCTGGCGGGGCGCGGCATTCGCCGGACCAGCCGCGGCCCTCGCACCCTGTTGTGGTTGAACCGAGCTTCGGCACTCATCATGTGGGCCCTTGCGGGCGCCTACGGGGTCCAACTGCTCCAATCCGGCCATCCATAGCAACCACTCAGTAGCCGCCGCCATAGCCATAGCCGCCGCCGTCCCCAGGCCCACCGCCGTTGTAGCCGCTGCCGCCGCCGATGCTAATGGAACCGCCTTGGCCAGGTTTAATGGTGATGGTAAATCCGTTGCCGCTCGTCGAGGATGACGGGAGGTTGCCGTATACCGTGCTGACCTGAATGCTGTTGGTTTTTGTACTCGTCGGGGCAGCTTCCAACGAGCCATTATTGTTATACAACCCGACGGTTTCGAGGGATTGTGGACTCAACTTCGCGAGCGGGGTACCGTTCGCTTGGACGCCGCTCATGGTAGTGGAATCGATGGGTGCCAACGGCGCTACGCCATGGTTGGTTGTGGGCGCTTCGGTAATCCAATCGGCCGAGGTCTCTACGGAGGCCGCCTGTCGCGCGCTAAGCGCGATCACTTTATTAATCAGCGGTTTGGACTGTCCTTTGGCGAATAGCTGCAACCGCCAGGCGCGCTGTCCAGCCGGCGTGATGGAGGCCGTCACGGTAGTGCCGGCAGGAATGGATGCCGTCTGGGTGGCCGAGGCCGGAAGTTCTTCCCAGAACACTGTAGTGGCGCCTTGGCCCGTAGAATTAGCGGTGGTAATGGTGCCGATTTGAATCAGTTCGCCTTTTTGCATCCCGCCCAAACCGACCCACTCCGCCACCGCGCTGCCCGGCCGCGCTCCGGCAATCTGAGGTACCGTCCAGGTTGCCTTGACGCTCTTCTCGTGGCTGCCCGCTTGTATGATACCGGCCCAGTTGGACGAGGTGGCATCAATCGGCAGATGGGACGAGGACGTGGTTGTGTTGGCGCCGCTGTGGGGATTCGGCGATGCGGAGGATAGCGGCGGAACGACTGGCGCCTGTTGCGGCACCCGAGGCATCGTCGAGGACGGCAGTTCCGCGGCCCGGTAGGTTTGAATCATCATGGGGATGGCGTGGGCGCCTTGGTATGCCGCGATCCCCAGGGCGCCAAATCCGATGAGTTTCCACAGCAGGCGGCCTACCCGCATCCGTCCTCACATCCTTTTTCTTAGTTAGGCCCAAAGTTGTTTCCAAACGGTTACGGGCGCGCGGTCAAACGCGACGCAGGAGGTACTCGATAATGGCTGGCAGCTGACGATAGTCCTCCACGGTCAAGTCGGGATGGATGCGGGTCGGAGATAAGGGATCAATGCGGTCCCGTTCAGGGCTTCGGTGTCCCGCTCGGATGGCCAAACGGCCCGCCCTGTGGGCGACTAACACATCGTGAGTCAGTCGATCACCCACGTGGACCAGGCCGGGAGTGACTTCCGCGAAGGTGAGCGGATGAGGTTTGGCGTATCCGGAACGGTCCGGCGTGATAATGGCGTCAAAGACATAGTCCCAGCCCAAAGCTCGAACATACGGCGCCTGATAGGCGTAAAAGCCATTGGTCACCAACGCCAAGGAGACCGGCAAGCGCCGGAGTTCCCTCAGCATCCTATCAACGTGAGGGAGCACCAGCGGGCGAAGGTTGACGGCTCGTGGCTGCATGGGATCGGGCAGTACATCCAGACCGGACTCCTGCACGATAGTGGCCCAGTCGAACGATGCGACCCAGTCGCCGCGCCGCCATTTGCGCTCTGCATGGCCCCGAATGCGTTCCCATAACTGGTCATCGCCGAGGTTGCGCTTCTGGGCTTGATCTTTCAACCAGGGCAGGAAATGTAAATAGGCAAAGGGACTTCGAATTAAGGTATTGTCGAGATCAAACGTGACCCAAGGTTTCACGAGACCCTCCTTCACTTAGCCACAAGCGCCGCGGCACGTCGTCGGAGACACGAATCGCTCCCAGGTGCCGCAGGTACTCCACGTGCGCGAGAGTTTCACCCAAAGCGAAGCGCAACTGAAAATCGTGAAGCGGCCGGACAAACAGCTGGCGGGTCAATTCGAGCCCAGTTTGGCCTCCGGGTGTGAGAAGCTGCAAGACTCGTTCGTTGCGCTGCCGATGGTGCTCAAATAATACATCGATACGGGCATCGAGATGGTCGATTTGGGCTTCATGGGCCGGCAGGGCCAGCCCGGCGTTCAGGGCTTTCAGTCGGTGCAGGGACTGCAGGTACTCCTTCAGAGGATTGGCACCGCTCTGCGGCCACACACTGACGTTGGGCGTAATTCGCGCCAGAACCTGGTCGCCGGTAAAGAGGATCCGGCGCTCGGGAAGCCACACCAGACCTTGGTGTTCGGTATGGCCGCCCTGCTCCAAAAAGACCATCCTGAGGCCGCCGAGGCACTCGGTGCGGCCGGCGTGGATTGGGTCGACATGGGCGGGCATCGTCAGACCGTGGCGAAAGAGCTGTTCCTGGTCCCACCAGGCGCGGGTCTGCTCGTGGGAGAGTCCATGCATCGTGTAGAAGCTTCGAAACTGATCCCAATCACCGTCGGTCCACGGTCGAAGATACTGGCGCGCCGTCTCCGTTTCTCCCTGGATCATGCGCACCGGGGCCTCAAGCCGGTCGCTTAGCCAAGCAGCCAGGCCGAGATGGTCGGGATGAAAATGAGTCACAAAGATACCGCGGACGGGTGTCTCCCGCAGATGCAGTTGGGGGATGGCGCTGTCCCACGCGTCACGCGCCTCGGGTGTATCCATGCCGGCATCGATGATGACGAGACCATCGCCGCTGTCCAATACGTAGCAGTTGGTGGTTTCGACGGGCAAAGGCACCGGGATGGGCACCCGGGCGATGCCCACAGCCGGGTAATCAATGGTCATACCGTCTCTCTCCAGTGAACAATTTGTACTCTGCAAATAGCTTATCAAAAAGCGAGTGGCTGTGCGCCAGTCCCCCGCATCGGTTCTGTCCATCCCACGGGGGACATACCTTAGTGGCGAGGACGGACAGGAGGGATTTCGTTGGCGGCCCTATGGCACACCCTGAAGCCGGACGAAGCAGTGTTGCAGCTGCGTTCCGACGGCGAACGAGGATTGACGACTGAGGAGGCCCATCGACGGCTGGATGAAGTGGGCCCCAATGCACTCAAGGAGGCCCAAAAGACCTCGCCCGTGACCATTTTCCTGGCACAATTCAAAGACTTTATGGTGATGGTGCTGCTCGCAGCGACCGTCATCTCTTTCCTGCTGGGCGAGACGGGGGACGGCATCACCATTATCGCTATTGTCATTATGAACGCGATCCTGGGATTTGCGCAGGAGTTTCGTGCCGAGAAGTCGGTCGAAACGTTGCGCGCCTTAACCGCTCCCGAGGCCCGCGTGATGCGCGGCGGGGACTTGATGGAGGTACCGGCTCGGGATCTCGTGCCAGGCGACCTGGTATTGCTGGAAGCGGGAGACCGGGTGCCGGCGGACGCTCGCATTATTCATCAGACGGGACTGGAGACCGAAGAGGCCGCTCTGACCGGAGAGTCCACCGCGGTTAAGAAGATGACCAGCTACATCCCTGATCCCGACGCACCGTTGGCGGAACGGACCAATATGGTATTCATGGGCACGACGGTGTCGCGCGGTCGTGCTACGGCGGTCGTGGCCGCCACGGGAATGAATACCGAAATGGGCACCATCGCGCACCTCATCCGGGAGGCCGTCGAAGACCAGACGCCGTTGCAAAAGCGGCTGGAGCAACTAGGCAAGGTGCTGGTCATTTTGTCTCTGTTGATTGTTGGTGTGGTCGTGGTCACGGGGCTCCTGCGCGGCGAACCGCTGTACCAGATGTTTCTCACGGGCGTCAGCTTGGCGGTGGCCGCGATTCCGGAAGGATTGCCAGCGATCGTCACCATCGCGCTGGCACTGGGCGTTCAGCGGATGATTCGAGCTCACGCCATCGTCCGCCGTCTGCCGGCTGTGGAAACTTTGGGATGCACCACCGTCATTTGCTCTGACAAGACCGGGACGCTAACGAGGAACCGGATGACGGTGACCGACTTATGGACCGACGGACGACGGCTGCGCCTTTCGGCGGATATTGGCGGATTCGGCGATGCCGGGGGGGCCGTGCAAGGAACGGCCGCCGAGGGACTGCAGCAGCTGATTCGAGGGGCGGTGCTGTGCAATAACGCCCGGCTCCGTGCGGAAACCCCCGACAGTGATGGGGAGGGGCAGGGAGACCCAACGGAAGTCGCCCTATTGCAGGCCGCGGTCGCAGCGGGCCAAAAGCCGTCGGCCCTTGTCGCCGCCAACCCGCGGACCGGCGAAATCCCCTTTGAGTCTGAACGCCAACGGATGGCCGTAGCCGTCAAGAACGAGAAAAATCAGGCCATGGTTTATGTCAAGGGGGCGGCCGACGCGCTCCTGCCGCGATGCCGTTACATTTTAACGGATGGCCAAATCAAGCCGCTCGACGACGCCCGTCGGCGTCAGGTGATGCTAGCCAATGACGATATGGCCGAGGACGCCCTGCGGGTGTTGTTGGTTGCATATCGTCCCCTGCGGGACGGCGAGTCCGAGGATGGATGGGAGGACGATCTGATTGTGCTGGGCCTGGCCGGTATGATTGATCCCCCCCGCCCCGAGGCCATCCAGGCGGTGCGGGAAGCCCATCGGGCTGGGGTTCGGACGGTGATGATTACGGGCGACCATCCCAACACCGCCCGCGCCATTGCGCAGCAGCTGGGGATGCTGGGGCAGGGGGATGAGATTATCACCGGCCGCGAATTGGACCAGCTGGATGACGAGCAATTAAGCCAGCGTGTGGATCGGATTCGGGTGTACGCCCGAGTCTCGCCCCCGCACAAGCTGCGCGTGGTGCGCGCATGGAAAGCCCGTGGCCAGGTGGTGGCCATGACGGGAGACGGCGTGAACGATGCACCGGCCGTGAAGGAGGCCGACATCGGCGTGGCGATGGGGCAGACTGGCACGGATGTCACCAAAGAAGCCTCCGCCATGATTTTGACGGATGACAACTTTGCGACCATCGTACGCGCCATCGAAGAGGGACGCGCGATCTACGACAATATCCGCAAGTTTATCCGCTACCTGCTGTCGTGCAATGTGGGCGAAGTGTTGGTGATGTTCTTGGCGGCCTTCATGGGACTGCCGCTCCCGCTGCTGCCCATTCAAATACTGTTTGTGAACTTGGTCACCGATGGGCTTCCGGCCATGGCGCTGGGCATCGATCCGCCCGCGCCCGGGGTGATGGAACGACCGCCCCGACCGCCGGCCGAAAGCATCTTCGCCCGCGGCTTGGGCACCAAGATTGCGTTTCGCGGCATTCTCATCGGCGTCAGTACGTTGGCGGTGTTCGCCTTGAGTTTGGGCCCGTGGGGACTGGGTCTTCGCGAGGCGCGCAGCATGGCCTTGGCGACGCTGGTATTGAGCCAACTCTTGCACGTGTTTGACGCCCGCTCGGAAGACCGCAGCTTCTTGGAGGTCGGGTTGTTCTCCAACCCATGGGCCGTCATGGCTGTTCTCTCGTCCATCGGCATGTTGCTGGCTGTCATTTACGTACCGTGGCTGAGTCAGCTGTTCAAGACCGACCCGCTCGCGCTGGGTGATTGGGCGGTTGTATTCCTCGCTTCCGGGTTTATCCAATTGCTGGCGGCGCTCCGCGATTTGATTCTTCGGCCGCTGCGCCGGACGGTGAGGGCCGAGGCGCGATAGGAGGAGTCATGAAGCTGGAATTTTGGAAACTGCATGGGTGTGGCAACGACTACCTATTCATGGACGTCCGAAATCCGCTCGCGCTAGAACCGGATTGGCCCCGTTTAGCCCGGCGCCTTTCGGACCGGCGCTGGGGCGTGGGGGCTGACGGCCTGATCACCATTAATGCCGCCGCCGGGCATGATGCGCGGATGCGTATTTTCAATGCGGATGGCAGTGAATCGGAAATGTGCGGCAATGGGCTGCGGGCCATGGCCAAATGGCTCTACGACCGCGGCGAGGCCGGCCGGGCGCAGTCCATTGTGACCGGCGCCGGCGTTCTCTACCCGGACGTGGTGGAGGCGGTGCAAGGAAGGGCTGTCCGGATTCGGGTCAACATGGGATCGCCGCGCTTCAGCGGGGCGGCGGTGGGCATGACCGGGGACCCGGGCCAATCCTGCGAATGCGGCCAGTTTTCCATCGAAGGAGAGAACCTTACCGGGCACTGGGTCTCGATGGGCAATCCCCATGTGGTCTTCTTTGGGGCACTATGGAGCCTCGAACAAATGGCGCGGCGGGGACCACTTCTGGAGCGGCACGTGTGGTTTCGCCACCGCATCAATGTCCATTCCGCAGAAATCCTCGATCGGCATCGCATGCGGATGCGCCACTGGGAGCGGGGTTCGGGCATTACCATGGCCTGTGGAACCGGAGCGACCGGAGGCGCCATTCTCGCGTCACGGCTGCGGCTCGTAGAGATGCCGGCTGTGGTGGAGGTGCCCGGGGGCGAATTGGTCGTGGAATGGTCGGGCCAGGAAAACGCCCCAGCCTTTTTGACCGGGCCTGCTGAGGAGGTCTTCCATGGTTTTTGGGAATGGAACGGCACCTAATTTGACACTAGTTGGGCGACGGGGCTTCGCGCCGTCGCTTTTTTCGTCGCTCCCACCAGTACCAGACAACGGCCAGGGCCACGAGGCCGATGACGATGGGGACTTCGTACTTCTTACTCGCCGTCAGAGCGCTGACGACGTGGGGACCCAGCAGATAGCCTACGGTTACGGCTAAGAGAGCCCAGATGGTCGACCCAATGACGGTATAGGCTAAGAAGCGCCAATACGGCATCTCGAACAAACCCGCTGGGTAGGAAATTACGGCCCTGACACCCGAAATGATGCGCCCGATGAGGACCACGATGTCGCCGCGCTTTGCAAAGTACTGCTCCCAATACTCCAAGCGCTCCGGGGTACGGAACAGAAACCTGAAGTACTTGAGCATGAGTTTGCGTCCGCCCAGGCGAGCAATCAGGTACGCGCCCGTCGCGCCGGCCGTGCTGCCGGCCACAGCGGTCGCAATGACCAACGGGTAGCTAAACTGGTGGGTAAACACCAAGTATCCCGAAAAAAGGAGGATAATCTCGTCGGGGCTGGGAACGCCGAAACACTCAACGAATAGGACGAGGAATACGGCGCCTAACCCGAGCGCGTGCACCCAGTGGCTAACCTGAGTAAATATCGTGAGCAATCGCGGTCTCCTTCGGTCTGAATTGTCGACAGTATAGCACACGAGGCTTCCTCCATTGGACGAACGCCCGACCCGAATGATTACCTGCCAGGCAAGAGAAAATTCGTTCCTCCGGAGTGAGATTTTGGCACCCTGGGTAAACTATGGGCAAACCAAAAGGGGGCCTCATCGTGGACCGCAAAAAATGGTATGCCATCGCCACCCTCGGGGCCGGGGCGGCAGCCCTGGCCTTCTTCCTGGCGCCTATGGCAATTGCACACACCCGGCTTCGGCCCATGTCGGCCAACGCCGTGTTGACACGGGCTTGGCGGACTGGCCGCCAAACGGGCTTCAGCGAAAACTTGACCTATACCAATAATTTGCTGCCAGCGCAGGTGCAGGTACCAAAACTGTTCAACCTGCCCATTCCTGACGGCAGCGTGAAGAGCGTCAACGTGTATCAACAATCGCCCATGTCGTGGCGGCTGGAGGAGTTGAACCAAAACAACAACGTCATGGCGGTTATCGCCCGGCAGCAGGACCGGCTCGTCACGTATCAGGCCCAGAACAACCATCGCATTGTCGCCCAGTTGCCTGGGGAGGCGAGCGCCGCGTGGACTCTCTGGCCGATTCCGAGTCCTCAAAGTTTGGACGGCCAGTGGACCGCTACTTCAGGGATTACGAGCGTGGCGGGTATCCCGGCCTATGCGGTGACGCTCCGTCCTCGCGTTCCCGGTACCTTATGGGGCACCGTCACCTATTGGTTCCAAGGACAAGACTTTGCTCCGCTCGGATTTCGGGTCACCGACCGGTCTGGCGACACGGTGTTGGGCGCGCGGGCGGTCACCTTTACCCCCGGGAACCCCGGCCGCGCCTCTACGCCGCCCACGGTAGGGCAGGTCGTGGCATGGCACGCCTCGCCTGCGCTGTCACAGGCAGCCGGGCAGTTGTCGTTGGGATCGGCATCCGCCCTGCCGACAGCGGCCTTTCCATCCACGTTGGGGCCGTTGGCTCGGGGCACGGTTCACCAGGAGGGGGGAACCGCCTTGGCCGTTTACGGATCCGGTCCGGGGCGCGTGTTGGTGTTGTCATCAGAGACTAAGGCCTGGGCCCGACGCGGCCGGGCATCCAGTTTCCTCCGGCCGGTCCCGGGCGCCCCGCACGATGAAGGGGTTACTGATGGCGTGTGGAGTGTGGTGACCTTCCCCTATCATGGACGGGAAGTGACACTGATGGGCAGTCGAAGCCAACAACAACTGGCCAATTGGGCGGCGAGCGCATGGCGGTAGCGGTCGAAGCGGACAAACTCACAAAACAATATCGCGACAAACCGGCCCTGCAGGATGTCTCCTTTACCGTCCCGGGCGGGTCCGCGCTGGGGCTGGTCGGGCCCAATGGCGCCGGCAAATCTACACTGCTGCGGATGCTGCTGGGGGTGTCCCGGCCGTCCTCGGGACGCATCCTCTATGACGGGCGGCCGTTGTGGCCGGATCCGGCCCGCGTCATGGACGCCGTGGGCGGATTTGTGGATGCGCCGCAGTTTTACCCCTATTTTACAGCCCGGGAGAATCTGTCCATGCTGGCGGAACTGCGGCGATTGAAACCCGGCCGAGTGGACGAAGTCCTGCACTATGTGCATCTCGAGGACGATGCGGGGCGCAGGGTGGGGGGCTTCTCGCACGGTATGCGCCAGCGGCTCGGAATCGCTGCGGCGCTCCTGAAGGAACCGGGCCTGCTCATCTTGGACGAGCCGCAGGACGGACTGGACCCGGCCCGCCTCGAAGAAATGCGGCAACTCATCATCCGCATTCGGCAGGATCTCGCGCCCACCATCATCATGTCCAGTCATGTGCTTCAGGACATTGAGCGGTTGTGCGACCGCATTGCCGTATTTGACCGGGGACGACTTCGCTATTGCGGGCCGACAGGCGGCCTAGGCAACCCCGACGGTGACGAAGTGATCTGGGAGGTGCGCCCCATCGACATGGCCCTGCACCACTTGCGGTCCATGGGGTTTGAGGTGTGGGCCATAGGTGATGGACGGATTGCCGCGCGTTGGGACGAATCCCATGAGTTGGGTTCCATCAACGTATCGCTGATATCAGCCGGTATCACCATCCGAACGGTCATGCGCCGTTCGGCCAGTTTGGAGTCCCGGCTCCTGCGCTATTTGGAGGATGATCATGTGGATATGCGTTAAGTGGGAGTGGCGCCGGCAGACCCGGCAAGCCCGATTTTGGGGTTCATTGGCGGCATTGGCGATTCTCGGCGTGCTGTTCGCGTACGGTTACAGCCAAATGCGCGGGCAGGCGGACATTCAGGCGATCTTGGGACGCGTGGCCGGCAATGGGTTTTTTGTGCCGATTCTTGCGCTTATTCTGTGCACGGGGGTTATTTTACCGTTCTTCACCGGGGTTGTGGGCGCCGACTTGGTGTCGGGGGAACGGCAGTTGGGGACGTGGAACATCTTATTGACCCAGGGGGTTAGCCCGTGGCGCCTCTACTTGGGCAAGTGGTGGTTCGGCGCCGGGTACGCGGTGCTGGCCGTCCTAGTCTTGGCTCTGAGTGCCCTGGTCAGCGGGATGGTATGGTTTGGCATGCGTGGGGCCGCCATTCCTTCGGGCGTTATGGTGTCTCCAGCAGGATTTCTGGATATCGTGGCGGTGATGGCTGGGTATACAGCTGCCGGCCAGATTGTTGTCATGACCATGAGCCTCTTGGTGAGCGCCTTTTCCCGCATGACGGTTTCGGCCATCATGGTGGCGGTGGGGATTTTGGTGTTCCTCTCGATGCTGGGCGACATTCCGTTTCTGGCAGCAACCCAGCGCTTCTTTTTTACCAGCTATTTCTCGCGGGTCGGCGACGTCCTCAGTTATCCCATCGACTGGGCTCCCTTGCTGCGCGGGCTGGAGGTATACGCGGTGTACATGACCCTCTTCTGGGCGGCCATCCTGTGGTTTCAACCCTTTCGCGATTAGCCGGTGCAGGGATCAGGAGCTCCGGTTCGTTGACATCTCCTGACATTTTCCCGTACGATACCAACGAGAAAAATAGGCAGCGCTGGCGGGCGCTAGGAGGATCCCCTTGGATATCAAGCTGGTGAATATAGGGTTTGGCAACATTGTATCCGCGAACCGTATTGTGGCGATCGTCAGCCCGGATTCGGCCCCGATAAAGCGCATTATTACCGAAGCCCGCGACCGCGGGGTGTTGATTGATGCGACCTATGGCCGGCGCACCCGAGCGGTCATTATGACGGATAGCGACCACGTGATCTTGTCCGCAGTTCAACCGGAGACGGTGGCGAACCGCCTGACCAGCCGTCCCGCCGAAGTGGACGATGACGATGAGGACGACGAGGAGGACGACGAGTAGGTGGCCAAGGGAGCATCCGTAGTAGATCTGGTGAACGAAACCAAAAGTAAATACGCTCTGGTAGTGGCGGCGGCCCGGCGCGGCCGCGCCATTATGGACGGGTACCAGCCCTTAGTGCAGGTTCAGGCGACGAAGCCTGTGACCATTGCCCTCGAAGAAATTCAGCGCGGACTGGTTTCCGTGGAAGTGCCGCCTTCCGGCATTAAGTAGATGCGCGTCGTAGTGGCTGTGTCGGGCGGCATTGCCGCCTATAAGGCCTGCGATGTGGTGAGCCGGCTGGTGAAGGGCGGCCACGAGGTGCGAGTAGTCATGACGCCAGCGGCGGCACAATTTGTGGCGCCGCTGACTTTTCGCGCCTTGTCGGGCCAATCGGTGTCGGTCAATGTCGATGGGGACGAGGGCGGCGCCATTGGCCACGTGGCCTTGGCGCGGTGGGCGGAGGCGTTGGTCATTGCGCCGGCTACCGCTTCCTTGATGGCACGCCTCGCCACAGGAGACGCGCGTGACATGGTCACCTTGGTATATATGGGATTTCGCGGTCCGGTTGTGATGGCACCCGCCATGGAACCGGAAATGTGGTCGCATCCCCGTACGATCGCCAATCGCATTGTTTTGGAGCAAGACGGCGTGTGGTTAGTGGGCCCGGAGGAGGGAAGGATGGCGTCCGGTTACATCGGAGTGGGCCGGATGGCAGAACCCGAGACGATTGTGGAGGCCCTGCAGGACGCCGTGTCGCCCCATGACCTGGCCGGTCGAACACTGGTTGTGACGGCTGGTGCCACATGGGAGCATTTCGATCCGGTTCGCCTGCTGACCAATCCTTCGACCGGCATGATGGGGGTGGCGGTCGCCAACCAAGCGGCTCGCCGTGGGGCGCGGACTGTGTTGGTGGCGGGGCCGAGTGTGACGCTTGACACGGTCCACCCCCACGTGGAGATTCGCCCGGTCGTATCCGCCTTGGACATGTTGACCGAGGTCCGTTCGGCTATGCACGGCGCTGATGTCCTGGTCGGAGCCGCGGCGGTTTCGGATTTCCGGCCCGAGCAAGTTGCCGAGTTCAAGGTCCACAAACCGGACATCGCGCGTGATTGGGCCATGGCGCCGAATCCCGACATCATCCGGACGATGGCCACGGAGTACGGGGGCCAAAAGCTCATGATAGGCTTCGCCGCCGAGACCGAAAACCCGGTCGAGCAGGCCCAGAAGAAGCGCCGGGAGAAGGGCCTGGATGCGGTGCTGGCTAACCTGGTGGGCCCGGGTCGGGGGTTCGGCCACGGCTCCCATCAGGCCTGGCTGGTTACGGGTGAGGGCGTCGAAGAGCTCGCAGGCCAGACCAAAGCGGAGACGGCTCAGCGCTTGGTGGATTGGATATCCGAGCGGCTCAGGGGACGATAGCGATGGTGCGATTGGCAGATGTCATCCTGGACCGGGTGGTCGGCGTGCTGGACCACCCGTTCACGTACCGGGTTCCAGACTCATTGGACGACGACCTTAAAGTCGGACATTGGGTCAGCGTGCCCTTGGGGCGCGCTGAGGCCCAGGGAGTGGTGCAGCGGGTTTATGAAGGCGAGGATAGTCCGCAGCTGAAGCCCATCACAGGCTTGGTTCTTCCGGAGCCCGTGCTCACCCCTCATCTGCTGGAACTGGCTGATTGGATGTCGGACGCCTACCTCTGTTACCAGGCGCAAGCGGTCCGTGCCATGGTTCCAACGTCCGTTCGCCAGGACCGGAGCGCACGGCCCCAGGTGCTCTGGTATCGCACAGTGGGAACGCGTGTGGGACGCCCGTCCCTGAAGCAAACGGTATTTGAGTATATTGCCCAGCATGGTCCCGTCGATCGGCGCACCGTGCTCGACGTCTTTCCCAATGCGGGGGCGGCGCTGCGGGCTCTGGTGGCGGAGGAAGCGCTGGAAGTGTTGACGCGCGTTCCCGAACGGGATTTTCAGGCCTCAGCGAGCCCTGCCTTGACACCTGACCAAGAAGTGGTGCTGGCGACCATTCGGTCAGCGCGAGAGACCAGTTGGCTTCTTGAAGGGGTCACGGGCTCGGGTAAGACCGAGGTGTATCTGTCGCTCATTCAAGACGCCCTGCGGGACGGCAAACAGGCGCTCGCGCTCCTCCCAGAGATTGCCTTGACGCCGCAGACAGTGTCACGATTTCGCGAGCGCTTTGGCAATCATGTGGCGGTCTGGCACAGTGGACTCTCGGCTGGGGAGCGCCGACTTACCTGGGAAGCGGTGCGCGCTCATGAGGTAAGCGTGGTGGTCGGGGCGCGATCGGCGGTGTTTTTGCCATTTGACTCGTTGGGGTTGATTGTCCTGGACGAGGAGCACGAGCCCAGCTACAAGCAAGATGAACATCCCCGCTATCATACCCGCGATGTGGCGTTGAAACGCGGTCAGCAGGAGGGGGCGCGGGTCATTCTGGGCAGTGCGACCCCATCCTTGGAAACACGGTTTGCGGCTGACAGCGGATCCATCGGATATGTCCGTCTGCCCTCCCGCGTCTTAGGGCGCCCCTTGCCCACTGTCGAGGTGGTGGACATGCGGGAAGAACTCAGAGCGGGGAATCGCGACATATTTAGCGGAACCTTGAAACATGCCCTCGAAGAAACCCTCGCTGCCCGCGAACAAGCTATCCTGTTTTTGAACCGTCGTGGGTTCGCGACGTTCGTGTTGTGCCGGTCCTGCGGACAAGCGGTCGAATGCCCGCAGTGCTCGGTGTCGATGACCTTTCATCAGCGGGAGAATCAGCTGCTGTGCCACTACTGCGAACGGACGGCGGCCGTGCCCACGCAGTGCCCGGAGTGCGGGAGCGACAAAATTCGGCACTTCGGTGCGGGAACCGAGCGCGTGGTGGACGAGGTGGCCCGGTTGTTCCCCGAGGCTCGGATCGTGCGAGCCGATCGCGACACCTTAACGCGGCCCCAAGACTACGCGGATTTGTACTACCAGTTCTTCCGAGGCGAGGCGGACGTGCTGGTGGGGACGCAGATGATCGCCAAAGGGATGGATTTCCCGCGGGTCACGCTGGTCGGAGTCGTGGCAGCCGATACAGCGTTGCACCTGCCCGATTTTCGCAGTGCCGAGCGGACCTTTCAACTGCTGGTGCAGGCTGGCGGGCGGTCGGGCCGCAGCGAACGGGGCGGACGTGTGGTGGTGCAGACATACAACCCCGATCATTACGCTGTGCAGTGGGCTGCCGAGCACGACTACGGGCATTTCTACCAGGATGAAATTCTCTATCGCCAGGCCACAGGATATCCTCCGTTTACGGATTTGTGGCTGCTGGTCTTGGAGGGGGCCGATCTCGATGAGGTGCGCCGGGATGCGGATGCCGTGGCGCGGGAACTCCGGCAATCCGGACTCGACGAGCAGGTGCTGGGTCCGGCGCCCGCCCCGTTGGCCAAGGTGCGCGGCCACTTTCGGTTTCATGTCTTAATCAAGCAGGACCGCGGCCGGGGCGAGTCCGACATCAGCACCCGCCTGCGGGATCTGCAAGCCCGGCGGCCGGGGATCAATATCACCCGGGATCCCTATTTTATGATGTAGGCGACCAGAGAGGGGCAAGGCATGGCGCGCATATTGTTCATGGGAACGCCGGATTATGCCCGGCGGATTTTAGAAGCCATCCAATCGGACCGCGACGAGTTTCTCGTGGTGACAAAACCCGATATGCCGGTGGGCCGGCATCGGCGGTTGACGCCTTCGCCGGTGGCGGAGTGGTCCGGATCGCACGGGCTGCCCGTACTTAAACCGGGTCGTCTTAAGGACGCGCGTGCGGATTGGGAATCATTTCAGCCCGACTGGATTTTGACCGCCGCGTTTGGACGCATTCTGCCGCGCTGGGCTTTGGAGCTTCCCCGATATGGGGCGTATAACCTGCACGCCTCGCTGCTGCCCCGCTGGCGAGGGCCCAATCCCATTGCATGGGCCATCCGGTGCGGAGATGCGGTGACCGGCGTTACACTGATGCGGATGGACGAAGGGGTCGACACAGGGCCGGTAGTGAGCCAGGTCGAGCTGGCATTGGGTCCGCACGAGACCACGGGCCACATGACCACGCGGCTGGCAGACGCGGCTGCGGACCTCTGGCTCAGGGCTGCGGCAGCCGCGGTGGGGCGCCTCCCGGAAGTGCCACAGCCGTCAGAAGGCGTCACCCATGCGCCTAAGTTCGATCCCGCGGAGAGTCGGCTGGATTGGAACTTGCCGGCGGAGCGGATTGATGCCTGGGTGCGAAGCATGACACCGGAACCGGGCGCCTATACTATGCTGGGATCTGAACGGATCAAAATTTTGCAGACTTCGGTAAGCGGGGTGGCGGTTGGCGACCCGCCCGGTACGGCGCGCCTGGAGGGCACTGAGTGGCGTGTCGCTTCCGGCGGCACAAAATCTGTGCTAGTCTCGGCCATTCAACCGGCCGGTCGGCGGCCCATGGCGCCGGCGGACTTTGCGCGCGGACGACGAGGGGAGACGGCATGGCGTCTGACATGATACGGATCGGGCCGGCTCGCGAAGAGGCCCTGCGGGCGCTTCAGCGCACCCAACGCGGTCTCGCCGTCAGCGATGCCATCCAATCGGGGCGGACACTGGAAGGGCCGGATCGGGCACTGATGGCGCAAATCGTTTACGGGGTGTTGCGAAACAGACGGTACCTGGATGCGTGGGTGCGCCCCTGGCTCCGTGGCCCCCTCGATCCCGTGGTGGCGGATATTTTGCGAATCGGACTGTTTCAGTTGGAGTTTTTGGATCGCGTACCCCCTTATGCGGCGGTCAATGCGGCGGTTGAGCAAACCAAAGTGCACAAACCGCGGGCAGCCAACATGGTTAATGCTCTCCTGCGGCGCGCCCTGCGGGAGCGGCCCCAGAACCTCACGGTGGGGGAGCGCTATTCCCATCCCGACTGGCTGGTGGATCGGTGGCGGTCGCGCTATGGAGAGAGGTTGGAGACAATTTTGGCCGCCGACAACGAGGTGCCGCCGTTGACGCTGCGGGTGAATCTGACCGGGACAACCCGGGAGAAGGTCGTGGAGGAAATTCGGGAAGCGGGTGCGGACGCGCACCCGTCACCGTACCTGCCTGAGGCCATTCGCGTATCGGGATCGTTATGGCTTGAGAATCTTGAATCGTTCCGGCGTGGGTGGATTACGGTGCAGGATGAAAGCGGCATGCTGGTGGCCTGGATTTTGGACCCGCGGCCGCGCGACCACATCCTCGACATGGCGGCGGGTCTTGGAGGGAAAGCCCTGCACGCCTTGGAAAAGGCTCCTGGATGCCATCTGACGGCGTTGGATATCTCGTCCAAAAGGCTCCAGCTGCTCGATCAAAATCTGTCCCGCACGCAGCTCGCATCGCGGGTTCAGACCGTAGCAGGTCCGGCCGAGGACTTTGCGGCCCGCCATCCTCAGAGCTATGAGCGGGTTCTTTTGGATGCTCCGTGCAGCGGGTTGGGCGTGCTGCGGCGGCGTGTTGACGCGCGCTGGAGCAAGCGGGATACCTTTGACGAGATGGCCGCGAGACAGAGGCGGCTCTTGGAGGCTGCGCTCGCGACCGCGAAACCCGGTGGGGTGGTGGTTTACAGCACCTGTTCGACCGAGCCGGAGGAGACCGATGCGGTGCTGGAGGCGGTGCTGACAGCACATGGAGACTGGCATTGCACGGATGTGAGCCCCTTTCTTCCCCATCCGGATTTGCGAGACAGGGTGCGCTCGGGCTGTCTGGTGTTGGAGCCCGGAGATTTTGGCATGGACGGGTTTTTCATTGCCCGCTTGGAACAAGGAGGTCAAGCATGACCAAGAGTATCGTCGATCACAATGATGTGCTGTCATTGACCGAACAGGAACTAGGCGATTTGTTGGAATCTCTGGGAGCCCCTCGGTTCCGAGGCCGACAGTTGTTCGAATGGTTGTGGCGGCATGATGCGAAGAGCTACGAGGAGATTCAGGTGTGGCCGCGCGAGTTGCGCGAGCGGCTGCAGGGCAGCTATCCGATATCGCGGCTGTCCTTGGTTCAGAGCCAGGTCGCCACAGACGGCACGACCAAGCTCTTACTGGCCATGAAAGACGGCCAACGGGTTGAGACGGTGCTGTTGCCCCATCGCTATGGCTATAGCGTATGTGTGTCGTCGCAGGTGGGATGCGCCATGGGATGCAAGTTTTGCGCTTCCGGCCTCAAAGGCCGGGTGCGTCAACTCACGGCGGGAGAAATGGCGGACCAGGTGGCCTACGGCAATTTGGTACTGCATGAACGGAGCAGTAAGATTAGCCGAATTGATGTGATGGGCATTGGCGAACCCATGGACAACTTCGCGAATTTGATGCGGTTCCTGGAGTTGGTCCATGCACCGGCTGGACTCAATCTCAGTTACCGACACATCACGGTGTCGACCAGCGGTCTGGTCCCCGCTATGCAAAAGTTGGCGGACAGCGGCAAGCCGGTGACGCTGGCGGTATCACTGCACGCGCCCAACGATGCCCTGCGCTTGAAACTCATGCCGGTAAACCGCGCGTACCCCCTCGGCCAGTTGATTCCGATGTGCCGGTATTATGCCGAGCGCACCGGTCGGCGTGTTACATTCGAGTATCTCTTGCTGGACGGGGTGAACGACGGTGAAGAGCAAGCTCATGAACTGGCGCAGCTGGTGCGGGGCTTTCCCAACCATGTCAATTTGATTCCGTGGAATCCGGTTGATGAACATCCCTTCCAGCCGTCACCAAAGGCCCGTGTTCGACGTTTTCAAAGCATCGTGCAAGAATACGGAATTTCTTGTACGATACGGAGAGAATTAGGTCAGGAAATCGACGCGGCGTGCGGTCAATTGCGGTTGCGGGAGGAGGAACCAGTATCACCCTGAGAACGTACGGGCGCAGCCATCGCGGACTGAAGCGGCCCAATAACGAGGATGCATTGTTGATGCGCTCGGTATCGGGAGACGGCTTCCTGGT
>JAJZBJ010000139.1 GCA_021798975.1 Bacillota bacterium | reverse complement strand
CGCGGCCAGTCTCGCGACCCCAAATGAGCCATGCGGCAGCGGCCAGCAATCCCACGAACCAGACCCCGGCGTTAAACAGGATGTAGCTGGTCGTGGACATGTGAGCTGTGATGTAGATGGTCGGAATGTACAAACCGATCGAGATGAACCGGGCCACAGCGGTCAAGGTTCCGCGGTTCACGGTCGGCCAGACCTCCGCCTTCACAGTGTCTTCCGTCAGGTAACACAGGGAGTTGACGCCTGCGAGAATGACCAAGAGGACCCAGAACAAGCCCATGTTGTGCTCCCAGATATGGGTGGTGAGTCCGACAATCGCCGTCATCACGAAGGTGCCGAGGAAGCTCCAGAAGAGGAACTTCTTCCGGGATACCCGGTCTGCGATGAGGCCCAGGAATCCGATCACGAAGCCCGCGCCTTCAAACACGGCCAAGATGGTGGGCTGCAGGTGCGGGAAGAAGGCGAACGCCAAGGCATAGGCCATCAACCCGAAGCCGATGGTGTTAGCAGCCGCGACCACAATCATGACAATCATGGTGAAGAGCACATACCCAGAGCTGGCCTTTTTAGCAGGAACTGCCGGCTTGGCCGACTCGATGGCCTCTTTGGCGAGGGCCTCGGCGTGCACATCGGGTCCGAAGTAATTCTTGATGGTCTTCTCCAGATCCGCCATGCGGCCCTTCTTTTGGAGCCACAGGAAGGATTCCGGCATGTTGACCCGCGAAGCGAACAGCACGGCGACCACGACCAGCACGGCGATGGCCACCACGTTGCGCTGTACGGAGATGGCGGCCTGCCCGCTCAGGGCGGAGCTGGTCAGCGCCAAAATCGCCAGCACGGTACCACCGAAGTTGATGCCGTTGATAATCATCATGGTGGCTTTGCCGCGGTGTTTGCGCGGCATCAGCTCATGGCTGGCCACCATGATGGAATTCATCTCGCCGCCGCCCGCCATCAGCATCAACGCCAGAGAGATGAGGATGATGACGTAGGTGTTCGCAAAGAAGAGAACAATGCCTCCTATCGCGTACAACCCCAAGGTAGCGTACAGGGTGGCTTTGCGGCCGAACTTGTCTGAGAACGGACCGGCCAGGATAATGCCCACAATCAGCCAAATTGGGGCCCAAGCCAAGAGCAGTTCGCCCAGGGACTTCGGCATGTTAACCCAGTAGATGGCGATGGAGGCTAGGGAAAAGACGTAGGACTCCAGGGCCAGACCCAGAATGAAGGAGATGAACATCCAAGTGGTTTTTCCGGTCCATCGTGCTTCACCCAGGCGCTCAACGTTTACGTTAGCTGCCAAAACGTGGTTCCTCCTTAGAACGTAGCCACAGATTTGAAACCGATAAGCGTTAATTAACAGATTAAGGAATTGCGCCGATATCTGACTCTCGGTATCGCCTGCAAATGGGATTTCGTGGTATGTGCAAGCGTTCGCATGGATTACCAACCTTACGATAGAGCCAATCGGCAGCCTCCACAAGCCATAAGTCCTAATTTTCGGCTTAAACGTCGATTTTTAGGCGCGAGTGGTTTTGAAATGGAGCGCCTGTACCACATCGCAGCCTCCTCGATGCAGTATTCCCCAATTCTTGACACCCATGCCTGACGGGTGGAAGTGCTGGGAGACATCACAGAGCGGCGGTGTTTATCCCCATCGGGCGCATGGCCCGTTTCCGTTATAATGAGGTGAACGAGACGGCCTGGGACCCGGATCTCTGGCGGGCCGTTATAAACACGGAAGGTCATGCGTCACTCACATGAAAGGATGGGGAGGGTCGGTATGTCGGAGGCTGAGGCACAGATCCAGAAGCTGTACGAGACGGAGTTTGCCGCGCTGGTTCGGCACGCAAGCTATATTGTCGGCAGCCGCGACATCGCCGAGGAACTAGTTCAGGAGGCCTTTATCCGGCTGATGACCAAACCCCCGCGCGAGCAGGCGCGGGTCGGTGCTTGGCTCCGCACGGTGGTCAACAACTTGGCCCTCGACCATGTCCGGCGAGTGAAGGTAGAGGAACGGGTGACCGAACGCATTTCGACGGTTGACCGGGTTGCCAGCGTGGAGGAAGTGACCATGACCGAATTTGATCGCGAACGCGTCCAAGAAAGTTTGAAGCAATTGAACAGCCGGGATCAGAAGGCGCTGATGCTGCGGCATTCGGGCTATTCGTACCGGGAAATCGCGGAGAAGCTCAATTGCCCCGCTGAGCAGGTGGGGGTCATTTTGATTCGGGCGTTGAAGAAACTTAAACATGCCTATGCCGGAGATTCTGAGCCTGGTCAAGTCAGGGGGGCACAAGCATGAAGACAATGGAAATTTGGCAGCATCGGTGCCCTGATGAGGGTCAGTGGATGGCGTTCTTCGATGGCCAGGGCAAGACGTCGGACCGCGAGCGGATGGGCACCCATTTGAGAGGCTGTGAGGCCTGTCAGGCGGTCTTTGAAGAAATTGGCAACATGGTCATGTTCGGGGACGGCGCGCTGGACTTGGTCCACCCGGCCGCTCGCGTGGCGCGGCGGAGCCGCACCCGATGGCTGATGCCCGTGGCGGCGGCTGCGGCCGTGGTTCTCGGTCTTGGCATCGGTACGCAACAGGCGGGGCAGCGGGTCATGGCCGCCATCGGCACACTCTTCCAGGTGAAGTCGATTGGCACGATTCCGGTGACCCCGGAACAGATTGCCGCGATGACCAAAACTGTCACCCAAGGCGGCAAAGTCACGTTAGCGCATTATGGATCGGTGACGGTGGCGGGTCCTATGAAGGTGAGCCCAATGCCGGCAAGCCAGCTCGCCTCGCAAGGCATGCCGAACCTGTGGCCCAAAGGGTTGGGGCCCGTGACGACGGCAACGGTAGACTCCGGAATCCGCGTCACCTTGAAGCTCAATGTGCCCCATATTAATGCACTGATTGCCAGCGAAGGCGGGCATGACTTGTTCCCGGCCAGCCTGAATCAAGAGCCCTTTACCCTGGTGGTGCCGGCGGCCGCGACGATGCACAGCGGCAACTGGACCATGGAAGAGGTGCCGCAGCCCACCCTGGCCGTGCCGGGGACAGTGCCGGTCAAGGCGGTCACCAAAGCGCTGGAGAATCTGCCCTTCCTGCCGCCTTCGCTGCAGTCGGCGGTGGCGCAGATGGCCGATTGGAAGAACACGCTGATTGTGCCCTTGCCGGGACATCCGCAGAACGTGTCGGTGGCGGGCACGAACGGCATCGTGGCCGAGAACCGCTTGGGCACGACGGCGGGGGAGGCATGGGTGCAGAACGGACTGGTGGTGGCGATCATGGAGCATCAGACCCATAAGATTAGCCAGAGCGCCTTCCAAACGCAAGTTGGGCACCTGTTCCCGTGAAAGCCATTCAGACCCTCGGCCTGACCAAACGATATCGCGGCCGTCTGGCATGCGACGGCATCAGCCTGTCGGTCGACCAAGGCGCCATTTTCGGTCTTTTGGGCCCGAACGGAGCGGGGAAGAGCACCTTGGTCAAAATGCTGGTGGGACTTGTGAACCCGAGCGCTGGGAGCGCTCGGGTTTTGGGCTTTTCGTTCCGCGAGCTCGAGCCTCGCCGTCATGTGGGATATCTGCCGGAACTGTTTCGCTATCAACCCTGGCTCACCGCAGAAGAGGTCCTGAGCTACCATGCGGGACTTCTCAAGAAACCGCTGAGCGACGAGGCCCGTGAGGCGCTATTAGCCCGGGTGGGACTCGAAGGGCGCGGGCGCGAGCGCGTTAAAGGATTCTCCAAGGGGATGCAGCAGCGGCTGGGATTGGCTGCCGCCTTAGTCGGCGATCCGGCCCTCATCTTCTTAGACGAACCCACCTCAGCCCTCGATCCCATCGGCCGCTACGAGGTGAGCCGCTTGCTGCGGGAACTAAAAGCGGAGGGACGCACGGTCTTTCTCAACAGCCATTTGTTGTCGGACGTCGAAAAGGTGTGCGACGGCGTGGCGCTCATCGACGGCGGCCAGGTGCTGTATCAGGGTTCATTGGACGAAGCGATTTATGGGGGCGTGCGGCAATACCGGATTCAAATTGGCTCCGCCCAGCCAAACGCCTTGGATGGGCTCAACGCTGATTGGCCTTCGCTCGTGGTACAATGGGGCGCACGAGGGTCTGGCGATCTGCACGTCAACCTGCTTCGCGATCAACTGCCCAAGTTGACGGCGGCGTTGGTGTCGCGCGGGGTGGATGTGTACGAGGTGGAACCGGACCACTCATCGCTGGAAGATTGGTTTTTACATCGGCTGGGAAGAAAGGATGCCGACTGATGGGCACTGTGCTTCGCACCAGTCTCAAAGAAACGTTGCGAAAGCGCCTGATGGTGGCGGCCGGCGGCCTCACCTTCCTTTTTTTATTGCTCTTCTTTCTCTTTCTGAAATGGGTGGGAAAGCCCGTGGACATTCCCGGCTCGACCTATATTGCGGGGTTGTCATATCTCTACTTGGGGCTCTTTGCCGCCTACGTCATGATTGCACTCTTCGCGGTGCTGCTGTTTGTGGCCTCGATTTCGGGCGAGATTGACGATGGGACCCTGTTGGCTATCGTGCCGCGGCCCGTGCGCCGCTCATCTATCATCCTGGGCAAGTGGATTGGACTCGGCGTTGTGGTGATCGTCTACGCCACCATCCTGTTCTTCGGGCTGGTTCTGATCGACCAAGCGCAATACGGATCCATCGTCGGCACCTTTGGGGGGCTGATGGCCGCGTACAGCGACTTCCTGTTGGAGGGCTTAGTCGTCGCCACGGCGACGCTGCTTGGATCGACGCTCACCGCCACCATGACCAACGGAATTGTGGTCTCTTCAGCCGTCTTGATTGCCTTTTTGGGCGGAGCGCTGGAACAGTTGGGGGCTCTCACCAACCCCGGCCCCGCGTTTACCATCATCGGCTGGGTGACCAGCCTTTTGGTGCCCACGGATGCCTTGTACCGCCGGGCCCTCTATCAAATCTTGGGAAACCACGTCTATCCCGGTGCCGTAACCGGATTCGGCCCCTTCGGCGCCGTGCGCCCGCCCGGCGAGGGCATGGTCTTCTACGCCATGCTCTATATCATCGGTGTGCTAGTGCTCGCGATATGGAGCTTTCGCGTCCGGGATCTCTAACGCCGACGTTTCCTCGCCGGTCACGGAGAGCGCCACCAGACTGGCGACAATCAACGCGGCTCCCAGTACCTGCAGCCAGCGGAGCCATTGGGCGAACACCAGCCATGCGAACACCGCCGTCCACACCGGTTCCATATTGAAGGCCAAGGCGGCTTCGGTAGCCGTCAATTGACTTTGCCCCCAGACTTGCAGCCAGACCGCCACCAAAGTGCCCAAGACCGCCAAATACCCCAGGCGCCACCAGACAGCCCACGAGAACGAGCCCGTCACGGCGGCGAACAAGTGGGGGTTCGAGGCGTGGGCGTGGGTGATGAGCGCATAGACCACCAAGGTGACGAAGGCCCCGAGAGCCTCCACGATGGCGAGCTGAATGGTGGTCATGACACGCGATACCTCGGCCGTGCCGATGATTTGCAGCGTAGCGACGACCGCCGCTAGGAGCGCCCAGAGCGTGCCGGTGGCGGCCGTGACGGTAAAGTGTCCGACCAACAATCCCACACCGATAAGACTCACGAGCGCTGCTGCGATGACAATCCGATGGGGCATGCGGCGCCGCCAAAGAGCCATGAAGAGCGGGGTCAGGATGACATAGAGCGCGGTAATGAAGGCCACCGAATCGACTGGAATGCTCTCCATGGAAATCGCCTGCGCCAACGTGGCGCTGGCCAGAAAAAACCCGACTGCGAGTCCGCCCAGCCACCGCATGGGGGAGATGCGGGGCCCGCGGAACACCCACGGAAGACCCAGCAGTCCGACTAAGCCGAAGCGGATGATGAGCAGCTCGGCGGGGGACATACTGTGCTCCAGTTGGCGGATGACAATGTTGCTGTATCCCCAAATGGCGGTGAGAATCCCCAGCGCCCCGAGCCCCCACCAAAACGTGCGGCTCCGCCGCGGCTTGGCTGATCGCATCCCGACCTCGGGCGTCAACTCGACCATGGCCAAAATCCCTCCTCTCCCATCATTCTTACGGTCCTCGCGCGAGACGACCATATCCTCACTATTGTAAGGAATCGCCAAGCCCCGCCGATAGGGGGGCGGAAAAATTCCCGGCTCCGGGCTGCCGGGACTCTTCCCGATGCCACTGGGCGCCCGACACATATTTCCTGGGCTGGCATACCGTGGAATTGATCGTGATCTTGAAAGGAGAGTCTATCGTGGCGTTATTTGACGACACGTTTGCACCCTACCACCCCTTTGGCAGCCGGAACCTGTCGTCCGGATCCCAAGGAACCGACGTGGCAGTGCTGCAAGCGGTATACGACTTGATGGTGGAAACCATGAATCCGCCGCTCGGGCCGATTGGGGCCCCCATCAACATCACCGGCACCTTCGACGCCAGCACCACCCAGGCGGTCCGCAATGTGCAAAGCTACTTCGGGCTGTCGGTCGATGGGATTGTGGGGCCGGCGACCTTCTTCGTCTTCGGCCAGGGCGTGGGACCGAACACCACCTACGGCGGTCCCGTGTATGGGAGCCGCCAGCTCCAGCAGGGCATGTCGGGGGGAGACGTCACCATCCTGCAAAACCGGCTGAACTGCTTTCGGTATGCGTCCATCATCGGCGGGCCGGCCACCGGTACCTTCAATGCTTCCACCGCGGCGGCCGTCCTCGCCTTTAAGCAGGACGCGGCCGCCAACGGCGACACCGGATTTCCCGCCAACAGCATTGCCGGCTATGGATTCTATGACGCGACCTGGCTGTACACGTTCGCCGGCGGCCGTGCCATCCAGAGCGGCCGCAACGGCTTCGATGTGGTGTTCCTGCAGGCGGTCTTGAAGGGGCTGGGCTTCTACAGCGGCCGCTTGACCGGGTACTATGACGCCGCCACCTTGGCGGCCGTGAAGGCTTTCCAGACCGCGCAAGGCATCACCTCGGACGGGGTGGTGGGACCGGCGACCTTCTACCGCATCGGCCTCAACAACCGGAACGCGGCGCCGACGCCCTTGGGCATTTCCTGGCCCGCCGCGCCGACACCGTCGGTGTCCACCTGCACCATTGGTTTGACGAGCCAGACCAGCGATCTGCACCCCTACGGGGTGGCGAGCCTGGTCATCAACGAAGCCGAAGGATTCGAAAGTCTGGATGTGGTGGGCAACGTGATGAATCCTCCATCCAGTTACGGGAGCTACAACAGCTATCAGTTCATTCTGCGGAATCCGAGCACCAGTGCGGTGGTCGCGACTGTTCCGATGACGCGGGTCAGCTCCGGCAGCAACCCGGGGGATTGGGCGGGAGCGTACTCGCCCGGAGTCTCCACGATTCCCAAGGGAACGGTGACGGTTTATCCGTTCAACACCACCACGATGAGTCAAGGAAGCGCGGTGCTGGCGGGCAATCTGGCCAACTGCCAGTAAGTCGCTGTGCGGGAAAGCCCCGGCTCTTCCGGGGCTTTTTCGGTGACCCGGGCTTGTCCTGGGGGTACAATAGGAAAGCGTGAGAAAGAGGTGGCGGAGTGGAACGTCCCAAGATTGTGCTGGATGGCCGGCTGGCCCTGCAGTCGCCCCGCCGCGCGGCGGGGGAATATGCCTATCGGCTCCTGACGGAACTGGGGTTTATGTCCCGGCCGTATGACCTGCACATCATTGGGGATCTGACCGCGGACCCCGAGGTCTTAAAGCGCATGCGCTTCATCCACGCCGTGGATCTCTTGATTACCCCCAACGACTGGGTGTGGGAGCAGACCGCCTTTCCTCAAGCCGCCAAGGGCGCGTCCTTTGTGCATGGACTGAACGGGTTACTGCCCATGACCACCCGCATT
>JAJZBJ010000138.1 GCA_021798975.1 Bacillota bacterium | reverse complement strand
ATCGGCTGGAGCTTTCGGCGCATCAAGTGGCCGTCTGGCGCATCGCGCACGAGAGATAGGGCTTCATCCATGAGCAAGGGGCGGCCGCACGCGTGTACCCGCCCCCTGCCGTTCCCGAAAGCCAGACACCGGTTATCCTATCCCAAGGAAACCGGACGGCCGAGGCGCGCCGATTCGTACGCAGCTAAGCTGACCTTGGTCGCCGCCAGCCCATCCTCCCCCGATGCTAAGGGTGCGCCGCCTTCCCGTACGCACCGGACGAAATCTTCAATCATGCGGCGGTCGGGATCATCGCCCCAGGGGACGTGCCGGAGCCCGGCAGAACTCTGGTACCAGTGCAAATGCTGCGCCTGCGCGTCTACCGCCACGCTGCCGTCGGTGCCAATGCATTCCAAGGTCACGTCCCCCCAGGCGGGGAACGACGCTGGCCGCGACCAACTGGGGTCGTGGGTAGCGGTGACGCCATTGGCGAACTGCAAGATCAAGATGCCGCAGTCATCGACGCGAAGATCCCCAAAGCGGGTATCGATTTCGGCATACACCTCCGCGACTTCCGAATCCGCGAACCAGCGCATCAGATCGATGATGTGCACCGTATGGTCCAACACCGCTCCGCCCCCGGACAGGGCCGGGTCCACGAACCAGCCGCCGGGATTCCTCCCGCGATTGGTGCCGCGCATGGCGCCAAGCCGCCCCAGGGCGCCGCTTCGCACAGTGTCGCGGGCGCGCTGTACGGGTGTGCTGTAGCGCATCGGAAACGCCGTTTGCAGGATGACGCCCGCTCGCCGGCACGCGTCCACCATGCGCCGAGCCCCGTCTTCATCAGTGGCAAGGGGCTTTTCGCAGAGAATCGCCACGCCCTCGGCCGCGGCCGCCTCCACCCAGCGCGGGTGATGCGCATTCTCACTCGCCACGATCACAGCGTCCAGCCCGCGCCGCAAAGCCTCGTCAGGCGACGGCGTCCAGGGCGCTCCCGCCTGTTGTGCCGCCTTCTCTCCCAGAGCGGCATCCGGCTCGGCGACCACCACCAGTTCGACGTCGGGAATCGTCTTCAAAACGTCCATGTAGGTCCATGCGTGCAGATGAGCCACGCCCAAAAACCCTATGCGCATGATCCATCCCTCCCCCCCGGCGGTGTGAGGCGCACCACCGTACCCGTACTGAGTGACTCCTGCACAGCCAAAGCCACGCGAAGCGCTTCAATGGCATCACGGGCTGACACCCGAGGATCCGCACCAGTTTCCAGGCAATCTAGAAAATGGCGCAGTTCCCGGAAATAGGGAGAGTCCTGGAGGGGACTGGACGGCACAGCCACCCCCGGGGCGGACGAGGAGGGCCCGCGCCGTATAGTGACAGCCCCGTGCTGATCACTGGCGTACTCCACCAATCCGTGCTCACCGGCAACTTCCAGCCGGGTCCAAAATCCCGCCGGATACGCCCAGCTGCCTTCCACCTGCGCGATCTCCCCCTGGGCCAAGCGCAGGGTGGCAAAGATATGTCGCCCGTCCAATGCGCTTTTGGCATAGACGCGCGCCACCGGACCGAAACACCAGTGCAGAAAGTCTAAATCGTGCACCATCAGATCGACGGGAACCGCGCCCGACAGCGCAGAATCGCCGTACCAGTCGTTCCAGCCGCGGGGAAACCCGCCTCCCCGAAAAAGGCGCACCACGCCGACACGGCCCAACGCATGGGTGTCCATCATCTGTTTTACGCGATCGTACTCCGGGAAAAACCGCACCACATGCGCGACAAATAGCCGCACACCGGCGCGCGCGGCTGCCGCCTGCATGGCTTCGGCTTCGCCGAGGGTCCGCGCGATGGGCTTCTCGCAGATGATGTGCCGGCGGGCGTTCGCGGCAGCGAGCGCCGCATCCTTGTGCAGGAAGGTGGGCAGGCAGATGTCAACCACCTCGGCGTCGGACGCGGCGAGCCCGTCGCCGAGGCTGGCATAGGTTGGAATCCGGTCCGCGCTGATAGCCCGGGCGCGGTCTTGGTCGATATCGACCACGCCTGTCACCTCATGGTCAGGCATGTTCCGGTAAGCGGCCGCGTGGACCTGGCCCATGGTGCCCGCTCCCACTAAGAGAATCTTCATACCACGTCCTCCTTGCCGCTATGCTTGGCCACCGCGCGGCCGACCAACTCTCCTAGATCGAAGAGTTCGCCGGTCTGGAACCACGGTCCGAGACTGGCGCGCAGCCCGGCGTCGCCGCCTTTGATGTACACCCGATGGGTCTCCCACAAGTCCCGGCAGACGGCTTGGGCCGCCGGCGTGGCGATGCTAACCACGGGGCCTGTTCCCTGCATCGGAGCGGACACCCCCGAGCGCGCATATCCGGCCCGGAATGCCTCCGTGAGATCGCGATAGTGGGCCACGATCGCGTCCTCGGACCACTGCGAGCGAAACTCGATTGCCTTCGCGAGTCCTGCCGCTTTGGTCCAGTCGCGCGTCCCATACTCAAAGCGCCAAGCTCCGTCGCGCCGCTCCATGCGCTCCCGCGCCTGATTAATGACCGGCGCGCCCGATAAGATGGTATCGGTCCCAGCCAACGCCCGGCGGCTGACCCACAATACCCCCGTGCCGACCGGCCCAAACAACCATTTATGGCCGGGATAACAGTAGAAATCCACGTGTGGGGCCAAGAGCTGGACCTGCGTGCCCGCGGCGTGCGCGCCATCAACAAGCACCCAGAGGCCGTCGCGCTGGGGGAGACCCGTTGTCACCGCCTGAAGATTCAACGCCACCCCGCTCTTGTGGCTGACCGAAGAAAACGCCACCAGGCGCGTCCTCGGCTTTATGTGCCGGGCCAGCTGCTCCGCAAACGCGGCCTCCCCGCCTTCGGGTGGAAACGGCACAACGTCGGCTTCGACCCCATACTGCTCGATGAGCCGCTGGATGGGATACCGCAGGGCTTCATGCTCGTCGCTGCTCAAGCAAATCCGGTCACCCGGCTGCCAGCGGAAGCTGGTCAACGCCAAGTTGGCCCCGTCGGTGGCATTCCCGGTCAGAGCGATGGATTGGGGATCGGTCCCCATCCACTCGGCAATGCGGTGCCGCGCGCGATCATTCCAGACCATCAGGTCAAAATAGCCGTTGGCCTCCCCGCCTCCCATCGCCGCACCGGGTCCCCGCGCCTGCCAATGGCGATATAGGCCGCTGACAAATTCCTGCACCACATTAAGGGTGGGGGCCAGAGTCCCGGCGTTAAGGTAGGTGAAATCGGATCCTAAAGGCGATTGTGCTTTGAACGCCTGTGTGAGTTCTTCCACGAACACGTCCCCTTTCGGACGGCAAAACCGGGCGCCGACAGGCGCCCGGGGTTACCCCGACGATGTTACTTCCACGCCAAGTCGTTGGTCGGTACAAATTGCTGTACCGTGTTCCAGTCTTGGGTGAAGTTCTTGAGATGGGTGCTGACCACTTCCAGGTCATCCGAGTTGGGTAGCCACAATACCGGCAATTGCTTCGCGGCATAGCTGAGGTAGGCGTTCATCTGCGCCTTGATATGGGCCGGCGATCCCCCTCCCGCTGCGGTTAGGGCAATCAAGTGGTCCATAGTGTGGCTGCTGTAGCCCATGATGTTGTACCCGGCTCCGGTGTTGAAAATCCCGTCCCCCGAGGGGTAGAAGTCCGGCCCATAACCCCAGCCGTAAACGCCCAGCGCCATTTGCCACTTCCCGACTTGTGTCGGGGTGCCCACAATGCCGCTCAAGGTCTGCGGGTTCTGCGGAGCCAAGTTGACCTTGATGCCTTCTTGCATCCAGGCCTGCTGCATCAGCTCAGCCTCATCCTGCAGTGCACTGTTGCCGGTGTCGTACATCATCGTGAAGGTCAAGGATTGGCCGCCTTGTTGCATGATGCCGTTCTTCATCCTCCAGCCGTGGGCTTCCAACAGCTTCTTGCCCTTAGCGGGATTGAAGGCATAAGGCGTCCCAATCGCCTTGTCCTCATAGGCATTGCCAGGCTTTGTGGGCACGGGACTGTTATTCACCACGCCCAGCCCATGCAAGATGCCTTTAACGTACTGGGGTTGGTTGATGCCCATCTGCAGGGCTTCGCGAATGTAGAGCTGGGAAAATAGCTTGCCCGCCGCGCCGGCCGCCGCATGCTGGTTCAACGTCAGTCCGGTAAACCCGAAGAACGGCTCCGGCACCACCTTGTAGCCGGGCAGTTTCTTGGCCTCGCCATAGTAGCTGAACGGCAGCGCAGCAAAGGCGAGTGTTCCGTTCTTGAGCCCCAAGAACGTGGCCGATTCCGAGGCTTCATACTCAAAAATGACCGTCTTGATTTGGGGCTTGTTGGGTCCGTCGTAGTGGGGGTTGGCCTCGTATTTCCAGTAGTTGTTGGGTACCACCTTGGCGATGCGGTAGGGCCCGTCCACCACTTGATAGACCGGGTTCATCGGCGAATTGCTAATGCTCTTCAGCCAGTTCAGTTCTTGGCTGTAGTGGGTCCCGTACTTTTGCAGCACCGGAGGAATCGCCGTGAGCTGGCTCAGTCCATTCAACTCAAACCACTGTGGATTGACGGATTGCGTGAGCGTCACCCGGAACGTGTCCTTCCCGGTAGCGACCACACTTTTCCAATCGGTCGGGACCCCGCCCGTTCCCACAAAGCAGTACGCGAACGTGGAGGACTTGGCGGTGCTCGCCTTGATGAGATCCCACTCATAGGCTACCTGAGCCGCCGTCACGGCTTGGCCGTTCGACCAGTGCCACTTGGGATTTAACGACACCGTGAACACTTTATTCCCATCGCTGGGAGTAATCTTGGACGCCAGCGAGGCCGCGTAGTCGATGTTGTCCTTGCCGCTAATCATCAAGAGCGGCTGATACGGTTGGGGACCATTTAAACCGCCCCCGCCGAACAAGTCACCACAGGCCGTCGCCGATTGCAGAGGCGGCCACCAATTCATCTGAGCCCCCGTCGCGAGTCCGATGACCAGGGGTTTGCGGCTGACAGCACTGCTGTGGTGCGGCGATGCTAATGCCGAGCCGCCGCACCCGGCCATCGCCACCGATGACGCCACGGCCACAGCCGCGACAGCGAAACGGCGTAAGAGGTGTTTCACCATGTTCCGCTTCCTTTCCTGTGGAATAAAGACAGCCCCAGGCGCCTCCTGGATCGACAAACCGGGTCCCCTGGGGTTTCGCTTGCACAATACATTGCTAAGGCGGCACGGTCCGGCATCGATCGAGACTGCGACACGCAGGATCCGCCTAACAAGTGCTTACCTCCCAGTTCTCGGCAAAGGCAGAAAGTTCCTTCAATAAGGGCATCGAATTCCCTGGGGGCAGCACCTGAGCTTCAACAGGGGCGCCAGACTGCCGCGGCGTGGTGCATACGATGGGACGGACGATGGTGAGAGGAAAGGGCGGGCCTTCCAAACGGTGGGAGGCCCAGTATTTCGTTAGCCGACAGTCGGACACAACTGCACGTTAACCACGGCAGGCTGGCAGTTGGGACAGGAGAGGGTGCCGGTGCCTGTGATGATGAACTCCTCCGCACCAATCGGGATCTCCGGGGTCAAATGAGGGACGTACCCGCCGTACCGGGCAGTGCAACTCAGCGACAACGTGCATGGCAACTGGTCGGACAGGGTTGCGGGTGGATTGAAGAGGGTGACGACAACGCTCATGTGTGTCTGGCACTCCGCGCTGAAATGGATGCCGCTGGACGCTTCTACAGCGGTAAATTCCACCGACACGTTGGCCGATACCAAGGCCTGCGAGTCGCTGATGGGTGAGGCGGATGATTCTTGGATGGTGCACCCGGTGACTGTCACATCCTCCAACGGGTTGGACACTCTGTAGTCGCAGACCCCGGTCATTTGCACGGACGATGTGGCTACGCTGGCGATGGCGGTGCAGAGTTCTTGGCACGGCTGATCGGGCATGGCCATGAGTATTCCTCCTATTCTGCTGCCGGTGGGCAGGCTTGAACGATGACGTACGGGATCGGGGGCAGGCGACGCAGGTCACATCCCCGACCAGGCGCACCGTAAACTGCTGCATGCCGGACGTGGCATCGAGGCCGGCATACCGGGCCGTGCACGTAAAGTTGCCAGCACAGTCGGGTGGAGAGATGAGAGTTGCACCGTGGGTCGGGAGCAATACCTCGGTGAAGAAGATTTGTCCCTCGACAGTGGCTGAACCATGGAACGTGAATCCGCCAATAGTTCCCTCAAAGGTGATGTCCAGGGAGACCGCCACAGTAATTCCGATCGCGCGGGGGGGACACCTCCGTGAAGAAGACGCCGGTGACGGTGCAACTGGTGACGACGACATTGGAGAGAGTGACTCCGTCGCTGGAAAACTGTACCAGGCCACTAAAGACAGGTATGTCCTGGGTGACGTCGATTGCCTCCGGCGCGCAGACAGCGATGCAGCCGGGGGGAAGAGGCCCGATGGGCATTTCCACACCTCCGATAAATTGGGTATGCTGACATGACATGGAATCCCGGAGCAGGGTGTGCCTTGATGGGATGAACACGGTGCCAACGGCGTCGTGCACTAGTGGCAGTCCGCCAGGTTGCCTTGGAACAACAGCGGGCCCAGTGCTCCCGTTGTGGTATTGAGCGGATAGACCTCGACCATGCCCTTGGGGATGATTCGCACACCGGCCGAGTATGCGCCCGCCCAGTCCGCCGGATTGACGCTGGTTGACACGCGCAGCATGTTGCCATTGGCGGCCACCATGCCGGTGTTGGGATCGGTCAAGGTAAAGCGATAGGCGTCGAAGCTGCCATAGTTGGATGGTGGATTAATTCCATTGATGACCACGTCGAGGCTCTCAAAACCGTTCTCCCGCTCGATGACCTGTGATGCCACGCCATAGGGGTGCAGGGTCGACGTGCTGACCAGTGCTACCGAGCACACTGTCACCTGGGGTGCGGCCCCTGGCGGCCAGGAGATGGGCAGCGGCGAGGGTGCCGGCACGTTGTTGCTGCGACCCAGCCGATAGAAGGTGACAGGGCCAACAATCCCGTCTGGCGTGAGACCTCTGTCGGTTTGAAACCGGATCACCGCGGAACGGGTCGCAGTGTCATAATAGCCCGTAATCCGCCCGGAGTAGTAGGTCAGTCGGGATAGAATAATCTGCACGTAGACCACATCGAATCCGTTGCGTCCGCTCTCAATGGCGCGCCCGCCGGCGAAGGTGTAAAGCCATGTCGCGTCATAGAATCCGTAGCCGGCGACGGCGTTGTCGGGAAATCCGGTATCGCCGTTAAGCTCGGCATCCTTCTTGAATGCCGTCACCGCGTCGGAGGTCCGGGAATCAAACATGCCGTCGGCCGGCCGTTGGATGAGGTTGGCGTAAGTGAAACAGTTCAGGCGATTTTGCAGAATCGTGACATCACCGCCGCTGTCACCGACGGAGCGTTCGCGGCTTCCGTAAACGGGACCGCCATAGGTGGTGTGCGATCCGACCCCCTGGCCGAACGCGAAGAAGGTGTTGGGACCAGCGATGCCGTCGACGGACAAGCCAAAATAGCTTTGAATGTTCTTGACCGCCTGCATGGTGGCCGAACCATAGTGGCCATCGATGGTAATTGGGCTCCCCAACGGCCCCTGAGGTGGATTCATGACCTGAAGCATCAGGTTGTAGACGGATTGCAGCACCGCGACATCGGTGCCAGCGGCTCCGGCACTCAGATTCCGGCTCCCGAAGGGGTGATACGGTGCAAACGTATCGTCAAAACGTGCCATCATCTCTCACCTCACATGACTTGTGTCTCCACCTTATGCCTTTTAAGGAAATATGTGCCGACGTCGACGGGGGTCAAAAGCTCGTCGGATCGAGGCGTATGTCCGACAACTGCAGGGCCAACTCGATGCGCGTCGGGGAAGGATTGAGGGGGACATCACGATCCGGCGG
>JAJZBJ010000137.1 GCA_021798975.1 Bacillota bacterium | reverse complement strand
AAACATGGCCACGCCGATCCCCACAAGGATGGCTACAACGCGTTGCACACCGCGCGAGAATGAATTGAAGACGTTAATTTGGATTGTCAACAGGGCTGCCATAGGACCGAACACGGGAAACCGGTGGTCGAGCAGACGAGCGCACACCGCGTAGGCGGCAGACGCGGCTAAGGCCGATTTAAATACTTGGTGGGTGAGCCCCCACCGGGCGAGTCCAGTGATCTTCATGACGTGTATCCTTTTCCCTCAGTATGGCTATAGCATGCCCGTGTCGCGATGGAAGCAACGCCCGGTGGCATTTTGGTATGAGGCCAGGCGATGGCGGACACTATTGCCGTAATAAGGGTTGCACGAAGTCATGCGGGGGGTAATATACAGGTAGGGAGTATGAGTAGGACGGGGGCTGTCTATGTATCAGTATGAGCAGGACAAAGACAACTTGTTGGCGCGGTTAAAGCGCGCCGATGGTCAGATAAAAGGCATCATGCGGATGGTGGAGGACGGCCGCTACTGCCCTGATATTCTGCAGCAAGTGTCGGCTGTGACGGCCGCCATGGACGAAGTGTCCCTCATACTACTCCGGTCCCACATCAACGGCTGTGTCAGGGACGCTATCGAGCAGCACCAAGGCGACGAGACCATTGAAGACCTAATTGCCGTGGTTCGGAAGGTCATTCGCCGCTAAGGAGGGATTATCATGGCTGACACCGCACAACATCCCTACGCCCCACCTGCCGAAGTACAGTTGGAGGTCGCCGGCATGACCTGCGCCAGTTGCGTCCATCACGTGGAAAAGGCGCTCGAGGGGGTTCCGGGGGTGAGCCAAGCCGAGGTCAATTTGGCCTTGGAACGCGCGCACGTGTTCTTTGACCCCCAATCCGCGGGCACCAAAGACTTTGTCCGAGCCGTCAACCAAGCTGGATACCAAGTGCGCATGGAGCAACGCGTCTTGGGGGTAGCTGGGCTCGAAGAAGCGCCTGTGCGGGAAAGATCAGAACGGGCATTGTCGCAGGTCCCCGGTGTGGGTTCGGTGCAGGTTAATGCTGCCAAGGGAACGGTGGCTGTTGAGCGTGTGCGGGGACTGGCCCCTGACGACGATCTGCTGGAGGCTTTGAAAAAATCCGGGCTCACGGCACGCCTCGACAACACGGAGACCGGAGGCGATCCCCGCTACGAGGAGTTTCGGGCTGCACGGCGGCGGCTGGCCGTCTCGGTGTTGTTCACCTTGCCGCTGTGGGCTGCCATGGCGCGGATGTTTCTAGGCGTCGGACCTGTCTGGTTTACCAACCCGTGGCTGGAGTTCGGTGCGGCCAGTATTGTTCAATGGGGACCGGGTTACTCCTTCACACGGCGTGCATGGCTGAATGTCAGGCATGGCAACGCCAACATGGACGTCCTGGTGGCGACCGGCACCCTGGCAGCCTGGATTGTGTCGCTGTACGGACTGTTCGCCCATGCTCCCCTGTATTTTGACACCTCGGCAACGGTCATCACGTTGATACTGGTGGGCAAATACTTGGAGGCCGTAGCGAAGGGAAAAACGTCGGAAGCGATTCGCGAGCTCCTCGCCCTAACCCCGAAAACCGCACGGCTTGTCGCCCCAGACGGCCAGATTTCCCAGATCCCGGTGGAATCCATCGCGTGCGGCCAACACCTCGAAATCCGGTCGGGAGACCGCATTCCGGTCGACGGCCAGGTAAGTCGGGGAGACGGAGTGCTGGATGAATCCATGCTGACCGGAGAGCCCGAACTGAAGCGCAAGGGTTCTGGCGACCCGGTCGCAGCCGGTACGGTCCATCGCGGTCCTCGTTCGTTTGTTATGGAGGCGACTCGAGTGGGTCGAGACACAGTCTTGGCCCAGATCGTGGCCGCCGTCGAACAAGCGCAGGCGGCCAAGCCACCCATTCAGCAGTTCGCTGACCGGGTGGCCAACGTGTTCGTACCCATCGTGTTAGCCATGGCAGCCTTGACCTTTGCCGGCAATGCCCTGTTGACGGGCGACCTTAGGGTAGCTCTGTTGCGGGCGGTGGCCGTTCTGGTGGTGGCGTGTCCCTGCTCATTGGGCTTGGCGACTCCCACGGCGGTCATGGTGGGAAGCGGCATGGGCGCTCGTTTGGGGGTCTTGTTTCGGAATGGCGAGGCGCTGGAGCGCACCGCACAAGTTAATCTGGTAGCTCTGGACAAAACCGGCACCTTAACGGAAGGCCGGCCCGCAGTAGAACGCTGGGAGACCGTCGATGGGGTGTCCGCCACTCATCTGTTGGCCGTGGCGGGAGCATTGGAACAGACGTCCAATCATCCCCTGGGGAGGGCTATTATGCAAGCCGCGGAAGCCAACCCGCTGGCCCCCGTGGACGACGTCTATACGGAAGAAGGATTGGGCATGGCGGGATTCCTAGACGGAGAAACGGTGTTGGTCGGCAGCGCCAAGCTTCTGGACAACTACGGGATTGCCATCCCGGACCTCTTGCAGCGGGCGCTTCTGCCGGAGGAAGGAAGGGGCCGAACCGTGGTATGGGTGGCCCAGCAAGACGCCGTCCTCGGGGGATTGGTTATTGCCGATCGCCTGCGTCCCGATGCCCGACGGGCCATTGACCGACTCACTGCGCAGGGGATCCGTACCGTGATGCTCACCGGAGACCGGTCGGCCACCGCCGAGCGGGTCGCCCAGCAGTTGGGCATCCCGGAAGTCCATGCCGAGCTCTCACCTCAAGCCAAAGCTGAGTGGATTCAGGCGGCCGACCAGCAGGGGATCCGGGCCGCCATGGTTGGGGACGGCATTAATGATGCACCAGCGCTGGCCCGAGCGTACATTGGCATGGCCGTGTCGTCGGCGACCGATGTCGCACAAGAGACCGCCGACGTCACGTTAATGCGCTCAGAGGTGGGTGCGGTTCTGCAAGCACTGGCGATAAGCCAAAAGACCATCGGGAAAATCCGGCAGAACCTCTTCTGGGCGCTTTTTTACAACGTGTTGATGATTCCGTTGGCGGCGTTGGGTGTCCTGTCGCCCATGATTGCAGGGGCGGCAATGGCCTTCAGCTCTGTCACGGTGGTGACCAACTCGCTGCTTTTGAATTCATCGAAAAGGAGATTGGAACGATGGAGCGAACCGAATTTACCGTTAAAGGCATGACCTGCGGAAACTGCGTAAACAGCGTGACCGAAGCGCTGAAAGGGGTTGACGGGGTCAAACTGGCCAAGGTGACTCTGGAGGATGAGAAAGCACAGGTCACCTACGACCCCCAGCACACCTCGCTCGAGCAGTTGAAGGAAGCGGTCAAAGCCGCGGGCTACGAGGTCGCTTAACCGCAAAAAGGTCTAGGGCGCGAACGCCATGTTCGCGCCGTTTTATCTGCTTGAATGGGGAAGGGGTCGGACATGCTGCCGCCCAGGGGGTGTTGCGGAGTGGCATGTGCAGGCGCGGAAGCAATGTGGTAGGCAATGTGTCTCAGTTTCTACTGGCGGTCTGGCGTCAGGCCCCGATTGATGTCACGATGCACATCGGCGGGTTCGTCCTGACCACCGCTTTCACCGGTCCTCTGTCGGCGTCCGCCGCTCACGCCGCAGGCTTATCCCACGGGAAGCAACCGGCCGTGCGAATGCCAGGGGCACGACCCATTCGGGCCATAGTGGGCCCATATGGGCCCTGTCTGGTTCTGCTCAGCGCCGCCCTCTTCTTGACCGCTTTGTTTTATCGTGGCGTGTGGGGTGAACCCTTGCGGGTGGAAAATGTGATAATCTAAGAACACTGTTTAATGTTCGCGTCTGAGGGGGGAAATGGTGTGCAAGCGTTCTACCTGATGTTGTTTTTGGCAGTCCTGCCGTCCTTGATTCTTGGTGCTTTGGTCATGCCCATCATCGGTCCGTTTTTGTCAGAGGCTGGCCTACTGCCGTTCAAGATGTCATTCAAGAGGCCCCGGACTTTGCCCAGCCGTGGGCACGAGTCTAGTCACGGCATGTAGGTTTTTGTCGAAAGACGCCCACGGAGGAGCCGCGCATCCAAGCGGCTCCTCGTCGCGTCTTGGGCAACCCGGCTTGCAGCCAACAGGAGGGTTGCCACGCTCTTCTAACGAGCATGGGAGTCAGAAAGGCGGCGATACCAGGTGTTGCGAGAAGAAGTGCCGACGATCCGACTAGACGGCCGACCCCAGGTCTCCAAGGTGCCGGAAAAAATCAGCGGTGACTTTTGGATCATCAACTTGCTGACGACCGCCATGGGGGAAGCCTTGTCCGACTTCTTGGTTCATCACATGAATCCGTACGCGGCGGTCGTAAATGGAGCCGTGGTATTTGCCGCATCCCTGCTGGTCCAAGTGAAAGCGAAGGGCTATACCGCACCGGTGTACTGGTTTGCGGTCGCCATGGTCGCCGTTTTCGGAACCATGGCCGCGAACGCCACGCACGTCGCACTGGACGTCCCTTACTTATATTCCAGCGCCGCCCGTGCGGTCCTTCTCGGCGCCGTCCTGTTGGGGTGGTGGGCAGCAGAAGGCACCCTGTCCATTCACAGCATCATCCCTAAACGACGGGAGCTGTTCTACTGGGCGACGGTGCTGACCACGTTTGCCTTGGGGACGGCGGCCGCCGCCGCCCGGCATCTTGGCGCCCTCGTGTCTGGCATGGTATTCGGGGCTTTGTTCGCCATTCCCGGAATCCTGTACTTCCACTTGCGCCTACACGCGCTCCTGGCGTTTTGGACCGCCTATCTTCTGACTCGCCCCCTGGGCGCCTCGTTCGCCGACTGGCTCGGTACGCCCGCGCGCATTGGGGGGCTTGGCTATGGTCATGGGCCGGTCGCCGGGATCCTCGTCTCCGCCATCGTTGTCATGGTCGGTTACATCACAGTGGCCCGCCCAGACGTCAAGGGTCCAGCCAGTCAGTCCTAGAGATGCCTCAGGGGGAGCCAAGTCGCCGATGAGAGGGAAGACCGCACTAAACCGTTGGCTAACGTCTATAGGGATGGGTACAGCGGCCATTGTGGCTGCTCTTCTAGTGGGGTACCATCTGCATCGACCCGTTCAAACCGCGTCCTTAATCGGCACGGCTCTCACGTTGGAAGCCCAGCCGGCGGCGGTAGAGGCAGCGGCTATGCGCTATCCTCTCGTGGCCGGAGCTCTGGTCAGTGTACTCGCCAACCTGGCACCCATTCCCTTGCTCACCATCATCCTAGACTCTGTGGTTCACGCTTGGCCATGGGCCCGTAAACACGTTGCTCGGGCCCATCAACGCGTTCAGCGTTATCAACGCTGGGGACCCGTTGTCTTTGTCCTAATGTCGCCCTTCATCGGTGCCTATGTGGCCATTGCGGTGGGAGAAAGTCTAGGCTTTAATCCCCGCTTTACCTTTTGGACAACCCTGGGCGGTATGCTATGGTCGGTAGCAGCGATCGCGTTGGGGGGGCACTGGCTCTCCCAACTTATGGCTGGATAAACGAATCCAGCGCATCTGGAAAAGGAGGTCCTGACTGTGATTATTCGGGAGTACTATCAGCCCACTGCACCTGACCCGATTTTGGCTCCAGACCAGGTGTTGGGATTAGCGCGTCAGCACGAACCTCCTGCGCGGGCGGTGACCGGTATCGACGAATCAGGCGGGGAGGCGCGCGTCTATCTCATTGACGATCAGCTGGCGATGAAAGTGCAGCGGCCGCCGCAGCTGCGATCGTGGACAAGTCTGGGTAAAGAAGTGGAGTTTCTCCAACATCTCGCACGCACGGCGCCTGACATGTCCGTCCCGCGGGTAATTGGATACGGGCGGGAGGCAGATGTCGAGTATACGCTCATGACCCGTATGGTCGGAGACGCGGTGGTGCGTACGGCGGTACCCGATGCACGCCGCCCAGAGATGCTGAGGACCTTGGGCCGCACACTGCGTCAAATCCATGCTGTTCCTCAGGGCCCGCTCAGGGATTCGGGGCTTTTCCCGGAAGAGTACATACCAGACGACCTGCAGACCACGATCTCGCAAGACTTCAGCGAGTATGCCGAGGCTATGGCAAAGCACGGGATCGCATGGCCCTGGCCGTGGACTGTGAACGAGCTGATCGAGAGGGCCGTGCGGAATATCCCTCGGGACTCGCCGGGCGTGGCCGTGCACAGCAATCCGGGTCCCACACACACCTTTGTAGACCCTGAAACGGGACTCTTCACCGGACTCATTGACTTTGGAGACGCCTATATCGGCCATCCGGCCGACGACCTGGTTCCGTGGCCCAGTCCCGAAGACCGCCGGCACGTGTTAGACGGATACCTGGAGGCGGGTGACCCAGGCCCGGCCTTTTGGGGGTATTGGCCTGCCGCGGAAGTGTCGGCCGACCTGCTTTATATCATTCGATCGTCCCAGCACCGGGGAGATTGCATCCAGCATGTGCACCAGATTGTTCACGACCGCTGGTAGATGTACGGTCGAGAAGGAGGTGAGGGGACCGGCGGCCGCCGTCATCCCCTCGGTTGTCTTTAGGCGTGATGGGACTTGGTGGTGAGATAGGCCCCAATCCCTGCTAGGGAAGCCATAAACACCAAAAGTGCGATGGAGAACATGTGACGATCATAGAGGCAGTTTGCGCCGGTGGGCACCGCCGCGCAGCCCGCATAGGCATGCATTGACCAGCCGCCGAATATTCCAGCCAGCACCAGGGCTCCTACCGTAAACCATATGCCGATAAATCGCATCGAATAGCTCCCTCCACAGGGCGTCCTAGTGCGGTGCCGTCCGGACAGCACACCTCATCTTAGGAACACCCGTCAGTCTCCTCACTAGCATAGCGCACCTAAGGGGCACATTTCGAGTCGTGGGTTATCGCCCGCCCAACTCCATCAGCTCATCCAGCCACTCGCTGTTTTCTATGACATCCCGCGCTTCAAACGTCGCACCGATTTGAGAAAGCCGTCTCATCTAGGGATGTCCGTCATCCTGGCTGGTGGTATACAATTACGGTCTTCTGCATGGTTGGCCCTCCTTAGCGCATTGTACCGGGTTCCCAGTCGCGTCAAGAAGACCCGGCATGACCCCGACTGCTGCTGCATATGGTGTCGGGACGACACCAAGGAGGCGGGATTATGCGGCAGAAGATTGTGCTTCGCCCAGGCCTGCTGGCGTCTCTGGGGGTTGCCGCCCCTAGCGTTGTGGCCGCTTGGTGTCTCCTCCCCAATCACGAAGTGGCTTGTGTCGTCGTGGCGTTGGTCGTACCCATCGTTGTGCCGTGGCTGTTGTGGCCCTCCAGAGACGCGCCGCCGTCGGATTGGAGCATGGGTTGCATGGTAGGCAGGACAGCGGGTGGACTATTGGGCGGCATTCTGGTGCGCGCTTTCTTAGACCCTGGCGCAATGATGCCGATTATGATGGCCAGCATGGCGGGAATGACCGGCGGCACACTGTGTGGTTGGGCCAGTCCACGCTAAAGCACGAGAGACCTGCATACGGAGAGGCAGTTGGTGGAACGATGGTGACCACACCAATACGGGGGCGGATTGCTGGTGCAGAACCAGGTCTCACTGTATTTTACGCCGTATTGCGGGACGTGCGAGAGCGCCATGAACTTCCTCGACGATCACGGCATCCGCTACCGCAGCCTAGATGTGCTGGCCCATCCTGATGACATGGTCGAACTCATGCATCATCATCACGGCGTCCATGGAACTCCTGTACTGGTTATCAACAATCGCGAGATCCATCAAGGGTTCGATCCCGAGGAGTGGGCCGATGCCCTAGGCATTCCATAATCGGGTCCGCTTGCCAGCCGAGCGCATGGCCGAGCCGTATGGAGCGCGCACTAACGACAGACGCACACGATTTGTGGCGCCGTGCCAGGCCGGATACGGGCGCAGTTCCATAGGCATCGACCGATTTTTTTTGCGATTTCCACTCACATCCGCACCATTTGGTGTATGATTATTAAATGATTGTCGCAACGACAACTGTTGTGACAAAACCCGGAGACCGGGGCGAGACGCGGGCGGGG
>JAJZBJ010000136.1 GCA_021798975.1 Bacillota bacterium | reverse complement strand
ATTCGCATGCCCGCCGCTTCCCAAGCGCCATTCCATGCTGCGCGCTTCCACCGGCGGCCAATCCCGGGATTCACGCCAGCGGTTCTCCCCCATAACATAGAACGCGGCCCGCGGCTCCCCCTCAATGCCATTGGGGATCTCCTTTAAGAACCGGTCGAACCAGCGCAGCACTTGGACATCATAGTGGTAGACCACTGCATCATTGGAGAAGTGCAGCGGCCCCAAGTCCCGCGCCCGGTTGGGATTATGCTCCCAGGCCCCCAGCCAGATTTTACGGTGGGGCACATCATGTTCAGTCAACATCCGCCAGGTCTCGGACACGCCCGCCGAATCTCCGTCAAACCAGCCGGATATGACCAACATGGGCGCATGAACCTGGTGGCCCCGTTCCGTGAAGGTGCAATTCCGCCAGAACTCGTCGTAGTCGGGATGCTCGCTCCAGATGTCCCAGGGACCTGAATTCTTCCCAATCATCTGGCGCGGAATATCGGTGATGGGCCGCGCGTCCACCGCCTCTTGGGGACTGACGGTGATGCCGCCGAAGACGTCAAAGTCGGTCCGGTTGCTTACCGATTGAGCCAAGGTCCAGGACAAGAGCGGCCACGAACACAGCGTCCCGCCCCGCCGCACGGTATCCACAAAGGGCGATCCCACATTCACTTCGTCGACCACGGCCTTCAAGTGCGGGTTCCCGCTGGTGGCGCCGGCTACCGCCACATAGCCGAGGTATGAGGCGCCCCACGTCCCTATCGACCCGTTCGACCACGGCTGATCGGCAATCCAGTCCATGGTGTCGCTGCCGTCGTCCCGCTCATAATAGAATGGCACGAGATCCCCTTCGGAGTCCGACCGGCCGCGCACATCCTGATTCACCACCGCATAGCCCCGGTTAGCCCAGCGCATGAAGGCCTGCTGATTGCGCTGGCGATCATAGCAGGTGCGGACCAAAATCGTCGGAAACGGCGTTGCGGGGGCGGCCCCCTCCGGCAAGTACACGTCTGTGGCAAGCCGCACCCCATCCCGCATGGGCACCAGAAAGGTGCCCAAATGGTTCACCCCGTAGAGCGGCTTGGAGAGCTGCGGGTGGTCATAGACGGTCAGGGGGGTCAGGGATTCCAAGCCCTCTTTGACCAGCACCTCCATGCCGTACCGATACGGCATGACAAAGGCGATGACCCGCCCGTCCAGCGTCACCACGTCGACGGCGGTGTCATCGCGCCGCGCCCATAGCTGAGCCGTGGCCGCATGCCCATCTTTGGAGCCCTCCAGCTCCGCGGAGGGGATAAACCGCGCGCCGTGGGCCAACCGCACGTCGTCGCCCGACCACTCGGCCTCGTCATAGTCCCGCAAGTGTTTTTGGAGTTCCGTCAGTTTAAGCGCATAGGGCGCCGACTCCAAAACCCAGTCTTCCTGCAGTTGGGTGCGCTGACGCAGGTCTACCCCCGCCAGCCGCACCCCGTCCGGCCGGAACCGCACCCGCCCGGTGTATACGCCGGCGCAATAGAACGCAAACGCCGTCTCAAATAATCCGCCCTGGTGATGCTGCGCCACTGTGGATTCTCCTTCCCGCCTCATCCGCATACCGCTTCAAATACCCTTAGCCAGTTTCCGCCCAGAATCTTCATGATGTCCGCATCGCTATACCCGCGCGAGACCAGACCGCGGGTAAAGTTGATAAAGCGGCCGTAGCGCTCGAATCCCCGCACCGTCTCGGTCGATGGGCCGGTCCCGGGAGCAAACCCCAGCTTGGGCGCGATGTGCTCCTTGAAAAAGACCAGCGACCAGGTGACATCACTCATGGGCCAGTCCGTACCGATGCCCACATGATCAATCCCAGCCACGCCGGCGACATAGTCGATATGATTCAGCACATGCTCCATGGTGGTGTGGCGCGGATCCTCGTGAATAAACCACGGCATGGCAAAGACGCCGATGACGCCTCCGGTGTCGGCGATGGCGCGGAGCTCCTCATCACTCTTGGCCCGCATGTGCGGATATACGGCCTCGGCCGCGGTATGCGAGGCAATGACGGGCGCTTTCGAATAGCGGCAGGCATCCAGCGTGGTCCGGCGTCCCGAATGCCCGGTATCTACCACCATGCCTAGGTCGTTCATCCGGGCTATAAAACGCCGGCCAAAATTGGAGACGCCGCCGTCATGGGCTTCCGCGCATCCCGATCCGACAAAGTTTTGGGTGTTGTAGGTTAGTTGCAGCACGCGCATGCCAAAGTCATAGAGGGCGTCCAACAGATCCAAGTCGGTGCCCAGACCCACCGTCTCCTGGGCGGAAATAATGCCGGCTTTGAGGCCGTCCCGCTTGGCGCGGCGGATATCTTCCGCCGACCGGGCTTTGATGAGCCAATCGAAGGCATCAAACTGCCGGTCAACCTCTCCCATGCTGGCCACCAAGCGCTCCAGCGTCGACGGATCGACTTGGCGGTTGCCAGCCGTGATTCCCGAGGCGTACCACTCCTCCCTAAAAGCCGGGATGCGCCCTGCGGCCGCCCAACGGGCAATCAGCTTGGAGGACATGCCCGCGTATACGCGGGGCTCGTCACGATACGGTTCGCAGAGCGTGAGCAGTTCGTCCGCCAAGTTATCCGGAATCGCCACTGGCGACAGGGGCCCTTGAAACAGCATGTCGATAATCGTCGCCTCGCCATGCAGGCGCTCGGCCCGCTGCTCCTGCGCGGCCGTCAATTCAAAATCATCCCCGGAACTCATGCGCCCCGCCTTCTCTCATAGATATAGTGCGCCGCGGCCAAGTCCTCGACAGCCAGCCCCAACGACTTGAACAGTGTAATCTGGTCGGCCGACTGGCGGCCTGGGATGCGGCCACCCAGCACCTCGCCGACTTCCCCGACGATGTGTCGGTGGTCGAAAACGCCCTCGGCCAAGGGGATCAGGTAATCGCCCGCCTCCTGCTGGGCCGCCGGGCGCGAATCGACGTAGAGACGGGCCCGCTGCACGAGCGCCGAATCCAGCTCGCGATCGGCCGGTCGGCAGGCCCCCACGGCGTTCACATGCGTGCCGGGTTTGAGCCACTGCCCCTCCACAATCGGTTCCCGCGAGGCGGTCACGGTGCACACAATGTCGGCCTCCTGGACCGCCTCGGCCACGTTCTCCGCAACCTCGACCTCAGCCACACCAAGCGGCTGCAGCTCGTCGCGCAAGCGCTCGGCATACTCCCGCGTACGGCCCCAAATCGAGACGCTGGTGATCGGGCGTACCGCCGCCATGGCGAAAAAGTGCTGCCGGGCCTGGGTTCCGGTGCCAATGAGGGCCAGCCGCGATGCCTCGGGGCGCGCCAGCACATCCGTCGCCACGCCGCTCACGGCCGCGGTCCGGATAGCCGTGACGGACTCGCCGTCCACCACCGCCAGGGGCTCGCCGGTGCCGGCCCGGAACACGAAAATTCCGCCTTGGTGGGAGGGCAGTCCCACCTCATGATTGTGGGGTACCACCGTAATGACCTTGGAGCCCGCAATCCCGCGAGTCCGCCAATAGCTGGGCATGAGGCCCATGAGATGGCCGGAGTCGCCCATTTCCATGACCGTACGAACGGGCTGCTCAACCTCTCCGGCAGAGACAGCCGCCAGCACTTCACCCATGAGGGCGATGCAATCCGACATGGAAAGCGCCTCCCGCACCGCATCCGCTCCAATCGCCAGCATCCCGTCCATCCTCTCCGAAAGCATCTTGCTTCTGCATTCGACTTTATCCGGGAACTTCCTGCCTCTTCCCGGAATGCGGCGCGGGATGAATCTGTTATGGTTAAGTCAGCGACTATTGGGAGGGAATCGCTGTGGAACGGCCGTATGACGAGGCGCACGTGGACCGGTTTACAGGTTTTGCCGACACCTATGACCGCTACCGTCCGGAAGCCCCCGGAGCGGTGCTGGATACGATTTGCCGCTACCTGGGAGGGGGCTCCCCGGTCCGCGTGGTCGATCTGGGGTCCGGCACGGGCCTCTCCTCCTTTGCGTGGGTCGGACGCGCCGACTCGATTATCGGCATCGAACCCTCTGACGATATGCGGTCCGAAGCCGAGCGGAAGTTAGCCCTGTGGACCCCACCGCCGCCTGTGGCGTTTCGTCCCGGGTACGCCCACGAAACGGGGCTTCCCAGCAGCTCTGCAGAAGTGGTGACCTGTTCCCAGTCCTTTCATTGGATGGAGCCTCAGTCCACCCTTGCCGAGGCCGCCCGCATTTTGACACCCGGCGGCGTGTTTGCCGTCTACGACTGCGACTGGCCGCCCATCGCCGGATGGGAAGTGGAAGCCGCTTACGCCGCATTCATGGATGCCGTGGACCGGGTCAGCCAGACCCGCAGAGCCCAACTTCCCGCCATCGCCAAGCAAGATAAGAGCCAGCACTTGGCCGCCATCCGCCGCAGCGGTCTCTTTCGCTTTGTGCGCGAGGTCGTCTTGCACCACCCCGAGCCGTGTGATGCGGAACGCTTCGTGGGACTAGCCCTCAGCCAAGGCGGGTATCAGACGCTCCGCAAGGCTCAGATTTCCCTGGAGGCCGAGATCCGTGCCCTAGAGACGGCGGCTCGCCGCCACTTCGGTACCGAGACCCAGACCATCCTGTTCAGTTATCGGATGCGTCTCGGCGTGAAGTAGGGTTCTAGCCAGGACGGCTCTGCCGTATGTTGGGGCCCGGCACTTGCGCCCACATCCCTACAGCGGTCGGCAGCACAGGCCTTTCTGACGTCAAGGGGTCGCTAATGCGACGGTAAAGCGCTCACGGCTTCTACGTAAAATTGGCGAACAAAATCTAATGACGCGGTGTCGGCCGCGGGAGAAGGCAGGGCCCATCCCTTCTTCAGGGCCAAAGCCAGCAGCGCGGATTGACTTTTTTCGTTTTGGTCGACCCATTGAATCAGGCGTTGTCGGAGCACCGCGTTGGAAGTGCCGTAACACGCCTCGAGCATATCAAGCCCATCGTGCAATAACATCTCCAGCATGTCCGTGGTGATTGCCTGATCGCTTAGCATCCGTCTCACTCCCATCGCCCATCTAGCCGCCAAGCAGCGTGTACAACTCCCGGACTCGTTGACGCGCCCTCTTTTGTTCGGCCTGCGCCCAAGACTTCAAGTCACGGTCGTGGCAGGCCTCTCCGTATAGGGTGAGCTTCTCGGTTTCCAAAAGTGCGGCACTGAGCAACTTGCGGGCCGCGTCAAGTTCCGCCTGAGTCAGCGTGTGTGGTGCCAAGGGGCCCTCCTCGAATCCGAACGCTCGGCCGTCATTCCCGTACACGTTCTGATGTCCAACACTCAGCATCACTGACCTGAGACTGCGTTATACAGCCAATGCCTGGCAGGCGCCTTTAGCGCGATTGCAGGACCAAGTAGGCGCCGCCGACCAAGAGGACAATACCGGCGCCCTTCAGCCATGTGAAACTGACTTGGGGCAATCCGAAGACCCCGAATTGGTCGAGCAGGGCCGCTGTGAGGATCTGCGCGAAGACAATGGCGGTCGTGGCGGGTGCGGCGCTCGTTTTGGCAATGGAGAGGGACACGCCGTAAATAATCCCGACGGCGAGCACTCCGCCTAACGAGGCATACCACGGCACCGCCGCATATCGGGCTAAGTTGCCGCTGCCCAGACCGAAGAGTACCAGGGCGCCCGAGATGAGGAACCCCATCAGATTGACGATGAGGGAGGTCTCAAAAATTCCAATGGCCTTAGTGAGCATGGCGTTCATGGCTCCCTGCACCGCCATCATCAATCCGGCCATCGCCCCCAGCCCCAGCGCGAAAATATTCAGGTTCACGGCACGACGCCTCCCGGAGGGAATTTGTCCCATAGTGTCTCCGACGCGAGACCCGAGTACACCCACGGTCTGCGCCGAATAATCACCGCCCTGCCCGTCTGTGGGCTTGATACCGACTCCCCTTTCGCCCACAATACTGGCAGAAGCTTCAATAGGTTTAGACGGCCTATCACTTTCCGGAAAGGGACGGGTATGGTGGACGACGCACTCTCATTTGATGTATTAGCCGCCAGCCTCCGCCAGGACACGCGCGATTTGGCGGTGTTCAGCGAGGTCTTAGCCAAGAAACTGGAACAGGCTGTGCCGCAATGGGTCCAGATCGATCGGCGCGGAGGCCTATTTCAAAAGAACCCGCCGGTGCGGCGCATCACCGTCACCTTTGATCCTTGGCAGTACGTGTTGGAAAACGAGCGGGGACGCGTCAATACCACCCGCGTGAAAATGGTGCGCGGTGTCGCCATCAAAACCGAGCCGCTGGATTTGTACCCCTGGATAGACGCCCTGTCGCAAGACATGGTCCAGGCGGCGAGTCGCGAAGCCCAAGCCCGGGAATCCTTAGAACGATTTTTGCTTGAGCCCTAAACTCTTTTCGGAAACGAGGAATCGCTGTGACAGACGACCGACTCCATCCTGCCAGTCAAGTGGTGCACATCGGTGTGGGACAAGACCCCCTGCACGGAGCGGTGAGCACCCCCATTTACCAAACGGTCACCTATCAGCACCCGGGCAGTCAGTTGGGGCGCTACGATTATTCCCGTACAGAAAACCCCACCCGAACCGGCCTATCGGACGGACTGGCTGTGCTCGAAGGCGGGGCTGGGGCCTCCCTGTTCTCGTCGGGGATGGCCGCCATCGTGGCCTTGTTTCATCTCCTGAATCACGGTGACCACATTATTTTGACCGAGGACTTATACGGTGGCACCTACCGGGTGTTGGTGGACCTATTCGCGCGTTTCGGCCTCAAGGCCTCCTTCGTGGACACCCGCGATCTGCAGCAGATTGAAGCCGCCATGACAACCAGAACCCGGCTCATCTTCGTGGAGACTCCGTCCAATCCCCTGCTCATGGTGACCGACTTGGCCGGCGCGGCAGACATCGCCCACCGTCATGGGGCCTGGCTGGCGGTCGACAACACCTTTATGACCCCGCTCCGGCAGCGGCCGTTTGACTTCGGTGCCGACTTCGTGGTCTATAGCGTGACCAAATATCTGTCCGGCCACAACGATGTGTTGGCCGGAGCGCTGATTGCCCGAACGGCCGAGCACGCCCAAAAAGCCGCCGCCATGGCCAACGCGACAGGCGGGGTGCTGGCGCCCTTTGATGCCTGGCTGGTGATGCGCGGACTCAAGACGCTGGCCGTCCGCATCGATCGCCAGGAAGCCAACGCCCAAGCTATTGCAGCATTTTTGGCCGAGCATCCCGGGGTCGCGCAGGTGTACTACCCGGGTCTGGCGGATCATCCGGGACGCGCCTTGCACGCGTCCCAGAGCCGTGGTCCGGGAGCCATGGTGTCGTTCCAGTTGAAGCGTCCAGACCGGTATGCGGACTTCATGGACGCGCTGCGGCTGGTCTTGCCGGCCGTGTCCCTGGGGGGCACCGAGTCGCTGGTGACCCATCCGTTTAATGAAACCCACCGCGAGTTCCCGGAGGACATCCGGATGGCCCTGGGCATCATCCCGGGACTCATGCGCCTCTCGGTGGGATTGGAATATGTGGATGACCTCGTGAAAGACTTAGACCGCGCGCTCAACGCGGTGAAAGGATAGCGATCATGACCCCCAAGAACCCCGCCGCAGATACCCGATTTGTCCACACCGGACACGAGCTGGATCCCGGCAGTCAAGCCGTGGTGCCCCCCATCTACCGGGCCACCACCTACCACCAAGCGGATCCCTGGAACCCCCCGGAGTTTGACTACGCGCGCTCCGGCAATCCGACCCGGAAGGCTCTGGAACAGGGCATGGCGGAATTGGAAGGCGGCGCCCGCGGATTCGCGTTCTCGTCCGGCATGGCGGCGTTGACGGCTGCATTCTTGCTGTTTGCGGCGGGCGATCACCTGATTGTCACCCGAGACTGCCAAGGAGGAACCCAGCGGGTGCTGCGGGGCGTGTTCAGCCGATTGGGCGTGGAGGTCTCCTATGTGGATACCGACGACTTGGATGCCCTGGCCGGGGCGCTCCGTCCCAGTACCAAAGCGGTGGTGGTGGAGAACTTCTCCAATCCCTTCCTGCGGGTCACGGATATCGGCTTAGTGGCGGAATGGGCGCACGCG
>JAJZBJ010000135.1 GCA_021798975.1 Bacillota bacterium | reverse complement strand
TAATATTTAGCTGTGCCTTGAGTATAGCATGCAAAAACTCGGGAATCTCTACCCGTATGTTTCCTATCCGTAAACGAGATCCCCCCCTGCAACGGCCACTCCGGCAACCACAGGGCCGACAGCTGAGTATCGGCCTGCCTTAGCACGGCTTCGCGTCAGCTAATGTCTTCTGCGATATTACGGCGAACCTTGCCGTATTGCACGACATGAACCGGGTCCATAGTCACGAGTCCTCCGTCCACCAAGTCGTCAAGAACCGTCAGGAACTGCGTCAGGTATTCTTCCGAGTCAATGATTTCGATTACCATGGGCAAATCCGCGGACAAATCGAGGAGATTGGCGGTATGAATCCGGTTCGATGGACCATAGCCCTCGATGGCGCGCACCACGGTCGCTCCCGCGAGCCCCATCTTCCGAGCTTCCAAGACAATAGCGTGATACAACGGCTGGTGGCGACAATGAGCCGATTCGCCGACATAAATCCGGAGCCGGTAAGCCTGACCAGTAATTTTCGGTGACATCCAGGGTCCTCCCTCTCATGTCCCACGGCCCTCCCTGCCCGTGATCCCCGATCCCCCAACATGCTCAACACCAACGAACTTCCCCCTGGCGCCGGATGGAGCCCTAGTGTCCGGGCGCTGACCTGGCCTAGACACCCACCTGCACAATTGTTCGAGTCAACGGCATTTCGGCTCTATGCCACGGCCCCAAGACCCCCATGTCAGCCCGCCGTATCCCGGTCATCGCCCGCCGGCGACGGGCGGGGCGGCTGACGCCTAAAATAAAAACCCCCACCGCCGTCCATCCGGTCGACGCACGACCTTCATAAACGAGGTAGGAGTCATTAGTCCCTATCTGACGGTTCCTCCACTAACGATCGAGTCTGGCGGAGAAGCAGACCCCATTGCTTGTGGCGATTATATGCCGAACCACCGAGGCATGCAATCCCAATTTTCTGACTAATCGTGCAGGAGGACAGACCGATGCCCTCCCGCGATGGTCTTCGCTATGCTCATCGTCTCGCCATTAGGAATTGGTGTCATAGGTGACCGTGACGGTGACAAGCTGCTGGTTTGGACCGACCATGGGCGGATTGCCCGTCATGGGGCTGCATCCGCCCATGGGATAGCATCCACCGCCGTTGGCGCCGCTGCCTTGCGATACACTGACCGCCTGCCCCAGCTGCAAGTTGTCGGCCTGCGCCATCTGCTCCGCCGTTTGCTGGGCGTTGGCAAAGGCAGCTTGGTACCCGGCTGTCATGGCGGCCGAGGTCGGTGAGGATGACGACTGGTTTAGCGAATTGGCGAATACATTCTGAATGTAACTGTCGTTGGCCACTCCGCTGGCCTGGAGTACGTTGGCCAGTTTGAACAGGGTGGGAAAATCCACTTGCAGCGTGTCGTTGGCCTGATACCCGCCGCCGGTGTTGATATTAAAGTTTGGCGGTCCCTGATGAGTGATAGCCGAGGCGCTCACGCCAGCCTTCTCGAGCTGTGCCTCGACCTTGGCCTCATCCGTGTGCAGTTGCCTGAGAACTGCCGGCGCGCTGTTGGCCGACTCTTGAAAGCTGATTTGCAGCTGTTGCGGTCCCGCATTGGTTGATGGCGGCGGTACATTGACCACACCATACCCCACGACTGTCACCGTCGGCCCCGGCGCCGAGGCAGCGCTGGCCGGGTGGCTCAAGAATCCCCCCAGGCCCGCCAAAACGCCTGCCGTCATCACAGCTCCCGGTACGAGCCACATTTTTCGCATCCTCATTTCAATGCCCCTCTTTCTTGCCCTTAAAGTGAGCGCCCCGACGCTGACCCTTGCCAAAAGTTTCCGCCGCGCCCCGATATCTCTCTAACGCCGCACGCAATCCTTTGGTTGCAGGCCTGTGCTTGCCCGCTGAAATAAATCTGGCCGTCAACACTGACATAACGACGTCACCCTGCGGTGCCGGTCATGCCGGCCCGAGCGTCCTGTGGGTACGGATTCTGGACCGCGCTGAACCAGCTGTAAAGACGCCGGAAACCCGGCGCATTTTTTGGAGGCGCGTCGAAGCGCTTACAGGAACGCCTCCGTCAGTCGGTCCCATATCTCGTCGACGGTCTCGGCCGGGGTTTGTTCGGAGGTGTCAAGCCACAAGCCGCGACGCGGTGTGGTGGAGCGGAACACCGCATCCAGGCGCTCGACCGTCCACCCGCCGGCATAGCCTGTTTTCGGACGGACCGCTTCCCTCTGGCTTACAACCTCAGGTCGAGGGGCTAAGACCACCAGGGCCAGAGGCCGACGATGGACGGAAGCAATGAACTCGGATAGGAACGCGCCAATTATGATGTCCTGAACGACCACGGTGAAGCCCGCACGGGCATACCCCTCCGCCACTTGCGCGGTCAGACCATAGCGCAGACGCAATTGGTCGGCGGCGTCGTCGGGAAAGCAGCCCGGTCGGATGGAGGTCCGTCCGTTCACGATCAGTTTGCGAACGGGGGAACCGGTTTGCCAAAAGTTCGGCCACCGTAGATTTGCCCGATGCCATGATGCCTGTTAGGACGATGACTGGCCCATTCCCCTGATTCCCCCCGCGCGCCCCTTCGTCCATGTGTCCACCGTCCTGTCGTTATCGGCTAGCCCGGACCGTATGGCTTTTTGTGAGCACTGCCATCGCAGGGACCGCGGGCGCGGCATCACGCCACCATGATTGCCGGGCCACATCCATTGGGTGGCGCAATCGATAGTCGGGCTGTTGTCGTCATGATACCATTGATATCGAAATTCGAAATCGTATTACGATAATGGGGTGGACGCCATCGAGGACCGGGTGCTGCGAAAGTTGTTTTTGGGGTTCATTCAACTCCACATTCTCCATCATGCAGCCGAGGAGCCCATCTATGGTCTCTGGATGCTGGACGAATTGGCGCACCACGGATACCACCTCAGTGCTGGCATGCTTTACCCTCTCCTGCATTCCATGCAGAACCAGGGCCTGCTGGCGCGGGAGGAGCGCCTGGTGGATGGCAAGATCCGCAAGTACTACACCACCACCCCGCGGGGGACCCAAGTCCTGATGGAGGCCCGCCAGAAAGCCCGCGAACTATTCGAAGAAATTACCGACTAGACGTACGAACGGAGGAATCGAGATGTCTTTGGAAGCCGTCATTCTCGTCATCATTGTGTTGGCGTTCGCCTGGAGTATTGGCGCGCACTATACGGGCGCGTGCATGGGTATGCCCTATGGGTCCCGATCCATTAAGCTTTGGCCGGCGTTGGGATTGATGGCGGTTTTGGCTCTGGCAGGCGCTGCGTTGGCCAGCCACCGCGTGGAATCCACCGTAGGGCTGCAGATTATCAGCGCACAGCACGTCACGGTCGTGGCCGCCTTAGTCATTGTGGTCGCCGCTTTTCTGTTGACCACCATCTATACCGCACGGAAAATCCCCACCTCCACCATTCAGATCCTGGTCTTTTGCGTGGTGGGGATGGCGCTGGGGGCCGGCATCCCGGTGCATTGGCTCACCATCTTGAAACTGGCTGTCATTTGGGTCATGGCGCCCCTAGTAGCGTTGGGCCTGGGCTACCTCTTCACGCACGGCCTCGATCGCATTGTGGGCTTCAAACCCGGCGAGGCCTCCCGCCAGGCGACGGTTCTACGCACCTTAAGCATCATCCTCGTCGTGGTCGGCGCAGCCGCGTCGTTCACCATGGGGGCCAACGACGTCTCGAATGCTACCGGGGTGTTCATTATGACGCATCTCTTCAGCCTCTGGACAGCCGGTCTTGTCGGCGGTGTCGGTCTTTTCATCGGCGTACTCACCTGGGGAAAACCCTTGCTGCAGAAAGTCGCCTTCGATATCGTCCATGTCGATCTCTCCATGGCCAGTGCCGCGCAACTGGTGCAGGCCCTGGTGGTCCTGCTCGCCGTCAGCTTCGGCTTCTTCACCTCCATGAATCAAGCATTGGTGGGAGCCATGACCGGCGCCGGATTGGCCCGCGGCACGGGCACTATCGAATGGAAGGCCATTTCCAATATCGTGAAGGGATGGATGATCGCGCCGGTATCCGGCATTGTGCTCGCGTTCGCACTGGCCAAACTGGCGGGGGTGTGGTTTCCTCTGTAGCGTTGATGTCCTGGCGCGTGTCCCTTGAGGGTATCTCCTAGCGGTTCCCTACAACGTTCGCGGGCCCCATCGAAGCACAACGGTTTGGTTCGCCCACTCGGAGTTCCTCGTTGATATTGGACACCACGTACGGTGATCGCCAGGTGCCGGGGATGCGTCCGGAACACGTACCATCCCCAAAGCGCCAGCACGCCCGCAGCGACGCCACGTTTCCCCTGGTTGGTCTCTGTCCATGAGGCCCTGGTTGGCTACGTGTTCATATTCCCACTGTCATCCATTTCCCCAGGGGTTTCTTCGGGTTCCCCGCATTCCCAAACCGTTCTAATAAGTCCCAGGCCGGTGTTGTCTTTGACGTAAGGTCAAGGTTTACAGTGGCGTTGTCAGGAGGTGGACCGATGGCATATACCGTGCACGAGCCAGCGGCAATGGCCGGCATCAGTGCACGGACCCTGCGGCACTATGATGCCATTGGCCTGCTCAAACCGAGCCGACTTAGTGCCGCGGGCTATCGCTTCTATGGTCCGGCGCAGGTGGACCAGTTCCAACACATCCTATTTTACCGTGAGCTGGGGCTCGGCCTGACCGCCATTCGACAGGTGTTGTACGATCCGGGGTTCGACAGCATTGAGGCCCTAAAGATGCATCGGGAACAACTCCTGACCAAACGCCAGCACGTGAACCAATTAATCGCCAACCTCGACCGCACCATCGCAGCGTAAGAAGGAAGGATAGCCATGAGCGACGCCGAGAAATTCGAAGGGTTTATGCGGCAGGTAATCGCCCATCACGAGGCCCAGTACGGGCGGGAGATCCGCGCCAAATATGGAGACCAGGTCGTTGAAGCCTCGTACGCCAAAGTCCAACACATGGCCCCGGGCGACTACGCCGAGTGGATGCGCCTGCAAGAAGCCGTCAAGGACGCCCTGCGGAGCGCCTTTAACACCGGCGATCCGGCGAGCGCAGCGGCACACCGGGCGGCAGATCTCCACAAACAGTGGCTGAGCTTTACCTGGACGCAGTACAGCCCAGAAGCGCATCGGGACTGTCTCAACTGTACGTAGACGATGACCGGTTTCGATCCTACTACGATACGGAACAGCCTGGGATGGCAGCCTTTCTGCGCGATGCCATCCACATCTATACCACACAGAGCTCATAGTACCGGATTGGGACTGAGCACTGCGAGGCCGGAACGGCGTCTCCCGCCCTCGGTTCTGCTCGGCGCCCGATCCGACCTGCCAGAATTCCCCAGGGGTGGCAGTGATGGGTTAGAACGCCAGTAATTGGTCCGTTCGGACATCGGGTCCATTGCATAGGGGTAAAAGGCGGAGGGATCTTCATGCCCCAATTCCAGTTTAACTGCCCGCAGTGCGGGGAGTCCCTATTGCCCACCGACAGGTTTTGTTTTCACTGCGGCCGCCGATTGCCTGCGCATAAAATGCTGGCGCTTGCCTATCGACTGGCTCGGTTCGGCCTGCCACAATCAATCCTGGCGGTGGCAGCGGTCGCGTCTCTGTTGGCGGCAGCCTATCTCGTGCATCGTCAGTCCCAGGTTATTGCCCGGGCCTTACACCACCAGCCAGCCCACCTCCGCAACAAACCGACTAAACCGCACGCGGTGCCTCAGGCCGGTGGCAAACCGCTTCATCCCGCCAAGGTCCCCATTCTTCACCCGGTGGTTGTGACAACCTCCACAACCTCTCCCCGGCCCGCCCGCTCCTCCGGGCGGACCCAGCCGCCTCCCCCCAAGCAGCCTGGCGGTCAACGTTCCGGGAATTGGGTCACCGAACAGCGGTCCTACCAGCAGGCTCAATTCAGTCTGGCGGTTCCGTCCACCATGCGCGCCGTGCTTGCCGCATCGCCGCGCTCCTGGACCTGGGGGGATAGGGGGACGCCATATCACGTCACGGTGGCGGTGGTCCCGGCAAGACCGCCATTCGCCAGCGTAACCCTGGGGGCCGAGACTTACGGGACCGCCATCACCCAGACGGCGAACGCGGCATCCCAGCAGCTCTTTATCAACTGGGCCGGCGGGCAGTGGGTGGAAGTGGCCATGACAGTGCCCCGTCAGGACGCCAACTGGCTGGCCGCCATGGCGGAGAGCATTCGTGTGAGTTAGCCCTAAGCGCCCTGGAAGCTTCCCGGATGACACCCGCGATACCCGGCTTCTCTACCTCCAAGGCGGTTCCGCTGTACGGTCCGTCGTTTCCTCCGGGTGCTCCAATATGGCTTGGGCTCGATTCAAGGACGACGCGCCAGGTAGAAGCCGACCTCGGACTGCACAGCGAATACCCCGTGCCGCGAAATGATGCGGTCGACCTGGCCGCGAATCCATTCAAGGGCAGCATTCCGCACCGCTGGATCGTCCGCGTGGCCCCCGAGGTGCTTTCGGATCGGACCTGCCGCCAGATATCGCACCACCGCGTCCGCCTCGTCGAAACGAAGTCCTGCAGGCCACCGATGAACCGTCGGCGGCTCGGGCAACAGTTCGGCGCCGTTGTCTAAGTGAAACCGGTCCGACGCCGTGACCGACTGCGCGGCTCCGGGCAGTCCCATGCGGCGGGCGGCCTCTTCTTGCAGGTCCCAAAGCTCGTAGTGGGGTCTCCGCCCGTTCGTCACACAGGCCAGGATCCCGCCCGGGGAGACCACGCGCCAAGCCTCCTGAAGACCTGCCCGCATGTTGGGCAGGAAGTACAGCACGAAGTGCATCCCCACCCAGTCAAAGACCGCGTCAGGAAACGGCAGCGATTGAGCATCGGCCTGCAGCGCCTGAGCTCGTGCATCGGTTCCGAAGCGGCTTTGCAAATGCTCCACCATCCCGGTTGACTGGTCTAGGGCCATATACTGGGGCTCATCGCCGCCGAGCCGCCGAATGCTGGCATACCACTCGCCGGTACCGGCGCCGATGTCGAGAATCGTCCTGGGTTGCGGCCGCTCTCGGAAGAGCGCACGCGTGACAACGCTGAACACATCCTCCGACGCCATACCATATCGCCAGTGTGTCTCGGCAATAATGGCTAGGTTGTCACCGGACGCATACTGCCCGGTGAGATACCGGGGATCCGTGGGGTGCATCACACCCTCCTAACCGTGGTATAAAAACTACGCGGAGAATTCGGTCCGGCGGCAGGACCCGAGATTTGCCATCCCGTTCCTAGGTCCTCCGACCGGAGACCAACAAGCCCAGTCCGACCGCGACAATCGCGATTCCTCCCGCCCCCCCGACCACGGCAAGCCGGCGGGGCGACCGGACAAACCAATGGCGCGCCACCCCAGCAACCAGGGCCCAACTAGAATCGGAGACGAGGGCGATCGCCGAAAAGACAAATCCCAAGAAGAGAACCTGCCCGGCCACGTGTCTAGCAGCGAGCGTCACGAATTGTGGGAGAATGGCCCCTAAAAACACGACCGTCTTAGGGTTCGTTCCGCCGACCACGATGCCTTCGACAAATGGATGGCGCCGCGGCTTCTGCGCCTCTTCCGTTATGGCGGCGACGGTCCGGCCCCGCTCCCGAAATGTCCTAATGCCCAGGTATACGAGGTACAGGCCGCCGGCCAACTTCATAATCGTGAATAGTTCCACGGATTGTTCTGCCAACGCGCCCAAACCGCAGGCCACTGCGGCGACCTGGACATACTCGCCCACCGTGTTCCCCAGCACGCTGAGCAGGGCCACCCGGCGCCCATTGGCCAAGGCTCGGGATACCACAAACAGGACGCTCGGCCCCGGAATGACAATCACAACAATGGCGACGATGGCAAAGGCCGCCAAATGGGCCGCGGTAATCCCCAACATGCGTATTCGCCTCCACTGGGAGTGGACTGGTGCCAACCTCACTCGAGACGCGTTGTTTCGGGGTAGGTTACCGCCAGCTTCTGAAGTGCCGTTCCAAAAACTCCACTTCGCCCAGGTAATGGGCGAGATGGCCTTCGCTGACCCTGTGGCGGAACGCGCCGTATGGCCCTCT
>JAJZBJ010000007.1 GCA_021798975.1 Bacillota bacterium | reverse complement strand
TCACGGGCGTGCATTTGCCGCCCGCCAGGAGACGACGCTGATTTCCGGCCGGTGGCGATCCATGGGGTTTGCGCTCCCAGCGGCGATGCCCGATGTCCCAGTGGTGGCCTTGGCGGGTGACGGCGGGTTCGCCATGACCGGCATGGAGTTCGCCACCGCCGTGCAGCATCACCTGCCCATCACGGTGGTCGTGTTCAACAATGGCCTTCTGGGGGAAGGGGCCATCAAGCAGGAACAGGCCCATCTCCCTGTTTATGGCATGAATTTGAGAAATCCGGACTTTGCGGCGTTTGCGGAGTCGGCCGGGGGGCCGGGGTTTCGTCCCCGAACCGCCCGCGGACTGGATGAGGCGTTGCAAGAGGCCATCCGGTCTCGCCAACCTGCCCTCGTGGATGTCCCCACCCGCTTCACGGCCCCCCCGACACGCACAGAAAGCGTCCCGCATCTCATGCGCGAGGGCGCCAATGAGTCCGACTTCGCATAGCCGGGTCTGTCCCGGAAACCCCAGAACACCGCCACCAGTGGCGGACCGCATGAGCCGAGGCTATTATAGGGGCGCGTGTGCACCAGATGCTTGACGTACCTGCGGCTGGCATCTGAATACCATGCCGGGCGCACACAAAAAGCCCGCATTCCTTTGCAGGATGCGGGTTTCAAATTTTATGGTGCGCCCGAAGGGACTCGAACCCCTGCTTCAGGCTCCGGAGGCCTGCGTGATATCCACTTCACCACGGGCGCACTGTGACCTTAGCATTATAGCACGGACACGTGCTCGATTCAATGCGTGAAACTCTCCTGGCGCTTTCAATTCCTGCCAGCGTACACCGCTTATAGCTTCCCCAGCATTAAAAGAATGCCGAGCCCGACAAACATGATTCCGGCGCCGAGGTGAATATATTGGGTGGGCACCAGCCGGGTCACTGCCTCGCCAAAAATGACCGCCAAGAGGGCGCTCAAGGCCAACGCGACGGCTGCCCCGACAAACACGGATACGCCTGAATCGCTCTGGGCTGACAAGGTCATCACGCTTAGCTGGGTTTTGTCGCCCAGCTCCGCAAAAAAAATCAGTGCAAAGGTTGATAAAAACACCTTCCAGTCCACTCGGATCCCTCCCTGAGAGGCTCGTGCTTTGTCCCTCAAGGCAATCTATGAATGGACTGGCCGGTTCATACCAACGTCACACCTCGGTAGCAGACACCAAACCCAAGCGCCGCACCCATTTTTCGGTGTCGTCCCAGAGCTCCGTCAAAAATTCTTCCGGAGACCAATCCAAGACCTCCATGGAACCGCGCAGCCGCTCGCCCAACCTTTCCATAATCCGGAACAAGTCATCGCGCAAGACCAAGAGCTCGTGTTTGGCATCGGGATCCATGGTCGGCAGCATCCGGTTCAGGTAGCGATCGGAGAAGGCCTGATGCCGCGCTTCATCCTGCAGTGTACGCCGCGACAGCCGTCCCACCACGCTGTCTGGAAAGCGGTCGGCAAATCCCCCATAAAAGGTTTTCGCAAAGAGGTCGCTAATCAGAATGCCAAATACCCATTGAACCGGGTCATGTTTCTGCAAAAGCCGGGCATGGTAACGCCACATTTCGGGCAGGCGCCGGCTGGCCAGAGGCTCGACCCCCAGCACCCGGTACAAGTGGTTGAGGTTGCGAAAATGCCGGGCTTCATCGAGTCCCATGCTGGCCAAGTATAAGGCCGGCTCCGGATGGCCGCCCGTCAAGATCATGGGCAGAACCGACGAAACCCCCAACATAGCGGTTTGCTCGCCCAAATAAACCGGGGTGATTAAATGGCCCAAGGCCTCTTTTTTGGCATCGGGAATGGTTTCAACCAGACCCCAGTCAATAGCATCGGTGCCCCACTGGGCATGAATCCCCTTTTCAAACAGACGCAGAAACTCCTCGTCGGTCATCGATGGATCTACATGGATCATTGAATCGCCCCCTTTGCTCTATTCCCTTAATTTAGCCATCCATCGAGCCTCTCATTACGGTCCAAAGGCCCAAAAATTGTCGCCATTGGTCCCTTTTTTCCGGGGAGATCAAGAGGGCCCATGGTCCGGCACAACAGGGCCATCTGGCCGCAGTATTCGAACCGCGGCCAGATTTACACTGAATCATGAGATATGGAGGTGTATTCCATGCTTCGCGGATTAGAGTATTTGAACCCGTGGGTGGTGATGGGGGTTGCGCAGGTCGCCATCTGGGCTCTCGTGATCGGAGGAATCCTCATGCTGAAGAACCACCGCTAGGTGCGGTGCCGGTCTGACTGGTACCGCGCGTAGTGGGCGGCGGCCTCGGCCCGCCGGGTGTAGCCTAGTTTGCTCAAAATATTGCTCACATAATGCTTGACCGTTTTTTCGCTCAGATACAGCTGCTCGCCAATTTCCCGGTTGGTCTTGCCTTCTGCCACTAGCGCCAAAATTTTAGTTTCGTTGTCGTTCAATTCTTCGATGGGATCTTGCGGCCCCTGAGCGGTCTTCAGGCGGCGGAACAAGGCCGCTGTGACTTGCGGGCTAAAGAGCGACCCGCCTTGCGCCACCGTGCGAATCCCTTCAATCACCGTGTGTCCGCGAGACTCCTTCAACAGGTAGCCCGACGCTCCCGCGTCGATGGCATCCACCACCATTTCGTCCTGGCCGAACGAGGTGAGCATGATGACTTGCACCCGCTCATCCTTCTCTTTAATTTGGCGGCATACCTCGAACCCATTCAGGTCCGGCAAGCGCACGTCCAACACCGCCACATCCGCGTGGTGGGGAATGTGCTCAATGGCGCTCTTTCCCGTGCCGTAATCGCCCACCACCTCCAAATCGGGCTGGTGATCAATCAAGTTCTTTAAGCCCATCCGCACCACTTCGTGGTCATCGACAATGGCGACCCGTATCATGGCCTCGGTCTCGCTTGATTCCATTGGTATCCTCCCTCTCTAGTGCATGAGCGGCGTCCGCGGCCAACGAAACTGAATCATGGTACCGCTCCCGGGCTCGCTGGATACATCCATTGTGCCCCCCATGCGCTCAATGCGCCGCTGCATGTTCGCGAGCCCAAAATGGTGTCCGGCATCCGGTGCGTCGGCTCCATCGGCGGGAAATCCCTGGCCATTATCCTCGATCCACAGATGATATTCCCAATCCGTACTCTCCCACCCCACCGTAATCTGGTCGGCATGGCCGTGGCGCTTGGAATTCGACACCGCCTCCTGTACCGTTAAGACAAGATCATGCACCGCTTCGGCATCCAGGCTGCGATATTCGTGATCGTGAAACTCGAGCCCCACTTCCCCGCCGTTTCCGGTCCTGTGCAGCATGTCCTTCACAGCCACCAGAAAATCCACCGGCGAGGCGCCGAGACTCTGGATATAGATCCGGATATCCGTCATGGTGAGGCTGAGTGTCTCGGTGATGCGATTCAATTCGCGGCGAAGATCGGCCGCCAGGCTCTCGTGGGAATCCAAAATAAACTCCAGCGACAAGGTGAGCCCATACAAGGTTTGCAGCACGCCGTCATGCAGCTCCCGGCCAATCCGCTCGCGCTCTTCTACGGTAGCCCAGGCCTCGCGGTCCTGATACAGCCGCGCGTTCGATATCACCACGGCCGCCTGCCGGGAAAAGAGCTGGGCCATGGCTTGGTCTTGCTCCGTAAAACCCCCGGGCTTGTTGGTCAGGTAGAGGTGCCCCACCACCGCGCCTTGATAAAGAAGCGGCAACCCCAAAAAGCTGGTCATCGGGGGATGATGCGCCGGAAACCCGGACGACGCGGCATGCTTGGACATGTCCTCCAGACGAATCACCTGCTTGGTGCGAATCACTTCGCCGAGAAGGCCGCGGCCGGTCGGCAAATTCCCAATCTTCTCCCGCATGGCGTCTGAAATGCCCGAGGTAATGAAGCGGCTGATTTTGGACGGATCCTCGTCCGAGAGCACCGCCAAGGCGGCGTACTCGGCTCCAAACAGCGGCCGCGCCACATCCACGATGCGCTGCAAGACTCCTTCGACGTCCGGCTTCTCGGCCGCCATCTCGGTGGCGTCCCAAAGCCCTTGCAAAATGTCGCGGCGACGCTGCAGTTCCTCATTGGCGCGTTCCAACTGGGTTTGCTGCCGTTCCAACAGGCCAAAGACCACGAACGAGAACACGCCGGTGAAAAACACCAGCACAATGCCTAAATAGAACAGCTTATAACCGTGCCGCACGTCCAGGGTGCTGATGAAATGAGTGTAGACAAACACGGTCAACGCCACGCCGGCCATGGCCATTAACGTCGCCGCGATCCGGTCTCTCCACCCTTTGGCCATCCGCACCACGAGACAAATTCCTCCCTTAGCCTGCTTCTTCCTATTATGGCGTCCGCTCCTATGCGACACAACTTCAACGGCCCGATAAGGCTATTGGTCCCCGATTGCATGGCCATTCGCCCCCGCGAGACAGGGTCCTTTGGCCGTGTCGCCTCTCGGCGCGGGACTGGATACTGAAATCGACCATCATCCGAGGAGGGAGAGATGATGCCCGACGCACAGCAAAGCTGGTGGCATATCGTTCAACGCGTCCTACGCGAAGAATGGGGATTCGATGCCCGGCAGTTGCAACCTGACACGCCGCTTTTTGCTGAGAATCTGGACAGTTGGATGGATTGGACGGAACTCGTACAGACCATCGCCGACGTCGCTCCTATGGATCCCACCCGCATCGCTGTCGGTGCGCTTCGGTGTGGCCATGACCTAGCGGCCGCGTTGGCCGAAGCCTTTGGCGAGCCCAACTATTTCCTCCATCAGGATGCCTAACCTCCTAGTCCGCGAAGACAGGCTTTGAGAAAGCAGGCGAAGATATCGTGGCAAGCTTAGTCCAACAGCATTCGGCGCACAAGCGCCATTCGTGGTCCCGGCAACTAGTGGTTCAAGCCATCCTGGCCCGGCACCATCAGGGCTTGGCGCTGAACCCGCAGGCACTGGAAGCCGAAGACTCCAGTTTGCTGGCGGCCGGACGCCGCTATTTCGGTTCGTGGCCCAAGGCGCTGAAAGCGGCTCATCTACCGCCCGTTCCGCGGGCTGTGTCACCGCGCCACGACCGCGGTTACTGGTCACGCGAGGTGCTCATCACCGAGATACGACGCCATGCCGAGGCCGGCGATCCGCTGTACGCACACGCCATGCAGAAACTCGATAACCGCTTGGTGTCAGCCGCCACCTATCATTTCGGGTCATGGGCCCAGGCTCTGGCCGAGGCCGGGTTTGATCCCAATCTGATCCGAGCCAACCATCGATACACCCCCGACGCGGTGCTGAGTGAGATCCGGCAGTTGCTGGGAGCCAGCACCGATCTGCGCGACACGGTGGCACGAAGCCGCTATCGATCGCTATATTGGGCGGCCCGCAAGTATTTTGGAGGCTGGCGCTCCGCGGTGCTGCTGGCTTCCGCGCTGCACTCTAAGGCATAACGCAAATGGGATCGATCGGCTGTCAAAGAGGGGCCCGAACGGCCCCTCTTTCTCCGCCGCGTTGCGAGGATACTGAAGCAAGCGCTTGCTAGGCTTATACCAGGAGGTCTGTGATGAACTATGCATTTCACGGGGACTTTGACACCCCGCAGTTAAGGAGCCTCAAGAGCCATCTCGCCGACATTATGGATGCTCACGGGCATGCCCAGACGCCCGATCCCGGACAGGCGGGTTTGGTCTTTCACGAAGTGCTGCCCGAGCGTCCGCGGCCATTCCGGCGCATGTCTCAGGCCACGTTTGTGGTCGGTGTGGTCGCATGGAACGGGGAGGCGTGGGAGACGCCGTTGCAAGCGCTCTACCCTCTCTTAGTGCGGTCACTATCCAATCTGACCATCGCCGCGGCGCCCCATCGGCCACTCGTCCTCATCACCCCCGAGTTGGGACACTACACCGTCGATATTGAGTCTCCCGACTGGGAGCAGAACCTGTATGAGCGCATCGCCCCGTTGGCCAGCTCCCACTTGGTCATCGACAATATCTTCGATCCCGACCTGCCCGAGTCTCTCTGGGCGGGCACATCGGTGACGCAGGACATGCGGGAAGCCAGCCGGAGGTTGGCCGACTGGGATCTGTTTCCGTCACCATACCCTCTGGCCGACACCCTGCCCCCTGAGGACTACAAACATCTGAAGCGGGTCTTCGGCATCGGTGGCCTCAGTTACGGCAATCTCAGCGCCCGTCATGAGGGCAACACGTTTTGGATGTCAGCCAGCGGCGTCGACAAAGCCAAGATCGGGACGGTCAGCGAGGACATCCTGTTTGTCAAGGGATACGACGCCGAGGCGCGGGCCATGCGTATTTCCATCCAGCCCGGTTCCCGCCCCCACCGTGTCTCCGTCGACGCCGTGGAGCATTGGGGCATCTATCAGCGCCATCCGGAAATCGGGGCCTTAATCCACATCCATGCCTGGATGGAAGATATCCCATCGACGGCGATGAACTACCCCTGTGGAACGGTCGAGATGGGCGACGCGATGTCAGAGCTTCTGGACCAGGATCCCCATCCCGAACGGACTATTATTGGCCTCAAGAACCACGGGATCACCGCCACCGGCCCAAACTTCCCCGACATCCTGCGGCGGCTCGAAGGCCGCATCCGAACCCAAGTCCCCATGATGTAGCGAGAGCGGTCCCTCGGGACCGCTCCGCTTCTGCCTTCACGCCTTCCCGCTTTAGACCCACACGCAGCCTGGATCACTAGCGACCAAGCTTCCCGTTACGGCATACGCGCGCGCCCTCGATCCGCCGCAGGCCTCGCGATAGCGGCACAGGCCGCACGGCCCCTCAAAACAATCCGGATTGCGCAGCATCTGGAATAGCTCCGAATGCCGGTAGATCTCGGAAAACGGCTGCTCTTTGACGCTCCCGGCCGACACCGGCAAATAGCCGCTCGGAAACACATCGCCCCGGTGATTGATAAAGGCGAATCCCCGGGCTTCCCGGGCCACCGTTCGGAGCGGCATATCCGGGGAGCGGCGATGCAGAGCGCGGATATAGTGCGGCGCGCCGACCGTGGTCACCCGGAACGGCTGCCCTTTGGCAAATTCGGTCAGCCAATCCAGCACCTGTTCGATTTGCGCGGCATTGAGCGCGTCCATCAACCGGGCTCGGCCGGTGGGAATGACAAAAAACAATTCCCAACTCGCGACCCCGAGTTCCCGCACCAATTGGGCCATCTCCGGCAGCTGATCCACCGTCTGCTGGCTGATGGAGGTATTGATTTGGAGAGCGAGTCCCGCCCTCACGATCGCGTCAGCCATGGTGATGGTGCGTTCAAAGGTGCCGCGGGAGCCGCGGAATGCGTCGTGCACCAGACGGTCGGATCCATCCAAGCTCAGTGACACCGAATGAACCCCCAGATCACGCCAGCGCTGCACGGCTTCGGGCGTCAGACGCGGGGTCGCGCTGGGCGCCACGGCCACCACTAAATGGCGCTCGCGCGCCTCGCGGATAATGTCGTCCAAATCCGGCCGTTCCAACGGGTCACCGCCGGTCAAGACTAAAATGGGAGGATGGGCAAAGTGTTCCGCCAGGTCATCCAACACGGGAATCATGGCTTCCAAGCTCAGTTCCTCCGGGTCACGCCGGGGAATGGCCCGGGCCCGGCAATGACGGCAGTGCAATTGACACGCCCGGGTAATTTCCCACGTCAGCACATGGGGTCCATCCGCATATGACATCATGTAACCACCAATCCCTTCTATATCGCCCTGTGCGTCGGCCATGGGGTTGGCACCATCAGCACCGCACACGTGGCATGCTCGCTAAGATACCGGGCTACGCTGCCGACGTAGTGATCGGCGCGCCGCGATCGGCCCTTCTCCCCCACCACGCACAAGGCAGGGTGGCGCTTGATTTGATATTGAACGAGAGTCGGCCCGGGCTCTCCATGCAGAATCGTCACCGACACCTGAAAGCGGTCGGCCAACAACCGCGCCTGGGCCGCCTCAGCGTGCTGCCGCCATGTGCGCTCGTCGGTCTCCTGCACCGCCGGATCAGCCGTCCCATCAGGCACCACGCTGACAATGTCGATGCAGCATCCGGGCGCGAGCAGCTGGTTCATGCCGTCGGCAGCCTGGAGCGCGGTGGCTGAGCCGTCGACCGCCCACATGACCCAGCGCGGGGCCATCACGGCGCGTTCCACAGGATTCCCTTTGACACCCGATACCGCGACCACCAAGTCTCCCAGCCAGCCATGGGCGGTCACCTCCGCAACGCCCAACCGCGACGCTTCCGCGAGCAGTTCCCGGCGCGTCGGGGCGTGCTCCACCGACATGCCCAGCCACTGGTACGCTTTCACATGGGTTCCGGTCAGATGTTGAGTCACAGCTTTGAGACCATTCCAAGCCAAAGAGCCGAGCGTACTGAGAGGTTGGACGATGTCCAGCACCACCAAACGTCCCCCGGGCTTGAGCACCCGTACCATCTCCTGCAGTCCAGCGCTCCAGTCCCGCATATTGCGAAGGGAAAATTGGGCCGTGACGGCATCGAATGACGCATCGCTAAACGGCAGATGCTCCCCTTCCCCCGCCACCCACGCGACGGGCGGGAACTGGGAATATCGGCGGGCTTGGTCCAACATGGCTTGCGAGGGATCAAGCCCCGTCACATGGCCCTCCACGCCAGTGCGTTCGGCCATCATCCGGGTCACCACCCCGGTGCCGCAGCCCACATCGAGCACGCGTTGGCCCGGGCGAATGTCCAATTGTTCAACGGCAAAGTGGTGCCAGGCGCGGATCCCCTCGCCGGACAGCACATTGCTCCACTGCTCGTAGTGGCTCGCAATCTGGTTAAAAAGCTCTGGGGTTTCCATACTGCCTCCCTCATCCCCGCATGCGGGGCCGTGTCTCGCGAGCCGTGTCCGTGCCGGCACTGCGGGCACGCAATAAATTCCGGGCCAGACCTAAATCGCCGCGGGCTTGTTCCAGGGATGCCGCGGCACGGCGAAAATACCAGGCTGCCTCGGGGTCATCCCCGGCACAGCGTGCGACCCAGGTTTCTATCTCCTGGCAGAGCAAGGCGGCGCGTTCGCTCAACTGGCGGGCGGCGACGGCATCCTGACTCTCTCTTGCCTTCTGACTGCACATGTTCATCCCTCGCTGCTTCGACCTCTGCCTTCATGGTACGCGCCGGCCGCGATGCCACCAAGGGCCACAGGGCCGTGCTTGAGGGACCGTTTGGCACGACTTCTGGGTCCGGGCAGCTAAAAATGCAAAAAAGGCTCGAACCCCGAAGGTTCAAGCCGCCGTTGCCAGTCCGCGGTTCTAAGAAGGAAACTCCGAATTGGGCAGGTCGGCATGCGAATGGTCGTCATACGTGCGGTGGAGCCAACTGTTCTTAGGACCCACGGGAGGCTCTTTAGCATCAATACTTGCGTCCACTATGGCCGAACCACTGAATACGACCCAGCCAACCAAACCCAGTACCACGGCAGCCCCGCCCAAGAGCAACTCGTGGCGGTATTCAGCCATGCCGCCAACAATCGCCAACGCTATCCCGAACAAGGCCAACAGCCAATCCCGTCGACGACCCATCGCATCCACCTCCCGTTCCATGTCCCATTCCCCATTAAGTCTACTAACTTAGTGGATAAAGATCTAAAAACACTCTAACACGTTGCGAAGCGGCCTTCAAGCGTTTTTCGAAAAAACCCTAGGAATCGAGTAGGATTAGCGACAGGATTAGTGGGAGTGCCATGCCTCGCTGCTGGCAATGAGGTCCTTCACCATCTCCGGGAGTTCCCGGTGCGCAATCTGGTCCAGCGTCACCGCTTCCAGCACAGCCCGCACGTTGGCTCTGAGAGCAACCCAGACATCCCTCAGCGGTTCCGCAACGCCAACGTATTCCAACGATTCGGGGCGCTGTCCGCGCACATAGGCCAAGGGCCCTTCCACGGCCCGAATCACGTCCGCCAGGGTAATGTCCTGGGCGGAACGGGCCAGCCAATATCCACCGTCTCCGCCGCGCTGGCTTTCCACCAAACCCGAATGCTTCAGGTCCAATAGAATGTTCTCCAGAAACTTAAAGGGGATGTCTTGCGCGGTGGCGACGCGTTCAGCCTTCATGGGACCCGTCCCGGTGGCTAATTCTGCCATCGCACGGCAAGCATAGTCAGCTTTTGCACTGAGTCGCAATGCAGTCTGTCCTTTCAACCCGGCGTTGTTCTTAGGATATCACAGATGCCGGCTGCGGACCCAGGCACCGCGCCGCAACCCCTTACCGGTCGGGCGATTCCCAGTGGATCAGTCCCGCCTTGTGAGCGCGAATAACGGCTTGCGTGCGGTCATAGACGTTCAGTTTAGCCAAGATGTGGCTGATATGAACCTTGACCGTCTTCTCACTGATGTGCAAGCGCTGGGCAATCTCCTTGTTGGCAAGCCCTTCGGCCAATTGCATCAGCACCTCCTGTTCACGGGCGGTAAGGGATTCGGCCGGCTCGGGCAGCGCATCCCAGATAAAGCGCCCCTTGGCGACCTGCCGGATGGCCTCCAGCAAGTCGTCCGGCTCGACGGTCTTGTCGAGATATCCCGCTGCCCCGTGCTGACGCAAATAGCGGAGACGCTCCGCATCGCGGTACGAGGTCAAAATCAACACGGCGGTGCGGGGCCAGCGCCGTTGGATGCTCTCGAACGTGGCGACCCCATCCATACCGGTTTTCAGCACCAGATCCAACACCACCACATCGCACGGCTGTTGCTCCAATTGCCCCAACGCCTCGTCGCCGCTGGCCGCGTCCACCACGATTTCCACTTGAGCCGTCGATTCCAAAAACACCCGCAGTCCTTCCCGCACCACCGGGTGGTCATCAACGAGTCCGACACGGATCACAGCACTCATAACCCGTGCGCCTCCTCGGGAATCGCCACGGTAATATGGGTCCCGCGCCCCGGCTGGCTTCGGAGACGGAATCTCAGCCCAGAGGCCGCGGCCCGCTCGCGCATGGTGCTAAGCCCGTATCCGCGGCGGCTGGCGGCCGGATCGAAGCCGGGCCCTGCGTCGCTCACCTTGAGGGTGACCGCGGCCCGGGACTCGCGCAGGATGACATGCACGGACGCTCCTGGGGCATGTTTCAGCGTGTTCTGCAACGCCTCGTCGAGGATGCGCAGGACCGCTTCGTTGACTGACCCCGGATACTCCCGCGACAGATCGGATACATCCCAGGACAGCCGGCTCCCGAGAATCTCCTTAAGCCGCAGCAACCGGTGGCGGAGTTCCAGGGCCAAGGGTGCGGCTTCCGGCCGCAGAGCCTCGATGAGGCGGCGCATCTCCTGTTGGCTGTCTCGCAGCACCGATTCCAGACGTTCCGCCAGCCGGGCATTCCCGGAATCCTCCCCCTGCCGTAAGGTGCGCGTCAGGAGCAGTGCGGAAAACAGGTGCTGGCTGACCGAATCATGCAGGTCAGCGGCGAGTTGCCGCCGCTCCGCCCAACGGGCCGTGTCGAGCGCTTCCTGGTACAGCGCCAGGTGCTCGAGGAGCGCCGTCAAATACCAAGCAAAGGCCCGTAAAATATCGTGGTCGATGGGGCCGAACGCCCCCATGGTCCGCCCTTCCACCCGAATCGCGAACGGATATTGAGGAATGGGGACTGTCAATTCTGAGCAAGCATCCTCCAACAATATCCGGCCGTCCGCAGGCAGCCGCGCAGACTCGCGGTCTTGATAGGAGTATTCGGATTCGGACCTCCCCTTGCGAATTGCGCGGCTGACAACGACCGGGCCCTCCAGAATGCCCACCGCCTCATACCCCAAACGCTCCGCCAAAAGTTGGGCCGCTCGACCCAAGAGTTGATCCCGAACGGTCATGCCGGTTAACTCCCGGGCCATGGAAGCCAGTGATTCCAATTGCTGATTGCGTCGCCGCATATCCGCCACGAGCGCCGCCCGATCCATAGTCACCGCCACATGAAAGCCGATGGCGCGCAAGAGGTCTAAGGCCGGACCGGTAAACACTTGCGCGCCATCCGCCGCTACATTGAGAATGCCCAGCAGACGTCCGTTCATCTTCATGGGAATCGACGCATGGAACTTGAGCCCCTCTTTGTCTCCGTTGGCGTCCCGGAGGCGGCTGCAGCGCACAATGTTAACCGCTGTGTCTAAATGGCCTTTGACCATCCGGTCCTGACACTCGCACCAGCTGGACTTGAGCGCTTCGGCGTTGTTGGCGGACAGCGCTGGCGGCAGCCCGCTGGCCCCGACCTCCACAAAGGTGGCCCGTTGAGGGTCATAGCGGAACGCCCAAGCCGTTTTCAGTCCCAGCACGTGGCTCAGCCGGGGCAATATCGCCGACATGGCCTCCGAGATGTCGGTGGCCTCGTTCAACGATTCCGCAATGTCCTTGATAAGAGCCGCTTCTTCCGGTTCGGATAGAAGCGGGCCTGAACCGTGCTCGCTCATACGACCTCCATCTCAGCTCTCTTGAGCTAATCCAAACGCATTTCACCGAGCGCGTCAAACCTTATCGAATCATCGACAGATCGCCGAATTCGTGCCAGCGGTACCCGTGCTGCTCCGCATCGCGGTACGCCGCCACCAGGTGCTGGGGAGCTAAGAAGGCATACAAGAGCCAGAGATGGCTGGTGAAATTGTCGTGTAATCCCGTGATGAGGCCTGATACCAGTTGTGGCGGGCTGTCTGGCGTCACCAAATGCGTCGTCCATCCACCTGCCGTCCCCTGAGCAGCCCAAGTTTCCAACGCCCGCACCACCGTCGTGCCCAAGGCGATGACCGGTCGTCCCGCCCTCTTAGCTGCCATCACCGCATCGCGGGTCGCGTCGGGAATGTGAAACCATTCCGGAACCAGAGGCGGGTCGGTTTCGCCGTCCGCCACTTCGTGGCTCGACACGGTCGTATGGAGGGTCAGTTCCACCAGCTCCACCCCGCGCGCATGAAGCCGCTGGCGTGTCTCGACGGTAAACGGCCGGGAGGCCGACGGCATCTCCGATGATCCCGGAATCCGGCCGAACAGTGTCTCGTAGGCGCTCATGGGATAGGGCCGTTCCACATAGTGATAGCGAATCGGCCGCCCGATGATGGGCGCCAGCGCGTACCAGTCGGTGTCCGTCTCCACGAGCCAAAAGCGGCTCCGGGGATGGAAGTGTCGAACGACCCGTCCCCGGCCCCTGATGGAGCCCGTCTGGTCATGGACGACGCAAACGCTGCCGGGCTCAAGCCAGGCCGTATCCGGCCCTCCCTGCGCGTCTCGCAACTCCACAACGATTTGGGTCGCCGAGAACCGGGCCGCCAGATGAAGCCAATGCGGCTTCCCATTGACGGCAGCCGGGAGCGCGGCCGGAATGGTGGCGGTGTTATTCACCACCAGCACATCTCCGGGTTGAAAGGCTTCCGCTATGGATCGAAAATGCCGGTGCTGAACCGCGCCGGTCCTTCGGTCTACAACCAACAGCCGCACATCGTCACGGCCTTGCCCGCCGATTTCGGCGGGACGAACTGCAGGCGTGGCACGAATGCCCAAATCGGTCGGGTATGACACCTTATTTCACCTCCCGCGAAACATCCGTGCCATCGAACACCCACCGGCCCGCGACACCGCTGGTCCGGCGCAGCAGGGCGGCGATGGCCGGGGCTATCGCTCGGGGATCGCGGAGATTGCTGTCGTCCTCCGGCAGTGCCTCCCGGTGCATGGCGGTGTCCATGTCGCCAGGATCAATGGCGACCGCGGGAACATCGGCCTGCTCCGCGCCGTAGGTCAGCACCAAGAGTTCCAGCGCAGCTTTAGTGAGGCCGTAAGCCGCCCATCCCGCATATCCGGCCCACGCCGCATCGCTCGTGATGGCCGCCACGCGCGGATTGTCATGGCGGATTAGATAGGGATGCGCGGCCTGCAGGAGGTGGAGAGCGCCCAAAAGGTTAATATCCAGCACCCGCCGCACCTCGTCCGCGCTCAAGCTCACTACGGGACTAAGGGGCGGGTTGGGCAGCACCGCCGCGTTCAGAATGAGCCCGCGCAACCCGCCCAGCGTCCGAGCCTGTTCCACAAAACCGCGGACAAAGGCTGGGTCGGCAATAGAACCGGCCATTCCCAGCGCCGGCCCGCGCGCTTGAAGTTCCTGCTCGACTCGGGCCACCTCCCCAGGCGTGCGCGCACAAAACGCCACCGCATCGCCGCTGCCAATCAAAAAGTCGGCTATCGCGCGACCCAAGCCGCGCGTACCACCAGTTACAATCCATGTGTCCATCGCCAATCCGCCTCCTTTGAGTTGTCAGTCTTAGTCTAGAAGGAAGACGACGAGCCGAAATCAGGCCCTGGGTGTAGTTCGGTCTACGACTTTAGTCGTAGAAGTCAACAACAAAAGGCGGCCCCGCGGGCCGCCCATATCGGGAAAGTCAGAGGTCAGGAGATGCGGTTCCGTACCACCAGCAAAGGACGGTCCTGGGCCCGCGCAACCGGGCTCTTCGAGTACACATAGCCCAAAAATATGAGAACCAGACCCACCACATTCAGCAGGGGAAACAGCGCCGTCGTCGATCCCTGGGAAGCCAGCGTCCCCGCCAGACTGGGAACTAGGGCGCCTGCTGCAATCAATAATGTGTAATAACGGCGGGTCTTCCACCATGACCACAACGATCCCAGCACCACAATCGGTCCTCCGACCGCCGAGAGCAAAATATAGACAGCCTGCGTGGCGCCGACAATGCCGTGCTGTCCCGCGTTCAACTGCTGCCACGTTCCGGTGAGCGCAGGCGGGAACAGCAGGCTAAAGGTGATGAGCGCCGCTTCCGCCGCCACAAAGTACAGCGCATAACCGCGCGCCCATCGGCTGCCCGGGAGCGCCAAATGCGTCGTGCCGACCGACATGGCGCCGACCAGTCCGGCCGAGGCCGCAATATAGACTTGGTATTCCCAGATGCGCTGCCAGTTATGGGCGACGGTCAAGGCTTCCATAAGAAAGGCTGCGGCATACAGCAAAAACGAAATGCTCCACCACAGGTAAAAGGGCGCGTGCCGCTTTTGATAGCGGCGCATCATGTGAATGCCAAAAGCCGCCGACAACAAAGCGGCCAATCCCAATAACAGAGCTGTCATGTTAAACCCTCCCAATCTCTTCGGACGCGGTGTTTGGCCGCACGGGACTCTTCGTCATGCAATAATTATGGTCTTTCGGCCAGGACGGCCACATGCGTCGAATGGACCCTCTTTTTGGGTCCACTCGGTCGTCAGATTGGTCCCACCTGCCCATATGGCTCAGGTTATGTAATCGGGAAAATAGAATCAGCAAAAGCGAAGGAGGTAACCCACCATGTCACCCGGTTCCGGAAACTTCATCGTGGAGGGCCTGTTTCTTCTCACGTTCGTGGTCGGCCTGATCTGGCCCGCTCGGCGTCATCATTAACATGTTCGCTAGAAAGAAGGAGATGTACCGTGGCTAACTGGACCATCACGTCCAAAAAGATGTTGAGCGAGGTCATGTCCGCGGAGACTTGGCTTCCCACCGAGATGCCGGAATATGCCCAAGGGTTCATGTACATGCTGGGTTCGCTCACCGCCTCAAGTTTCGTTGTACTCGTCGTCAGCGGCATTCTGCTGGCGATGAACGGTCCCGACACCTGGAGCTACAACGGCGCCATGCGGTTTGTAGCCGCCACCCACTTCTGGGCCGTGCAGGCATTCTTTTTCTTCATGATGCTGCACCTGTGGCGGGTATTCTTCACCGGCGCCTGGCGGGGCGGACGCGGAGCCACTTGGCTCTTGGGCGCGATCGCCTTCCTGATTGCCATTCCCACCGCTTTCACGGGATTCCTCATCAATGGCGATCTGTACTCGCAATGGAATGCGGTGCAGGCTAAGGACGGCCTAAACGCCTTGGGCATGGGCTGGGTCAACCTGACCAACGCGGGGCAGATGTTCGGCATGCATGTGGTGGTATTGCCGCTGGTGCTCACCGCCGTGATTGCACTCCATATCACCCGCGTCCGCACCAAGAGTGTGGTTCCGCCCTATCCCACCGCCCCTAAGGAAGGAGAGGCCCGGCAATGAAGGTCCAAAATGACGTCGTCAAAAACTATCGGATGGTTCCCGAGGACTTTGTCAAACACCTGTTTTCCACGCTGGTCATTGTCGCCGTCGTCGTACTGGCCGCATCCGCTCTGTTCGGCGTACCGGAAAAGCAGCCGATAACGATTAAGAGTTATTCCACCGCCCACCCTGTGGCCTTCGAACAGATGGCGCTTCGGGCACTGGACGGCCAAGGACAAATCGCCAGCTACGGACCGCCGTACAACCACGGCACGGCGAGCGTCCAGTCGCCCCTGCAAAGCATGGTGGGTGTGCTTCACCCCATCAATGCGGCCACCGATTTCATTCTGAAGCCGCTGAGCATGGCGGCGGCCATCAACCCGGCCATTAAGCCCGACCTGACGCAGTTTGAACAGGCGTCGCCGGCACAACAGGCGGGTTGGGAGAACCGCTACACCGCGGCCTTGGCCAAAGGGGTCTACCGCAACGGCGTGGTCGTCACCCCCAAAGGGCAGTACGGACCGCTTCCGACGCTGATGAACGCCACACTGGCGCTGGGCAAGAGCGGCCTCATGTCGGGTGCGCTGATGCGGAACGGTGCGGTGACCACCCGCTTTGACAACCAAAATTACCTGCTCTTCCTGCAAGGCGCGCCGCTTCAAAATGCGCCGCAGACCCAGAGCCTGCAAGGTCCGAACTGGGGCATTATCCACCCCGCCGTCAACGGCTATCCGGCCGCCTGGTGGATGACCATCCCCACGTGGATTTACCAGTGGCCGTTCGTCGCAAATTCGGCCGCGCCGGACGCCATGGCACTCACTCTCGGATTTGTGTTCTGGCTGGCCCTGGCCTTGGCCCCATGGATTCCGGGATTGAACCGGCTGCCGCGGTATCTGGGCATCCACCGGCTGATTTGGAAGAACTTCTATAAAAATCAGCCCGTCGACACCCCGCCCGCCAAATTGGAGAAAGGGGGCACCCAGAATGCCTCGTAACAAGGTCTGGCACATGCTGCGCATGGCTTTGGGCAGTGTGCTGGGGGTAATCGGGTTCGGCACCTTGAGTCTGGGATTCGTGGCGCTGAACATGCCCAACATGGCGCTTGGCATCGGGGAAATCCTCTTGGGAGCGTTCGTCGCCCTAGGCGTCCTGTCTCCCCTGCGCCGCCACAAGACCGCTCAACACTAGCCCTCCATCAAGACAGCCTCTCGGCTTAGAGGCTGTCTTGTTTTTACGCTCGCCATCTCTGGTAATATCAACCATAGGGAGAGATGCTACATGGATCAACTGCTTTTGGATCTTCATATTGCAGCGGCTATCGTTGGGTTTGTTTTAAGCGGCGTCATCGCAGTCGGTGTCTTGCGCCGGCCCGCGGTAGAAGACTTGGGATCGGGATTTTGGCGCTGGCAGCGCATCACTCAATGGACGACGGTTGTGCTGGGGGCGGCGGGCACCGCGCTCTATCTCACCGGACATCGGCCCAAAGATCCCCTGCACCTCCTGTATGGCGTGCTGGCCCTGTTGGCGGTGATGCTTTTGGGCGCGTTCGGACCCGGCAAAGATCCCCAAGACCTCATGGCCGGCTGGAAAGTCAACCCGCGATGGATCCTGTTTGGGTTAAACGTGTTCCTCTGGGCTATGTACGGCCGCGGCCTGACGACGGGCTTTTTCGGCGTCTAACCCCCGGCAGGCCTACGAATGGAGGCTCCAAAGGCTCGATCGCAGAATTTCCCCATAGTAGCCCCCAACGGATGGGATGGGACCAAGAACCGCCTGAGGGGGCGTATGGGCAGTGCGGACCAGCCACAGCCGATTACCGGCGAGATATAATATCCCGCCGCCGTTTGGAAGCCAAACAGGATCTGTCACGCCCCGTCCTGCGTTGGACCATACCGTCCAAGTGCCCCGATTCCAAACGGCCAGTCTTCGGGTCTGGACCCAGCGCCGGTAGGCGTGCCCAAGACCCCAGGAGGCGTTGGGAGCACTTTGAGCCAAGACTGCCGCCAGAGCCCCTGTCTTCGGATTCATCGAGGGTTCCAGAGCCTCCCGGCCCTGGGGCGCGGAAAGGATTTGGATCCGGCCGTGTTGAACCAGCACCACGGACTTGCCGCCCGAAATTGCGCGGGGGCCGCCGGCCATGTATGCCCAGCGGCCGGGCTGACCCCAGGTCAAGTAATCAGGGTATGGCAGCATGTCGGGGTACGTGGAGGTCATTTTTGAGGCCGCATGCCACAGTGCCAGGCTGGTGCCGTCCGCGAGCAGGGAGGCGGAAAACTGGGGCTCGGTCCAATACACGATTTGGTCAGAGTGCGGGACGCTGGCCGCCAGCAGGATCCCGGACCCATTGGGTGAACGGAAGAGCGCCCTAGGCGTCCCTAACTGTCCCTGGGAGACTGGCACGGCGTACACTTGATCATAGCGCTGGGGCCCCGACCCAAGCGTGCGGCTGTCAATCAAAGTATCTCCTTGGGACGACCAGATGAGCCGGCCATCCGGGGTCGGCAGCGAACCGATGCGATGCACCCCGCGAGCGGTCATGGAAAGGACCACGCTTGTCGACCCCCAAACGGCCACTCGGTCATGGCCGGGTTGCCAGGCAAAGCCCCAGACCGACGGTTGGCGGTAGATGGTCCTCCCAAGCCGCACGCTGTAGACGTGGAATTCCGGGTTAGCGCCATCCGGTCCCGCGGTTTCATAGGCGAGATACCGGCCATCCGAGGACCAGCCCGGGTCGGAGGCGTGAGAAGCGGTGGAGAGATGGGCGAGTTTCCCAGTTTCTGTTGTCATCCACAACCCCTGGGGGTTGGCAAAGGCGAACTGCCCTAACGATCTGACCAGGGACTGATTAACGCTTGATGCCGGTTTGAGGAACCTAGGGCCGGACGCATCCCGAGCGCTCCCAAGGTGGGATTCGAACACGGGGATGGCGGCGGCCAGAGCCGCTCCGACCGCCACAACGATGGCTGCTCTGCGGCGGACGCCGTGCTTCGCGGCGAAGCCTAGAGATGATGTCTCACACGCGGTTTTCATGACTCGCCCCCACAATCAGTCTCTCCCATATCCTGGTTTAGCCAGCACTCGGTCTCTATAACGCGGATCGATTCCGGAAGGTTACGCCTCTTAGCGCCCCATTTCCTTCTGAACGCCCCGGAGAGCGGTGGACCCCGGATTACGGCAGGGGACTCCATGACGCACCGTCATTGGCGGAGACGAAATAGCGGCCCGCAACATAGACATACAGCCGGCCTGACGGGCTCTCCGAGAGCATCGAGTTGCCAAGCGTGCCCCCCACCACCATAGTCCAGGTGCGCCCGCCGTTATGGGAATACATCATGCGGTTGAGGGCCGACATCCAGAGTTGGGGCCCGCGGATGCCGATGCTGTCGAATCCGATGACACCACTGTTTCGGCTCAACTGATTTAGTACCCGGGCCAGCGCAGGATGGTGGATGGCGAGTACCGCGGTCGACCCTTCAATATCGGGCAAGGGATGCCAAGTCCGGCCGCCGTTGGTTGTCACGTACGTCCCGTTGTCAAAACCCACACTGACCCCCCCATCGCGCCGATTGGTAAAGTACACATTGGTGACAGAGCCCTCGGGATCGCTTGGGGTTTTGAAGGTCGCTGGGGGAACGGGAATCAATCGGCCGTTCACCACATGAATCAATTGGCCAGAAGACGGCACGGCCAGCCAGCCATCGCCCGCCGACACAAAGTCGATGGGTTCGGTCTGGGCATAGGGCACGATGTGATCCCCCTGTCCTGACGGCAGATGGGCCAGCATGCGCCACTGGCCGCCCCCATTGGTGGTTTCGAGCAGCACGTCCGCTCGGCCGATGGTGCCGAGACCAAAGGCTTCGCGATTGCTGACCCACGACCATCCGTAGACGGGCGCCGTCCGGGATGACGGATAGACCGGAGACCACGTGCGCCCGCCATCGGAAGTCTCCAAGATTAACCCGGCACCGGTAGCCATCCATCCGCGTGTTGCGCTCACGAAGCTCACACGGGCACTAAACCCGCTGTAGCCGGCAATGGCGGGCATGCTCTGCCAATGAGTGCCGCCATCGGTGGTGACCGCTAGCGCGGCGGTGCCATCCCCGCACACCCAGCACCCGGTCGCGAGAATAACAGTCTTCGGAGAGGGAGCCGCAAAGTCCGCCAACACCAAGCCGGGCGCCACGGGTACGCTCCTCCTGGGCGAACCGGGGGCCGGTCCGCCGCCGGCTGTCGGATGCGCGGCCACCGCCTTCCATTGACGCCCCGCGTCGGTGCTGCGGTAGACGGTATATGACTGCTGATTCATGCCCGCCCCGCCGTATATCACCGCCCATATGGCGCCGCCGGCCATGGCCACACGGCCGCCCATTCCCCCGTTCAGGCGGAGCACCGGAGTCCAGCGTTGACCCCCGTCGGCGGTTTTCCAGATGGCGGCTTTCGCCGCATCCACGGCATAGCCAACCCCTGCCGGTGTCATCACCACCGACGACACCGGATCCGGCGTGCGTACACGGCGCCAAACCTGTCCATTATCCAACGACTCATACAGTCGTTGAGAAGCAATCGCATACACCGTATGGGGACCTACGGGTATGACTTGACTGGGAGTGCCCCGGGGAGATGACACTGGCGCCCAGAACGCCCCGCCATTCTCTGTGGCTAGGATCTCGCTAGGACTGTATGTGTAACCAATCCGGGCATTCCACATCGCGATGCCCGCCAACGGCAGGCGTCCCCGATATTGCACCGCCCACAGCCTACCCCCGTCACGGGTACCCAGAATACGGCCATAGCCCGCCACCCACCCTGTTGTGCCGCTAACGAAGTCAATCCCGGTCCACACGTCACTGGGCACGTATGGGGGATGAGCCGGAAACGAACCCCGAACCGTGTGGGAGATCGTCAGGTCCCGGGTCAATTGTTGGCGCGGCGTGAGCCGGCGGGCTGCCGTAGCGGCTTCGAGCCCGGGTTTCGCGGCTCTGTGGCCAGGAGCTGCCCGGAGAACGGGTGACAGAGCGAGAATCCCACAGGGCAACAGGGCCATCAGCCCGGCGCCCGCCATACGCGCCCAAATCCTTGTCATAACGTTATCTCCTTCGCTCATCGTTGCTATGACAACGCCCCCCATCCGCGATCGGTTGCATCTTCCTAGCGACAGGGCGCCTCAGTGCATGGACCGTATGCGGAGAACCCAATCCATGCCCCGCTTCGCGGAGTGGCCCATGGCGCAGATGGCGAACTCCTCGCAGATCTGTCGGCGCGAAAAAACGGACCCTATAGGGGTTGGTCACGGACACAAAACAAGGCGGGCTGTGGCCCGCCTTGTGAGGACTTGGTGTTCTCTCAACCGTTATTTCGGCATCCACTTGGCGAAGTCCGCCACGTGGCCCCATCCCGCGTCATAGCCGGTGTACAGCCAGAGCAGCGCTGCCAAGCCGAGGATAACCGCCGTCAGAATCGCGAGCGCCCGGTTGTTCCGCCACTGGATGGTAGGCAGCACCAGCATGCCGCCGATACCGGTCAACAGGAATCCCATCAGCGCTGCGAAGGGATTCGAACCCAAATGCAGGTTCTCGATTCGGATGCCTATCACAATCGCGTAGATGGCGCCGAAGAATCCGTAAATCGCAGGAATGAGCGGCTCCCATTCAAAAATCAGCGTCATAGCCGCGGCCAAGAAGAGGATACTGAAGAAGAGTCCGGGTTCGCCGTACGCGACATTGAATCCGCCCGGGAGAGGCCACGTCAACACCATCGGCAGCGAGGTCAACAGTCCCAGCAAGCCCACCGCGAAAAATCCGGCCGCCCAGCTCTTTCGCGCTTCCTTTTCCGGTTTGACGTACACGTAATGTGCGAGAAGCGCCAGTCCGGCTCCGAGATTAATCAGCATTACAGCGAGGTAGTCTACAAACATGGAGCTCACGTCCCTTCGGCAGTCTCAATGAATCCTTGCACCATCATTGTCTGGCACCGGGCCATGCAGGACAGTGGGCGTGTGGACCAATCCGGGTCGGTCAGAAGCCCCCAAAGAACGGCGCGAATGGGCGGCCGAACGGTCACGGCCGTGGGTCCATTCGGTACAGAGCAAAAGGGCCTTTCCGCGCGGCACGCTATCGCGCGCCAATGTCCGGGACGACTGGCGGATGAAAAGTGGGCCATCCGGCCACTGAATCGCAAGAGACCGCGCCCTATGATGAAATCAAGACAGAGGGGGGATTATCGATGCACACGATGTCAGTTTTGCTGGCAACCGATGGGTCGCCAGAAGCGTTGTCGGCCGCCGAATGGCTGGATCGGTGGGCGGTGCCGGATCATGTGGAGGTGACGGTGGCGACCGTAATTATTCCGCCCAGCATGACCTGGACAACCGGCACAGCCGGTCTGACCGTGGACGGCGACATCTACGCCCGCACCTATAAGGAAATTATCGAAGAAGAGCGCACGGCCGCATCCCATGCGTTGGCCGCCACCCGGACGCAGTTAGTCCACTGTCCCCCCGTCAAGGAGGAAATGTTGACAGGCGCGCCCGCCCGGGCCCTAGTGGACTATGCCAAGTCGCACCACATCGACTTAATCGTAATGGGGCGGCGCGGCCACTCGGCCCTGGGAAACTTGATGGGCAGTGTCTCCTTCGGCGTTCTGCAGCGTTCGCCGGTCCCGGTCACCATTGTGAGTTGAGACGAATATGAAGCGAGGGAGAGCCCCTCATCGGGCCTCTCCCTCTTCGATCCACGCTGGCGACTATTCTGCGCGGGGACGCGCCCCCCGCGCCAAAATGGCGCGCAACAACTGCAGGGCTTCGGCCAGTTGCCGTTCCTCCAAGGCGGTCGCGCCGGCCTTTGCTCCCCCCCGCGCCATCCACACGGCCGTCAAAGCCAAGATTAAGGTCCGTCGACTGGGAGGCGGGGATGCCGCTGCTTCTTGATGATGGACCATGTCCTGATGACGGATTAATGCCAACGTCGCCACCAGTCCCACGACTAACAGCAACGACGCAAACCAGACGGTGTCCCGCGTCCCCAAGAGAAAGGCGTGGCGGGCAATAGACGCCACTTGCGGAAAAATCGGCGACGATTGGTATGAACGCCCGGCCGATCTGAGTCCCAAGCTCCCGGCAATCGGGCCTGCCTTCTGCACTCCCGCAATGATGCTGGCCTTAGCCGATGCCGGCAAATGGGCGACGGCCAGATGCTTGATGCCATGGCTCACCAGATGGTTGTACCGATTGGCCAAAAACGCCGCCAAGGCGGCAATGCCGAACGCGATGCCCGTTTGACGGGACACGTTGCTGATGCCGGATGCCATCCCCATGTATCGGGGCTGCACCGTGCCCATCGCCAAGGCGGAGATGGGCGGGTTGACCATACCATTCCCGATGCCGGCCAAAATGAGACCTGGCAAAAGCATGGTCCAGTCGGACGCCACCGTCGCGTGCCCCAGCCGCGTCAAAAACATCACACCGGCCACAATAAACACCAGACCCGCCGATAAAATCCACTTGGGACCGATGCGGTCGGTGAACCGCCCCGCCAGCGGCGCGCCAATGAATACTAAGGCCGACAGCGGCAAGAACCGCAGCCCCGCGCCCAGCGCGTCATATCCGAGATAGTTTTGCATGTAAAGGCTTAAGTAAAACAGCAGGGCGTAGAGCCCGCCGCTCAGCATAAACGCCGCGATGGCCGACCCCGTGAAGCTGGGAATCTTGAAAAGCCGCGGATCCAGCATGGGATTTTTAATCCGCAGCTCGCCGATGATGAACGCCAATAGACTCACGCCGCCCACCACAAACAAGGTCACGATATAGCCGGACGACCAGCCTTTTTCGTTGCCCTTCATCAGTGCCAAAACCAAGCAGAACAGGCTCAAGGTCAACGTGATGAGGCCATACACGTCGATGGCGCGACGGCTGTGGGTGTCTTTCGATTCGTGGATGGCCCACGTGCCCAGCGCCAAGCCGAGAATCCCGGTCGGAATGTTGAGATAAAAGATGGACGGCCATCCCACCCGCGACACCAGCACCCCGCCCACCAACGGCCCGATAGCCGTCGCCAATCCGCTCACACCGCCCCAAATGCCAAACGCGGTGCCTCGCTCCCGGCCATGAAACGTGGCGGTAATCAGAGACAGCGACAACGGAACCATGGCCGACCCGCCCACGCCTTGAATGCCCCGCGAGATGTTGAGCACATCCGCCCCGCTCAGCGAGAAGACGTGAATGTGCGGAGACAGTCCACAAAGCAGGGAACCGGCTGTGAAGACGGACATGCCGATGAGAAACAGCCGCTTGCGGCCGAAGAAGTCGCCCAAACGGCTGGACGTAACTAAGAGTACAGCCACCACCAGCGCGTAGGCGTTGACCACCCATTCCAGACTGGTGAAGGATTCGTGCAGGCCGTGTTGAATGGCTGGCAGCGCCACATTGACCACGGTAACGTCCAAGAGCGACATAAAGAGGCCGAATGCGACCGCGCCCAAGGCCCACCAGCGGCGTGGATCAGTTGTGATATTGGAGACCATAGATAATTCCTTTCTATCGATAAACTTCGCTTTATCCTACCCTTCTCTGGGCCCTCCGCCAAGCGGTTGACCATTCCGGGCGTGCATAGCCTGTGCTGCCGATTGCCATTCTAGACCAGTGAAGGATTCTCGGAGGAGGGTACCATGAGTCGGAAGCCGCGCCTCATTCAAATGGTCATCGCATCCATGCTGGGTCTCGCCATCTCCGGGTGCGGCAGCGATTACACCGTCTTTCATCCTGCCGGCCCGGTGGCTCAGTCCGAGTTGAACTTAATTGTCCTCAGCACCGTGGTTGTGGGCATTATTATCCTCCTCATTTGGGCGCTGTGGGCCTACGTGCTGATTCGCTTCCGCGACAAGCCGGGACGCAAAGCCCCCTACTGGCCGACTTGGCGGCATCACCGGGTGTTGGAGGTCCTGGTCTTTATTTTTCCGGTGGTGGCCCTCCTCATCATTGCGGTGCCAACGATTCGAACGACCTATGCCTTAGCCCACATTCCCGCCAGCCGCCGGCCGCCGCTGGTCATCGACGTGACGTCGCTGGACTACAAATGGCTGTTTGAGTATCCCCGACAGCACGTGGCCACCGTCAACTACTTTTATATGCCGGTCGGACGGCCCGTGCTGTTTGAACTCACCGCCCACTCCCCGTTCGGAGCCTTTTGGGTGCCGAACTTAGGCGGAATGGAGTACACCATGCCGAACCGGGTCCTGCCATTATGGCTGGAAGCAACCCGCCCTGGGGTCTTTGACGGCCGCAACGCCAACTTTAGCGGCAAAGACTTTTGGCGCATGAGCTTCAAAGCCCACGCGGTGCCCGACGCTCAATTCCAATCGTGGGCTCAAGGTCTTCGGCAGCACGCGCCCCAGATGACCGATGCCGACTGGCGGAAACTGCAGCAGTTTACCGTGGTGCCCACTTCCAGCTATTCCCGTTATCCGGCTTACACGTTCCCGGAACGGGCGACCGAATTTACCGTCCACGGGCTGTATTACACGCCCACCCACAAGCCCTAAACGATCCTGATGCGAGGTGTCCCCATGACGATGAATCCCTGGATATTGCATTTGATGAAGCGCTTGTTCCCCCCGCAAGTGCTGCTGCCCGACATTATCGGCATCGATATCGGGCTGACCATAGCCGCCATCGCAGCCATCGTCTTTCTCACCAAGACCAAGCGCTGGGGGTGGCTGTGGCGGGAGTGGATTACCACGGTCGACCACAAGAAGATCGGCATCATGTATCTCTTGGCAGCCCTGGTGATGTTGTTTCGGGGCGGCGTGGACGCCCTCATGATTCGCACCCAGCTCATCGCGCCCCACCAGCACTTCATGAGCGCCCAGCAGTATGACGAAGTCTTCACCACCCATGGCACGGTGATGATTTTCTTCATGGCCATGCCCATGGTATTCGCCCTCTTTAACGCGGCGGTACCGCTCATGATTGGAGCCCGCGATGTGGCCTTCCCGCGCCTCAACGCCATCAGCTTTTGGCTGTTTGCCTTCGGCGCCATCCTGCTGAACATCTCGTTCTCGATCGGCGGATCGCCCGACGCCGGCTGGATGTCCTATCCGCCCTATTCAGAACTGATGTTCGACCCGGGCGTGGGCGAAAATTACTTCCTGCTCTCGCTGCAGGTGGCCGGGATAGGCACGATCGCCACCGGCATCAACTTTTTGGTCACGGTGCTCCGGCTGCGGGCGCCCGGCATGACACTGACGCGAATGCCGATTTTCGCCTGGTCCGCCCTGATCACGTCGTCGCTGATTCTCTTTGCCTTTCCGCCACTGACGGTGGCGTTGGGCCTGACCATGCTGGATCGAATTTTTGGGGCGTCTTTCTTTACCCTGGGGCACCAGGGTATGCCTATGATGTATGCCAACCTATTCTGGATTTTTGGGCACCCGGAAGTCTACATCCTCATCATGCCGCCTTTTGGAATTTTTTCCGAGGTGGTCCCGACCTTTTCCAAAAAGCCGCTCTTCGGCTACGAAGCTATGGTCGCATCCTTGTTGGCCATCTCCATCTTGAGCTACGGGACCTGGGTGCACCACTTCTTCGAAATGGGGGCGGGACCCGGTGTCAACAGCTTTTTCGGTCTATCCACCATGCTCATCGCCATCCCCACAGGCGTGAAGATGTTCAACTGGATATTTACCATGTGGGGCGGCCGGATACGCATCACCGTGCCGATGTTGTGGCAATTGGCCTTCGTCCCCACCTTTGTGGTGGGCGGGGCTACCGGTGTGATGCTGGCTACGGTACCCGCCGATTACCAGTATCACAATTCCTATTTCATGATCGCCCATTTTCACAACGTGATTTTGGGCGGCACCGTGTTCGGGTTACTCTCAGGCTTATATTACTGGTGGCCCAAGATGTTTGGCTGGAAGCTCAATCACCGGCAGGGGGTCTGGGCCTGCCTCTTGTTCGTAGTGGGGTTCTGGCTCACCTTCATGCCCCAGTACTTCTTGGGCTTCCAAGGCATGACCCGGCGCATGTCCAGCTACCCGCCCGGTCTGGGCTGGACGGCGCTCAACTTCTGGTCGACCATCGGCGCCTATGTCATGGGCGTGGGCTTCCTGATTATGGTCTACAACATCATCTGGTCGCGCATCCACCCCGACTGGGACACCACCGGCGATCCCTGGGATGCGCGCACATTGGAGTGGTCGCTGCCCTCCCCCGCGCCGGAATACAACTTTGCCCGCATTCCGCAGGTCCACTCCCGCGACGAGTGGTGGGAGATGAAGCAAGAGGGCCGCACGGATGAGGTGAAAATCAGCGAGAAGACCGTCCATGCCATCCACATGCCCCGAAACACCCCCATGCCGGTCCTGCTGGCGTTGGCCTTCTTTGTGGGGTCCATCGGCATGGTGTTTGAGTGGTTCTGGCTGGCTATTCTGGGCGGACTCGGCGTGGTGGCGGCCCTCGCCTATGGTTCGTTCGCCAACTACAGCGAGAAGGAAATCAGCCGTGACACCATACTTCAGACCGAAGCGCAGCTAGGGAGGCTGGAATCATGAGCACCGCAACCGAAACCCATCGTTCCGTGGCGCGTCCGCCAGAGTTCGAAGATACCCATGAAAGCATCCGCATTTTAGGGTTTTGGATTTTCCTCACCACGGACGTGGTGTTGTTCGGCAGTCTGTTTTCAGTCTACGCCGTGTTCCGCAACCGCGTGGCGCTGGGTCCCACCCCCCATCAGCTCTTTAGCATGGGGCCGGTGCTGGCCGAGACGCTGATCCTCTTAACATCCACGTTCACGTGCAGTCTGAGCCTCTATGCCGCCCGTTCCAACCGGTTGAAAGGGGCCGTGGCGTGGCTCACGGTGACCCTGCTCTTGGGAGCCAGTTTCGTGTTCCTCGAGATCCGCGAGTTTGCGGGCGACGTCATGGCCGGCCACACCTGGCATCAAAGCGCCTTTCTGTCCGGCTTTTTTACCTTGGTGGGCACACACGGAAGCCACGTCACCATTGGCATTGCCTGGGCCATCATGCTGGTGCTGCAGCTGATGTCCGGGGGACTCACAGTCACCAACCGGCGTAAGCTCTATACCTTCACCCTGTATTGGCACTTTCTCGACATCGTGTGGATTTTTCTCTTCACGGTCGTGTATTTGCTGGGCATCGCCTAGACCGAACGAAGGAGGATGGACATGGATAACCAACAACAGCTGCCGCCGCCGGGGCCGACCGGCCATGGGGACGAGGTGGAGGTGCGGATTTTAACGCCGCACATCGCTCAGCCGCACTTTCCCACCATGCAAGTGACCGGCTACGGCCTGTCGCTGGCCATCACCCTCATCGCATTTGCCATGGTCGCCTACCACTGGATAGGGCTCGATACCCTGGTCACGGTGCTCGTGGTGATGGCCTTTATTCAGGGTGCTCTGCAACTGGGTATTTTCATGCACCTGCGCGAGGCCAAAGGGACGCTCTGGCACTTGCCCGTGCTGGCGCTCGCACTGTTCATCGGCATTGGAATCGTGGGATTCTCCATGTGGATTATGCTGTTTAAGTCGGGCGTCTCCTAGCGCGCCCGCTGCGGCCCTTGCAGCCGTTCCGGCGCCAGCCACTCGGCCAGCCCGCTCATCAGCGCCACCAAAATGGCCAAGGTAAAGTCGCCGGCTGCCATCCGCGGCCCCTTCGGAACCACTAGGTAGAAGATCTCGAGAATCACCCCGGCGGCAATAAATTGCACGAACGCTTGGCCGCTGCGACTAGCCTCATGGAACAGAGTCTCGATGAGAATGACACCCAATAGGGCGCTCGCAACACCTAATGACACCATCGCCCAAATACCGATGTGGTTGACCGGCTTTACCAGAGACTGGCCCGCCCACAACGCCAGCGCGATCACGACTGAACGAAACAAGGCACGGATCCATATCACGTGTATCACACTCCCCGCTTAGTGTGGGGAGTCCGGAGGGAAATATGCGGCATCCAGGCCCGGGGCCGCAAACAGTCTAATAGAACGCTGCCGCTTGACAGTAGATTCTCCAGAGCCGAATAAATGGACTATCACGAAGTCAAAATACCATGCATTCCGGAAGGAAGTATATTATGTGGGGCGGTCGCGACGGGTCCAGTAAGTCCCGGGTCCGCGGGTATTCCATGATGATCTGGGTTTTCATCGCCGTGGCTATTGTGAATGCGCTCTTTCCGCACCTGGCGCTTGGTTACGCCCTCGCCATCGGGGTCCCCGTAGGGGCCGCCGGAGGCGCCGGTCTGGGATATTTGATAGGCTATTTGCTGACACCCAAAGCCGTGCGGGACGAGGAACGTCCCCCATCCTAGCTGGTTCCCCGTCGTTGAAGATGTCGAGAGTTCGGGCCTGGCCCAGCGGGATCAGCGAAAGGCCAGCTGGAGCCACGACCCAAACGACAGCTTGGGGCGCGTGGCCGCGATCGGCAGACTAGAACAGCTCGACGTCTGGTGGATACAGACCGCAAACGTCACGGGGGTATAGACGCGATAGTCGCGGGACCGCCAGCGATAAGTCACCCAAAGGCCCTGCACCTCTGTTCTCCCCGTTCCCGGCGCCTTTAAGGTGAGTACCGGCTGCCACCCGTGATCGGCCGCAAAGGTGTGGGGCAGGCGGTACCAGCGCCCAGGACGCACCAGGTGGGAGACGCCGACACCCGGAGGAACCTCGACTACGCCCACCGCCCAGTGGGCGTTCCTCGGGCTGGTCATGACCGGCACCACCGACAGTACCTCTTCGGCCGAGCCGGTGCGATTGTTGATCGGATAGGCCCCGAATGAGACGGGACGGGAATGTCGGCCCGCCCAGGATTCGGCGAACCCGCCCCGGCTCGGCACATCCTGGCCCAGAGGACCGGACAGCGGCATAAGCCCATAGAGAACAGCCAAGGCCGCGGCCAGGGCCGTCAAGCCCAACATAAAAAGGCGCCGGTAGCCCGGCTTATTCACGGCCCCCTTCCTCATGCGTCCCAACCGTATGAGGAAAAGATTGGACCGCCCTGCCGCACCTGTTCCAAGGCAAAGCGGACGTATGGAATGGTATTCTGCGGCAGCGCCTGCCAGGGAAACCAACGCAGATCATCGCATTTATGAGGCTCAGCATTGATAATCGTCCCGCCCCAGTTCTCGGCTGTCAGAAAAAAGTCGATGCGCTCGTCGTTGGACAACCGGTGCATGACCGCGGATACCGTCAGGTCCCCCTCCGCAATATCAATCCCGCACTCTTCCCCAGCCTCGCGGATCATGGCCGCCTTGACCGTCTCGCCGCCGTCGAGGTGCCCAGCCGGCACGCTGTAGTTGCCATCCTCGTACCCGGTTTGGAACCGCCTCAGCATCAATACCGAGCCATCTCGGATTAGAAGCAGATGCACCGCGGCCAAAAGCCGGAAGCGTTTGTCCGACGCCACCTTATTCGCTCCTGGGCCGGATCTGGCGCATCACGTCCGCGACAGCCTGCTCCTCGGCACGGCCTGACGCTTCCAGTTTGTCGATGATGTGGGCAAAGTCAGCGGCATTGCGATTCTGACTCATCTTCTTGGCCGCTTCGATACGAGAAACCTCAATACGAAGCCCTACAATGCCCCGCATCTCCCGGTCTAAGAACTCGTCGCCGAGCGCTTCCCATGTTCGGCCCTCCGGCCTGCCCTCCTCGTAGCGGTTTAACAGGCGGCGCATCGCTACGCGAAGTTCAGGGTCGGTCAAGACCCGGCAGGAGCCATAGAGGTGGGCCGCCACATAATTCCAGGTCGGCACATTGGGGTTTTCATACCAGGAGGAAGAGACATACGCATGGGGGCCCTGAAAAATCACCAGCACTTCCGCATTGTCCGGTGCCGCCCGCCAGATGCGGTTGCCGCGCGAAACGTGGCCCTCAAGCATCACACGTTCACCCTCCACAGACCACTCAAAGGGCATATGGACCGCAATGGGAGCCCCGCCATCGACGGCAACCAGCGTCCCAAAGGGGCTGGACGTTAACAGACCAGTGATTTCTTCCTGGTCTGTGAGGCGATAATACTTGGGGATGTACACTCAGCAGGCCCCCTTTTTCATGATTGTGGCACAGTCTTCTGGGGCCATCAATGTCACACCGCATGCTATAATTCCAATGATTAAGAAACTTAACTGTTTTGCTGAACGGGGTGCAGGATGTCAAAAATCCTCAAGTACTTGGCGCCATATCGAAAGTCCGTAATCCTAGTCTTGATTCTTACCTTTATGCAGGCCATGTCGACGTTGTACCTGCCGCAATTGATGTCCAACATCGTCGACGTCGGGATTGTGCGCGGCCATGTCCCCTACATTATCGACGAGGGACTGTGGATGCTCGGGGTGACCGTGGCCGGCGGGCTGGCCGCCATCGGCGCCAGTTACTTTGCCTCACGAGCCTCGGCCGGCTATGCCATGCGGCTTCGGAGCCACATTTTCCGCCACGTGGAGCGGTTCGGACTCAACGAGTTCGACGGCCTCGGCACATCCTCCCTCATTGTCCGCACCAACAACGATGTCATGCAGGTTCAACAAATGGTGCAGATGGGGCTCCGGATGATGATTATTGCGCCCTTGACCTCCATCGGCGGCATCATCATGGCCATTCACACCAACGCCCGGCTGGCCCTGTCGATGGTCGTCGTGGTGCCGCTGCTGGGCATCACCGTCTACCTCATCTTAGGCCGCGGCATCCCGCTCTTCCGCGTCATCCAAACCAAAGTGGATCGCCTGAACCGGGTGGTACGGGAAAACTTGGTGGGTGTCCGTGTGGTGCGGGCCTTCCATCGCGAGGCCCATGAGCGGGAACGGTTCTTAGAGGCCAACACCGATTTGACCCAAATCTCGGTCAGGGTCTTTCAAATGATGTCGCTGATGCTGCCCTTGGTCATGCTGATTATGAACTGGGCTACCGTCGCTATCTTCTGGTGGGGCAGCATCCGCTTGAGCCATGGGCAATTGCAAGTCGGCAGTCTGATGGCCTTTATCCAGTACTTCTCGCAAATCATGTTTGCCGTGATGATGGTCTCGATGATGTCGTTCATGCTGCCCCGCGCCCAGGCGTCGGCCCTCCGCATTCGGGAGGTCTTGGACACCGAACCTGCCATTCACGACCCGGCGGATCCCCAGCACCTCCCGGTGCGCCCCCGACACCTTACCTTCGACCACGTGGCGTTCTATTATCCGGGCGCCGAGGAACCCGCCTTGGCTGACGTCAGCTTCGACGCATACGCGGGCCAAACGGTCGCCATCATCGGCGGCACGGGATCCGGCAAATCCACCCTGTTGAACCTCATCCCGCGCTTCTACGACGCGCAGAGCGGAGCCGTCCGCCTAGACGGAGTCGATGTACGGGACCTGCCGGCAGACGAATTGCGCCAGTGGCTGGGCCTTGTGCCCCAGCGCCCCTCGCTTTTCAGCGGAACGGTTATCGACAATGTCCGTTACGGAAACCAACAGGCCTCCCCGGAGGATGTCCGGGAAGCCTTGGAGATCGCCCAAGCGTGGGAATTCGTCCAGAAGATGCCGGACGGGATGGATAGCTTCTTGGATCAGGGCGGCGCCAATCTTTCGGGCGGACAACGGCAGCGGCTCTCCATCGCCCGGGCTCTGGTTCGCAAGCCGGCTCTACTGCTGTTTGACGATAGTTTTTCCGCTCTCGACTACAAGACCGACGCGGCTCTGCGCTTATCCCTGCGCCAACAGGTGCGGGACGCCGTAGTGCTGCTGGTGGCCCAACGGATCGCCACCATCGTTGACGCCGATCTGATCCTGGTCTTGGACGAAGGGCGCATCGTCAGCCGCGGCACACACCGGGAACTGATGGAGAGCTCGCCCGTGTATCGTGAAATTGCAGCCTCGCAGCTGTCCCCGGAGGAGATCGCATGAGTCAGAATCAGCGCGGAGCATCCTCCGCCCATCGAGGCGGACCCGGAGGCTTTGGAGCCGGTCCGGGTTTCGCGCGCGCCGTGGAGAAGGCCAAAAATCCCCGCGGGACGCTCATCCGTTTACTGGCCGAATTTAAGCCGTATCGCCTGCGCCTGACGGTGGTCGTAGCGGCAGCGATTCTGAGCACCATCTTCACCATTTGGAGCCCGAAGATTTTGGGCAATGCCACCACGGTGCTCTTTCGGGGCTTTGTCGCCATCCTGCACCACGCCCCCGGGGCCCATGTCCAGTTTCGATCCATTGCCCGCGATTTAATCTTTGTCGCGGTGCTGTACCTCATTAGCGCCGGGTTCAGCTACGTGCAGCAGTACATCATGGCGGGCGTATCCCAGCGCCTCACCTTTCAACTGCGCGAGCGGCTCATGGAAAAGCTCAACCGCCTGCCCGTGCAGTTCTTCGACAACCATCCCCACGGTGATGTGTTGAGCCGCTTCGTCAATGACTTTGACAACATCAGCAGCACGCTCCAACAAAGCCTCGGCCAGCTCATTACCTCGATCGTGACCTTCGGCGGCGTGTTCATCATGATGCTTACCATTAGCCCCTTGATGACGGTGGCGGTTCTGGTCACGCTGCCGCTCAGTTTCGGCCTGACCGCGTTCGTAGTGCGCCGCTCGCAAGGGTATTTCCGGAGCCAGCGGCGCCAACTGGGGATTTTGAACGGACACGTCGAGGAGAGCTACACGGGTCACGCCATCATCAAGGCCTATGGCCATGAGCAGCGCGCCATTGAACAATTCGACGACATCAATGCGGAGCTCTATGAATCATCCTGGAAGTCGCAGTTCATCACCGGAATCATCTTTCCGCTGATGAACGTCATCGGCAACCTGGGCTATGTATTTGTGAGCGTCTTGGGCGGCATCTTGGTGACCCGCCGCGCCATTCAAATTGGGGATATCCAAGCCTTCATCCAATACACCCGGCAGTTCTCTCAGCCCATCACCCAGATGGCCAGCATCTCCAATATCATTCAGTCTTTACTGGCTTCGACGGAACGGATTTTCGAGATTTTGGACCAGCCGGAGGAAACAGCCGAAACTCCTCATGCGGCGGCCGTTTCCGCCAGCCGCGGCCACGTCTCCTTTCAGGACGTCTCCTTCCGCTACCAGCCCGACGAGCCGCTCATCGAGGACTTCTCATTGGACGTACCGGCAGGGGCCACGGTCGCCATTGTCGGCCCCACGGGTGCGGGCAAAACAACCTTGGTGAACTTGCTTATGCGGTTTTACGACGTGGACCGCGGCCATATCACCGTCGACGGCCACGACATTCGGGACTTCCCGCGTCAAGAGCTCCGCCGGACATTCGGCATGGTCCTGCAAGAAACCTGGCTTTTTTACGGCACCATCCGGGACAATATCGGCTATGGACGAGAGGACGCCGCCGAAGATGCCATTGTGCGGGCAGCCGTCTTAGCGCGCGCCGACCACTTCATCCGCACCCTGCCGGAGGGCTACGATACGATGCTGAACGAAGAAGCCTCCAACATCTCGCAAGGTCAGCGGCAGCTCTTGACCATTGCCCGGGCATTCTTGGCCGATCCGGCCATCTTAATTTTGGATGAGGCCACGTCCAACGTCGACACCCGCACCGAGGTGGCCGTGCAGCAAGCCATGACGGAACTCATGCAGGGCCGCACCAGCTTCGTCATCGCCCACCGGCTCTCCACCATCCGGGAGGCCGACATCATTCTCGTCATGGATCACGGGCGGATTGTAGAAGAAGGGTCTCACGTCGAACTGTTGGCCCAACGCGGCTTCTACTACGACCTGTACCAGAGCCAATTCCAAAAAGCGGTGATTTGAAAGGATGATATGATGTCTTGGTTGATTGTGGTGACGGGTCATCCCGGGAGCGGCAAATCCACCCTCGCGGATCGTTTGTCCCGGGATCTCAACATCCCGGTGTGGCACCGGGACGATTTCAAAGAGATTCTGTTCGACACGCTGGGTTCGCCGTCTGTGGCGGATTCCGGACGGTTGGGCGGCTCCAGCTGGGCCCTCATCCACTACGCCGCCAAGACCCTGATGTGCTGCCGCCTGCCCGTTATTCTAGAAGCCAACTACAGCCCTGTTCCGGGCCGTGATGAAATCCGCTCGCTTCTCGACACGTATGCCTATCAGGCCTTGGAACTAATCGTCGAGGCGCCAGCGGCGGTGCTCGCCACCCGGTTTCAGCGCCGGATCGCAGACGGCACCCGCCATCCTGGCCACCATGATGACGAGCGGTTGATGGAGATGACGCTCCGCGTGATGGAACCCTACGAGCCGCTCGCCGTGACGGACCACCTCCGCCACGTGGATACCAGCCTCCCAGACGCCGCCGTCTATCCTGCCCTATTGCGCTGGATTCGGGAGCATCTCGAGCGACCCTCGCAACCGCCTCGGCATGAGGACGCGAGGCTCAGATAAACTGGCCTGCAGGTACCTGAAGATTAATGGTGGTGTGGCGCAGCGCGGCTGCAAAGTCCCGGGCTTTTTCGGACAAGAGTCGCTGCATGACGACCACGGGCAAGGCGTCACTAGACAAGGCGCCGGCCTCCTCGCTTCCAATCAGACGCACATCAGGCACCATCTGCCAGCCCCCGGCGTCCGCATAAAAACCGGCCAGCGATGGGTGGCAGGTAAAAATGCCGAAGTCGACATGCGGCTGGCGTTCAAGCCATTGGGTGGCCGCGGCGACCGTTTGGCGCCCCAGTCCGCGGCCGCGACAGGCGGAAGCGGTCGCCACGCAACTAAGACCCGCTATCTGAAATCGTTGCCCCTGGTGCATAATCGCCTTTTGGACAATCCCGGCGTAACTGGCCAAGCGGCCATCGAGATAGAGATAGAACGCGTCGGCCTGCCATCCCTCGTCGTGGGGATTGGAAATCATGGTCTCTGTCGGCAAAGGGCTCACGTCGGGCCACACGTCATGCATGAGCATGGCGATATCGCGGCGCAATCCTTCAGAGGCGATCTGATACGGGATGTGGCAAATGTCCCCCATGCGCCTCTACCTGTGGGCTTCCGAGAAACGCGACCACCGGCGCCAACGCCGTGCAATCACGGCATCGAAAGACCAGGGACTCGGCCCCACCGCCCGGTCTAGGCCGTAGAGCGCCGCAAACACCACGGCATAAATAATCCCTGTACCAATGTCGGTGCTCCCCGCCGTATAGGGACCGCCAAACCCTTCGGCCAGCGCCCAAACCACCAAGCTGAACCCGAGCCCTATCAGGTACCCGGCGCGGCGGGCGAATCCTATGATTAACCCGAAGGCCGTGAGACTCTCCACCAGGGCAGTTGCGACGGCGAACGCGTGCGGATCAATCTGGATAACGGATTCGGCCGTGCGAAACAGCCATGCCAGCCAGTGCGGCTGGCCCACAGCAGCCGCCTTGACCTGGGCTAGATAGCTGGATTGAAACGATGGCGTCCATTTGAACGCCGCATCAATAGCCCAGATAATGCCGAAGACAATCCGCAGAAGACTAACCCGGGCAGCCAGGGTTCGCTGGGACTTGTAGTCCACAGGATCACTCCTTGAGAGAGATAGTGTGGGAAATGGAAACAGGTTGGCCCATGCCTGTGCATCGTGAAAGCACGAGATTCATTGCCGTTATTAAATGTTATCGCATTTTTCTCCCACGGTCGACTTCGGACCGTATCCTCTGAAGGCATTCTCTTTGATGCCGTACCGCCACCGCTGGATCGAAAAAGGGCCGCCGTGACAGGGCGGCCCTGCCAAAAACGTCTAGGATTGGGCGGATCGGTACAGGGCAAATCCCCAAATCGGACCGGCCACCGAAAGAAACAGCAGCACGGCAAAATAGAGGATGATCCCGGTTGCCGCGGCCCGCATCATGAGCAGCGAAAGGCCCACTAAGATGGCATAAGCCAGAACGGACAACAAAAGACCGCCGAGCAGGCCGCCGTAGTGGCGGCTCCGGAACGTTTGTCGGAAGCTCTCGCCCCAAGACAGCCGATCCACGAAGAGCCCGCCGGCCATCCGAAGCGCCCAGGGCAGTGACAGGATAAAAGCCAATCCGGTGATGACACCGCCCACCACATGCAAGGTGGCGATAAGCACGCCGCCGACCAGCGACAGCGCGAGGATCCACAGCAATGCATAGAAATAGAGACCCCATGCGCGGCCATAAAAGCGAGCCGCGAACGACCAGAAGGATCGCCACGTGACCGAAGCCCCGGCCACCGCTTGCCCGAACATTCCATACATACCGGCCACCAAAAAGGGCCCGGCCGCTAGAATCAATAGATACATGATGCCGACGCCTGCCAGAGCGCGGCCCGGCTGGGCCGCGGCCAGCGGTGCAGTGCCCGGCAAGGTAGGATGATAAATCGACGATGCCAGCGTACCCGCGCCCACCGCCGCGAGAATCACGACCATGAGCAGCAAAAACACCGCGGACCAGATGAGCGTGCTCCACACCGCTCCCTTTTTAATGGTCGCGCCCCAAAGGCGCAGACTCTCTGTTAACATTGGGCCACCTCTTCCAGAAAACATGATTTTTCTCTCCACGAGCCAACGGTAGGAGCGGACTCTCCCTGAATTATCCCATAAAGAGGCCCGGCCTCCGGATGTTTAGGACGCCGCTAGCACAACCAAATCTTGGGTCGGACAGCCGTAACTGCATCAGGCCGGGTCTCCAGGACCGGCAATTGCCGCCGCTCGGTCGTTTGGTTATGCTCTTGGCAGTGAAGGAGGGGTTCCCGTGAACACGTCGGAAACATCCGGAGTCTGGGCGACATGGGGTATGGCGTGGGGCCTCGGGATCCTGCTGGTGCTGGCGCTGGGGATGGTTCTCCCGGTCATCGTGATTGCGGTTCTGAAGATCACACACGTGGCGACGCTGAGCCAAGTGACCCATGGCTGGGCATCGGCAGCGTACTCGGCGGAAACCGAAGTTGCCTTCGGCGTGTCCGCCTGTGTGGCGTGGGTGGTTGCCACCCGCCGATACTGGTATGGCGGCCCCTGGCGGTGGCGCTTATGGTTCAAAGGGGTGGCGGGCGGTCTGGGGTTCGGCGCCGTTCTCACCATCATCGGCGTGGCCATGCAGCAGTGGCTGGGCCGCGCCCTCCCGTCCGACGCCAAGGACTTAATGGGACCTGTAGGCCACGTTCCCGGCCCGCTGATAGCCATGCTGTTGGTCATTACCCTGCTTGCGCCGGTGATGGAGGAATGGTTCTTTCGGGGCACGCTTCAGACCAGTCTGGCCCGGGCGGTCGGGGCCCCCATGGCCATTGGCATCGTGTCCGTCCTGTTCGCCTTGGCCCACGAACTCGACTCTCCCCAACCGCTGGCCCATCCTTGGCTGTGGGCTCCGATTCTGCCCTTGGCGGTGCTGCTCGGCATTGTGCGGGTGCGGACCGACTCGATGAGCGGCAATATCGGCCTGCACATGGGATTCAACCTATGGGCGGCGCTGATCATGTCCCTTCAGTTCTGGCATTAGCGGCCGCGCACATCATAGGGTGCTCAAAGACCGTGCCCCGTTTGCCGTCCGCCCGGCCTGCGCGCCATCGACCGGGTCGGTCCGACAGCCCGCCCGGGGAGCGATGGTATGAAATCCGGCCGAACGCCAAGAATCATGCACAAGGGGTCGGCCACAGGCCTCGAATTCGGGCCAAGCCATGGTCCATTCGCTGAAAATCTGTCGGCCACGGAATGGATAGCAGGCCTTATGCACTAAGTCGATTCGATGTTTCATTACCCTTGCTAATTGATGTGAAACATTGTGTCGACCGAGATGTCGTGCTAGCATGAAATCGCAATTGGAATGACTATTCCTGAGAGGGCGTGGTACACCATGGCCATCGCCGGCGTGCTGGAAACCTTGGAGGAAAACCTCGATCATTTAGCCGAGTCGGAGCAGAAAATCGCCCGGTGGATATTGACCCATCCCGAGCAGATGCTGCCCATGACAGTGCGCGACCTGGCGGACGCGTCCGATTCCAGCCAAGCCGCTGTTGTCCGTCTCTGCCGCACCCTCGCCATCGAAAGCTACAGCCGCCTCAAAGTTTTAGTTACCGCAGACTTGGTTCGCCGGGAGCAGGAACCCGCCGACGGCTATGCTGAGCTCAACCCGGACACTTCTTTTGAAGCACAGTTGTCATCCTTCGGCCGCGCAGCCACAGACTCCATTCAAGCTACCTTAGCCCGGATTCGCCCCGAAGACTTGGAATCGGCCGCCCATCATCTCAATGGCGCGCGCCGCATTTTTTTGTTTGGGATTGCGGCGTCAGCTCTAGTCGCTGAGGACATCGCGCAAAAACTCCTGCGCCTGGGATACCCCGCCTCTGCGTGGCGGGACTTGCACATGGCACAGGTCAGTGCCGCCCTGTTGGAACCAACCGATGTGGCCATCCTGGTATCGTTCTCGGGGCTGACCGACGAGGTCATCGGGCTGGCCGACTTGGTGCGTTCTCGGGGAGCCTTTCTGGCGGCGGTGACCCAATTCCGGCCGCGGCCAAGAAACCCGTTGGCGGACCGTGCCGACTTGACGCTCTGGGTGAGCGCGTCAGAACCCAGTCCGAGGATCGGGGCCACCACTTCTGTGATGGCGTCCCTTCTAGTAGGAGATGCTCTCATGTTGTGGCTGGCCAACCGCGATCCCGCACGGGCGTTGAAACATTTGACAGCCACTGACACTGCGGTCCGACAACATCGTGTGCCGATCAGCAGCAAAGGAGGACGACATGGCGTCTGAATGGAATTCACTTGGGACAGAAACCTGGGACCGGACCCTGCCTGATTTGGCAGCCCTCTCCACCTTGGAGGCAGTCCGATTCATGAATCAGGCGGATCACACGGTCGCCCCAGCTGTCGAAGCCGTGTTGCCCCATATCGCGCAGGCGGTCGACATCATCGTGGCGCGCCTGTCCCAAGGTGGCCGTCTTTTTTATGTCGGAGCCGGTACCAGTGGGAGGTTGGGGGTACTGGATGCTGCCGAGTGCCCGCCCACCTTCAGCACCGACCCGGAGATGGTGCAGGCCCTCATCGCCGGGGGAGCGGCGGCTATCTTCCGCGCCCAGGAGGGCGCCGAAGACAACCACCTGCAAGGTGGTCTAGACTTGAACGCCGCCGGCGCGTCCCCCCGGGACGTGGCGGTTGGCATCAGCGCCTCCGGAAACACGCCGTATGTGCTGGGGGCGCTGGAATGGGCTCAGGGCGCGGGCATAAAAACCATCTCGGTGAGCTGTAATGCCATTCCCGCAGCGGCCCGCGTATCCGATGTGGCCATCGCCGTCGACACCGGTCCTGAGGTGCTGATGGGATCAACCCGGCTCAAGGCCGGCACCGCCCAGAAGATGGTGCTGAACATGCTCAGCACCGCATCCATGATTCGATTGGGCAAAACCTATAAAAATCTCATGGTGGACATGCGGCCCAGCAACCTAAAGCTCCGGGACCGGGCGGTGCGCATTGTCATGCTGGCCGCCGAGGTCGACCGCCCGCAAGCCGAGCAGCTGATGCAGGAAGCCGCTGGAGACACCAAGGTCGCCATCGCCATGGCATTGCTCCATGACACCGCGGATGCAGCACGGAAGCGGCTGAGAGATGCCGGTCATGTACTGTCTCGAGTGGGGGAGGTGGTGCAGTGAGTGTTGTGGTCCGCACGGCCCGTCCCACCGACTTGCCTGGCATTCAGCGCCTTTCCGACCAAGTGTTTCGCTCCCAACGGCCCGGCCAGCACATGGCTGAGGAATTCCCTTGGATGTATGACGCCAGCAACGCCCGTCACTGGGCCATCGCCCTCGATGGCGACGAGGTAGTCAGCATCGCCGGCGCTATGGTGTGGCCGGCCCTCATTGCCGGCGCACCCACAACGGCCGCCACCACCGGATCCGTGGCGACCTATCCGTCGTACCGGGGTCAAGGACTCGCGTCGCAAATTCTTGACCACCTGGAACAGGATTTGTTTCGCGAAGGGGTTCGTTTGATGCAAATCTCCGGTGATTTGCCTCTCTATCTGCGCTGGGGAGCCCGTCCGGTGGGCGAGGTGGCCTGGTATCGGCTGACCTCCGCGCCGGAGCCGCGCCCAACCGATTTTCGCATCCGCCCGATCCATCCCGGCAACGACGCGGGACTGGTCGCCCAATTGAACCAAAGCCGATCGACACGGTTTGGCCGGACCCGCGGGCAGCTGCAGTCCATGCTGAGCCTGCAACCGCTCACAATTGTCGAAAAGGGCGTTCCCATCGCACTGCTGGTCGAGACCAGCGAGGGCCCGGCGGCGTATGCGATCATTAACCATCGTCCCTTTGGCGGCCGCGCGGCCAGCCGGGTCGTGGAATGGGCCGGAGATCCCCAAGCCCTGCTATTCGCGCTTGCCAGCGTACCAAACTGGCCCGAGGCGGGCATGCTGGTACCGGTGCTGTCGGAAGAAATCGCCCTCAAGAGCGCACTCGCCCCGGCAGTCCCGCTCCGTCGCCAGCCGGTATCATGGCTGGCCAAGGTTATCAACGGACCAGGTCTCGTGAGCGACCTGCACGAACTGTGGAGGGAGCGATGCGCCCAGGAGTTGAATGCCCACCCTGTCGATCGCGCCCGCACCGTCATTCACCTCGGAGACAGCCAATGGACGGTGGATGCCCCCGAATTGGCCGAGTGGCTGTTCAATCCCACCGCCCCCTCTCGGCCAGAGGCCTTGAATGCAGTCTGGCCGGTGCCCGCGCTGTGGTCCGAAGGTTTGAATTATGTCTAGTCCAAAAGGAGATGCTGCATCCATGATTCGCACCTACCAAAGCGGCGACGAACGCGGCTTTATTGCCGCTTGGAATCGCTCCATGCCCGCTGACGGGATTAGCGAGACCATGTTCATCAACCGCATTTTGACGGACGCCAACTTCGATCCCGAAGGCCTCCTGATCGCCGAGGAAGACGGTAAAATTGTGGGCGGCCTGGTCGCTATCGTGCGACAGACCCCCATGTCGGGTACCGATTTGGAGCCCGACAACGGCTGGATTTCGGCATTCTTCGTGCTGCCGGAATACCGCCGCCGCCATATCGGCCGGGAGCTTATGAGAGCGGCCGATGACTTTTTCAAGAGCCGCAACCGCAAAACGGTCTATTTTGCGTCATACGCCCCGAACTACGTCGTCCCCGGCATCGACCGCGAGCTATACCCCGACGGTGCGGGGCTGCTCGAGGCGTCCGGGTTCCGGAAGCTCTATCAATGTGCGGCCATGGACAAGAATCTGGTTGGCTTCTCCATTCCCGAGGATGTGCGTCAGGTTGAAGAGACCCGCCGCGGGGAGGACTACGTCATTGAAAACCT
>JAJZBJ010000134.1 GCA_021798975.1 Bacillota bacterium | reverse complement strand
AGCGGTGCGCTTTCATGTTCTTCCTCGAAATCGATGGGATCTTCCCACGCGGGGTGTATGGCTTGAATGAGGTCGGGAATGGGATCCATGGCGACGCGCCGAAAGGTTTCCACGCATTCGGGCTGCGTCTTGTGGTGTTGGGTCACGGGGTTCTGGAAGCGTCGGACGACCCAGCGATAGTCGTCTCGGATTTGACCGTAGAGGTTCTGGTCATCCGCATAATGCTGCGAGACATGCGACCGCACGGCGTCAATCTTTTGGGCGAGCTCCTCTTCCATGTCCACGAAAACCGTGGGGTGATTGGTGCCGAACAGCCAAAGCTCACGGACGGCGCACGGCGGAAGCCCAATTTCAGGATATAGGGTGCGATGCCCGGCAAAGGACGCGGCATGCAACGCTTCGGTGCCGGCGATGCGGTGGTCGGCGTGGTTAATGACGCGATCGCCAATCCAGTAGCTGGTCGGATCCCAGGTGAACACCAGGTCAGGCTGGACCGTGCGCATCACGCGCACGATGTCTCGCCGCAGCGGCACGCCGGGCGCTAGTTCGCCGTCGACGTGGTTCAGGAAAAAGACCTGGTCGGCCCCGACCACCCGGGCAGCGTCATGCTGCTCATGTTGCCGGGTGAGCTGCATGCCCGGAATCTCATCATGGTTCAATGTCCCTTTGGAACCGTCAGTGCAAATGAGGTAGCTAATCTGGTGGCCTCGCTTCGCCAAGCGGATGAGTGTGCCGCCAGCCAGCGCGTCGATGTCGTCCGGATGTGCACCGACTGCCAAAATGCGCATAGGGGTCCTCCTTCGGATAGAAGAAGTCCTCACAATCCATCGAACCCTGGGGACTGGACACGGGAAGAATGGAAGCGGGACTTGCTGTTATTTTATGATATTCGGATAGTTATTCCAATTCCCAAAATTCATTCACCAGATTGTTCGTGACCGGCTGGCGGGGTCCTCCCGCGGCTCGCTCAGAAAGCGGTGCGGTGGCTATGGCGGACGCTCCATGTGAGGCTGATGGAAAGAATCGTACCCGAAATCCAGAATGTGCGAGGAGGCCGGGCCCCTTGGAAGACGCATATTCGGCGGATGCCGTCATCCGCGAGTCGAAAACTATTTGCTGCGGACCGTGCCGTCTGTCCGGCAGTTCCCGAAGCTTGGCGTTGATACGAGGGCGGCACCGCCGTTTGGCCGTGCCGCCCTCCGCCATCCTATTTTGGGTTCTTGCCGGGCATGTTACGTGCCCGACTGTATGGGAAAGGCTCTAGCTGCTTCGGATATGGCTGCCGGCCAGGAAAACCCATCCAACTGCACGAGGTAGTTTTCCACGGCGAGGGTGGATGCTCCGGCGGCCAACAGTTGCTTTACGCCGCCGCTCACCGCGACGGCATTGCCGACCCATGTCGGGATAATGCCGAGCTTCTGGTAGAGCGCGGCGAATTGGCCTTGCTGGACGGCCGTCACCTGTTGCTGCAACCCCACTCCCGATCCATCGAGAATGGCGGACAGATAACTGGAATTGGTGCCTTGCCCGGTAAATGAGGCCCCAGCTTCGATGGCCGCCCGCTCTTCGACATAGCCGACGAATCCACCAGATTGCACAGCAATTTCGGGATTGTAGCCGAAATTGCCAACCACTTGGGCTGTTGTGGTGCCGACGGTGACGGTTTCCGGGGTGAGGACGGGAGGGGTCCAGACAGGCGGATTCGGCCCGACCCCGAGTAAATAGGGCCAGCCTTGATTCACGGAAGCACTCAGCCCCCAGACGGAGGTGAAATTCAATCCCGGGAACATGGATTGGGTGGGCGTACTGACCGGCGTAATTCCGCGGGTCGTGGACTGGCCGTATATGCCGTCGACTTGCCCCGTTAAACTGGGGCTGTAATATACGTTGCTGAGTGTGGCTGAAGAGCCCGTCGCTATCCCCCCGGCCTGCAGTGAACCGGTCACCAATCCATCGGTGTATGCATCGCTTACCGACGTGTTGGTGCCATAGACGGTAGTAAAGAGCCCGCCCGCGTACTGACCACTGACCGAACCCGTATTGTACACATTGGACACCGTGGCAGAAGCGTAAGAGTAGGTGCCGATTCCGCCAACAACGCCGCCGGTGTAGGTGCCCGAGACTGACGCGACATTGGCACTGTCTGCGAGGATGCTGCTGCCGTCCATGTACCCTACCAGGCCACCGGCGTCACTGCCACCACCGCCCGTCACGGCAGCCGCGTTCGTAGCGTCCCGGATGGTGCCGGTGCCGGTCAAGTTGCCGACGATCCCGCCAATCGAAAAGCCGCCAAGTGTGTTTCCGAAAGAACCGGAGACGGTGACGTGCTGGATCACGCCGGAACCTTCCAGTTCCCCGGCAATCCCGCCGACGGCCGCCAGATTGGCGGCGGGAGTTCCAGACGTGTCTTGGTTCAGATTTTCCACCGTTCCGCCATTAATGACCCCAAACATTCCGCAGTAATAGTGCGGGGTCGGTGGACAACTGAGAGAAATGCCGGTCAGCGTGAAGTTCTCGCCGTTGAATGTCCCGACAAAAGGAGCTGACCGGTCTCCCCAGGGCACCCACGTATATCCTGTCACGTCGATATTGTTCGTCAGCTCAATGTGGGCGGTTAAGTAGGTGGTGGCTGACCCAGAGCTGATGGGCGCCGTCTGGTTTTGGTCTATGTATTCCAATTGGGACGCCGTAGACACCTCGACCGTGCCGCTCACAACGGGTGGGGCGGCGGTCTGGGCGTGGGCCGGTTGGACGGCCACGGCCAGCATCGTGCCGAGCAGCGCGGCACTAAGGAGCGTGTGCCCGGCGCGCCGGCGTAGGATGGTCCGGGATACGTTCTGAATGGTCAATTCCTCCTAGGGTGGGTGTACCCCGATCTGCCATACATTCCCGCCATTCGACACGATTCCAAGCTTTCCCTGCCCGATCTGCCTGCTCGGTGGAGGGCAGCGGCGCGGACTGGGGAGCCCTTGCAGAAACGCTGCGACAGGCGTGGGTGGGAGGATAGTGCGAACCGAGCGCGTCGGGGTGCTGTACTTGCGGTGCGCCAGGACTCGCCGCGTGTCGAAGGGCAGACTTGGGATCCGAATAGGTATCCCGGCTGCAGGTATCGACGGCGAGTTCCGGAATGTATCATGCTCAGCGGGCGCCATGGCCCGCTGAGGTGACGTAAACTGCCCCCCGGCAGGAGGATTTAGGCGTCCAGGTTTTGCAGCAGCGCATACCAGGTGCGAATGTGCCCATACTCATCCCCCAAGATGGAGGTAAGGAGATACCGGATGGTGAGCGTCGGCGCTTCGGCCGCGAGCTCGGCATACCGTGCTACGGCGCTGGTCTCACCCGCAATGGCGACCAGGATATCTTCCTGGTAGCCCGTGTTGGGTGGCGGCGCCATGGGGGGAGCGCCCGCACTTTCCGGATTTTCCTGGTGCAGGAGCGCGGCCTGGGTGCGCGCGTGCGCATACTCGTCGCCGATAATGCTGGTGATAATCAGGCGCGAGATGTCGTCGGGGCTTTCGTTGGCGATCCCGGCGTAAAAGGCGACGTCCGACAGCTCGTCTTGGATGGACTCCTGGATATCGTCAATGAAGCTGGTGTCAGATACGACCTCAGTCATGAAACAACCCTCCTTTCAGATCCCATAATATGGAAATATTAGGGAAGTGTTACTGGATAGCAGCAGGCGGATTGGGGATCCGTCGGTAGCAGGGCATATCAGTCCCGGCGGGGTTCTTTCAGCGGTCGAGATGGGGGACCCGCAGCGCCCGGGTCTTAACGCACCGTCTCTTCCCGCTCAAGCCAGGACGGTATGTGAGGCGGAAGCGGCACCGGACCCACCACGGGCTCGCGTTGTGGTTTGCCCAAGAGAAAGCCTTGCATATAACGGACACCGCACGCGCGCAGCGCCCAGAATTCAGCCAATGTCTCGACACCTTCGGCAATCACGGTAATTTCCAGATCGCGCCCCAAGTCCACCATGTTCTTAACGGCCGCGCGGTGGACCGGGTCCCGTTCGACGCTTTGGACGACTACGCGATCTAGTTTCAGGAGGTCCGGGCGGAGCCTCAAGAGCGCCCCCAGGCCCATATAGCCCGTGCCATAGTCATCGAGGGCAATGGCGAACCCGGATTCCCGCCAGGCGCGGACTTGATCCCACAGCGCCGGGTTATCGACAATGGGTTGCCGTTCGGAAATTTCCAAGACAATCCGGTGCGGCAGGATCCCGTGATGCCCGGGCGCTGCCGGCATGTCGTACACCATCGCATCGATGTTGACAAACAAGCGCTGCGCGGTCGGCAAATCGGTCAACCGGCGTATGGCCAAATGCCGTGCGTTGGCTTCCAGAATTACCTGATGGCCGAGGCGCACTGCGGCCGCGAACAGGACAGCCGGGGACTCCCATGGGGTCCCTTCGGGGCCCCGCAACAGCGCTTCATGGCCAACCACCCGTCCCGTGTCGGTATCGATAATCGGTTGTAATGCGCTCCAGAGCTGTCGTCCCATGTTGCTCCCCACCTGGAAAAGTGTCGTCGTGTCGACTTCGGTATGCATCTGGGGACTCCTCTTTTCCGGTGTCTCAACTTCGCCGCCATCGCACGCAGGTCCAGCGGTCGCCGTGCGGGTGGTTTTCCGAAAAGGATGGGGGCGGCCCGAGGCAAATGGGCGGGTAGGCCGACAGAATCCGAAGAAAAATTTCGGCGGCCGACCATTTTCGACTGCATTCGCCATGCCGGGAGACGTATGGTCTCCGTATTATGGTTGGGGGCCATGCCCCCTAGGAGGCGTTCCAATGCCCGGGTCAGGTCGCGATGTGCGTTCAATCATCGCGAAACTCAGCTTTGAACTTGTTCAACTCTATGATGACGGTTGCGCGTTGACCGATCCGCTCCTTGTTCAGCGCTCGCAAACCTTGGACCGGCTGATCGTCGAGTGGTGCCGCCAGCAGTCCTCCGGGGTTGCCGTCCGGGGAAAAAGCGTTGTGTCATGATGCGGATACGCGCGTAGGCTTTGCGGAATGATTGGCGGTTCCGCGATCGGAAGCGTTGGGGGTGAGAAGGGGCGCGCTGGCTGGGACTGGCGCTCCCCGCTGTGCCTGACCACGCCGTTCTGAGTGGCACATGCAAATCGTCCATTGGGTCGAAAACGGTTGACAGCTCGTGGTTGCCTCTGAATCATCCAGCTATGGGGAGTTGGCCCGGATCACAAGGGGCCCTCGGCTGACGCTCGAACCAAATTCCCCGCGCCTCCCCCCGGGTGTCGGGAGGACAATACGCCGTCAGACGACTGATGACGGCTATTTTTGGCCTTATGTTCGATGCGCACCATGGACTCGCTGTCGAGTTCACCGTCATGTCCTATGCCCGCGGGTCCATTCGCGTCCGGATCCAGAGTATCGACGAGGCGCGTCGAATCGCCCGCATGCAAACGGGGGGAATATTGTCTGGTCGCACCAGAGCATCGACGAAGATGCCCTCGAAATTGACGCAATTGACGAGGTGGAGCAGCCATGACCCACACGGATCTGAACTCCATCACAATGTCCGATGCTTCCCAACGCCGGCCCAAGCGCACATGCGTCTACACGGTGCGCGATTTTGATGTGCTCACGGCCCAAATCGCCGTGGCCAAACAGGATGGTCAGCTCCCCGCCACTCTTCGCGAACGCCTCTAAAAACCTCGTCTTTGAGCACGGGCGCCGATATACTGAGGTCAGGAAAGGAGCGGCGCTCGTGAACCCGAATGTCGTCTCGGCTGCTGAACATCGTTTGCAGCTCAGTATTGACCGCCTCATGGCCTTGGACACCCGCGCTGGAGTCTTTCTCGGATTGATCCTCGCCGTTGGTGGCACACTAGCCGCGCTTACGCGACCGGTTGGCGGATCGAACGCGCACAGCACGTTGCCTGTGACGCATCCCTGGGGCTCCGTGGTGGGGCTCTTGTTAATTTTAGTGGCAGCCCTCCTCGCCGCGGTCTCCCTCATTATCGCCAAACAACTGGACAATCCCCGCGTGGACGCCCTCCCTTACTTAATGAGGCCCGGGCACAGTCAGGAATACCTGGATTCGGTGGCTCGCGCAGTCAATTTGAATAACCGTAACGCGCGCTTCAAGTCGACATGGCTTCAATTTAGCTTGCTCGCACTATTCTTAGGTATTGTGTGTATACTATTCGTAGGAGGTGCCGTGACATGAGCGCTGGTAAGCCCCGTCGAATCAAAATCCGCTACCAAGCACGAGGGAAGCGGTCGCGTCATCTCAAAAGTTTGGATATTGCCCAATATGACAGCGTCGTCTCCATGGGCCTCGGTCTCGATCGATGGTTGGGAGCTTATAAAGGACCGAAGCCAGCGCGACAGCGGTTAGCCGTTCGCAAGGAACGCCGTCTTAAAGTGCGTCAACAATAGCGGATCCCAAGACGCGCGAGTCTTGCTCGGGTTTACCCCGGACGAGGTTATCGGCCGATCCGCGTCTGCGTTCAATCCCCCCGAAACCCAAGCGGTGCTGCGCCCGTTGAGTCCCAACCACCCGTTCGCGACAAGGAGCGGTCCACCGGCAGGCTCCGGCATAAAGCGGGGCAGCAGCGGCGGTATGAGACCACGCTCCAATACCTGCGGTCTCCCTCATGCAAACCATCCGGGGATCGTGGCGCGCCTCGGGGGTTTGTGATTTTCTATGAGAATGTGGGCAGCCCAGCGCACGCGGCGGAGGTTATCGAACGCGTGAAGGATATCACGGCCGAGCCGATCATCATCGACGACCGGGCCCTGCGTCTCACGGCCAGTATCGGTGCGGCGTCTTGTCCGGAAGATGGGGACGCGCTGGAACCCCTCATGCGGGCGGCGGATGTGGCGATGTATTCCGACAAGCAACGGTAGCATCTCATCGAGATTGGGAGCCGATAGCGTTATCCTCCGCGGGATTCGGCCGACCGTTCCTGCCAGTGTTCTGCCCAGCCCGGATACCCGTGCCAAAGACACCACTCGATGAACTCCTCCACACTGAGAGAGGCCTCTCGGCGTCGGCGGGTGAGCAAATACGTGAGCCAATCGCCGTACAAATCCAGCCAGGCGCTCCGGCCGATGACATGCAGGATGCCGGGATCGCTCAGCGCCCAGCGGACGCGGCGCTCGGCGGCGTCGCTGACCAGATCGGGGCTGTCCAACAAGTCGAGCCCCCATAGCACGCTGTCCCAGCCCGCGGGCCAATCCAATCCAAACGAGCGAATGCTGCTGCGCCGGATCCCTGGGACGCGGTGGGGGCTTTGGCGCCACGCTTCATGGCCCATGAGCCACCAGTAGGCGGCCCAGAGGTGTGGGGAGCGAGCTAAATACGGCACCGCGTCAGTTAAGCGGCCCAAGTCAATCGCGCGGTCCAGATGCCATGTGACGGTTTCCCGGGAGGCCTGGTATCGTACCCGATGATCCGGAGATTGGCCCTGCCAGACCTCCGGATCATGAAGCAGCGCATCATAGGCGTCTTTGGCGCGGGTTAGATAACCGAGCATGTGCAAGACGGTGGCGCGGTGGGCTAAGGTACGCCAGCGGACGCCGGGATTTTTCGGCTTGCGGGCCAGAATTTCCTCCAGATACCCAAGGGCATCGGCCCAGTGCTCGCCAGCGGCGGCTGTCCCAGCGGCCATCGAGAGATCGGCGATGCTCTTGGGTTTCCCCAGCAGAAGCGTAGGGCCCAACGTCGTGATGAACTCCGACAGGCGGGTTGCGGACATTTGCTCCCCGTGGCGCACCATATACCGCTCGATCGCCGATGCCAGCTGATACGCCCGCACGTCGTGGCCGCCCGCTCGATATCTGAGGGCTTGGCGCATCAAGTTTCGGACCGACAAGCGGTGCGGTGTTCCCACACGGTATTGGGGCCTCCAGGTCAGCACGTGGACTCAGCCTTTCCTTAGCAGTTGCGATTGATTATCATCCAGTATTCGCTCGATAGATATCGGATCGCGCCGGTGGGTTTTCGACCGTCCGATCTCGGATCGACAGGAGATTCTCTGGCGTGACAAAAACTCTTCGGGTTCGCCTATCGAAGGTCGCCGCATTCGGGCTGCCTTGGGAAGAGGGGCCATCGATGTCGATGGGTGATGGCC
>JAJZBJ010000133.1 GCA_021798975.1 Bacillota bacterium | reverse complement strand
GACCGTGCTGGGGGAGCGGCCGACCTGGGGTTTGGCCGTGGGCGGGCTTCTCGTCCTGGGGGGCGTGTACGTAATTCAAGTGCGTGGACGGCCTCCGGCCGCCACGACGGCGCTTGCGATGGCGACTCAAGAGGGAGGATGGACGGAACATGCCGATATATGACACGGTGCTGGAAGCGGTGGGTGGAACGCCCCTCATTCGGCTGCATCGAGTCGGCGGGCCCGAACGTGCCCGGGTGTTGGTCAAGCTGGAGGCTCTTAATCCCGGCGGATCTATCAAGGACCGGATTGGATTGGCACTCATCCGGGCGGCTGAGCAATCCGGCCGGCTTAAGCCTGGGGGAACGGTCGTGGAAGCGACGGCGGGCAATACAGGAGTGGGGCTGGCCATGGCGGCGGCTGTGCTAGGCTACCAGTGTATCTTCGTGGTGCCGGACAAAATGAGTCCCGATAAAATTCGATTGTTGAGGGCGTACGGAGCGCGCGTCGAAATCGTACCGGATGTGCCGCGGGACGATCCCCAAAACTATCAACAGGTAGCCCGCCGACTAGCGGATAGTGTGCCTGGGGCCGCGTACATGGGCCAATTCGAACAGACGGCCAATCCCGACGCCCATTACCGCACCACGGGACCGGAGATTTGGGAAGCGACGCACGGACAAGTGGGCGCCGTCGTGGCCGGCGCTGGAACCGGGGGCACCATCTCCGGCATCGGCCGCTACCTGAAGGACCAGAATCCGGGCGTGGAGGTGATTGGCGCCGACCCGGTGGGGTCGATCTTCACGGGACCGGTGGCGCCATTCCTTATCGAAGGCATGGGCGAGGACTACTACCCCGATACTTTGGACGCCGACCTGGTGGACCGATGGGAGGCTTGCAGTGACGAGGAGGCTTTTGCCATGGCCCGCCAGTTGGCTCGACACGAGGGGATTCTGGTGGGCGGATCCTCCGGCGCCATCGTGGCGGTCGCGCTAAAAGCCGCGCGGGATTGGGAGAAGCCCGGTTGGATTGTGGCCATGCTCCCCGACACCGGCCGGAACTATCTGGCCAATATTTTTCGGGAAGACTCGTAACGGCGGACTTGACAGCGGCAGTCCAGGGCCGACAATGGAAGAGACGGTAAATTTTAGCGGTTTCGGGGGAGGGATTCCGGTGCAGGTTGGCGACAGGGCACCTGAGATTCAATTGACAGACACCAGCGGCGGGACGTTTTCGTCGGCCGCTAAGGTGGCCGATGGGCCACTCGTGGTGGCGTTTTACCCGTTGGCGTTCACGGGCGGGTGAAGCCAGGAGCTAGTCCTCTGGAAAGGGGACTACGGCCAGGTTCAAGAGAGCGGCGCGTCGTTGGTGGCGGTATCGACCGATCAGGTGTACGCCCTCAAGATTTTCAAGCAGGCCTTGGGAGGGCTGCCGTTTGAACTGGCATCGGACTGGATGCGGAATGTGTCCCATGCCTATGGGGTGCTGGATGCGAAAGGCGGATTCGCGAAACGCAGCGTCTTTGTCTTGGATACCCAGCATCGGCTGGTGTACCAGAACACCGCTTTTGAGGCAGGTAATCGGGCCCACTATCAGGCGGTCCTAGACGTCTTGAAAGCGCAGTAGGGGATGTCTATGCTGGATTGGTTAAAGGGGAAACCGAAAGAACCCAAGGACCAGGCGCCTCCTCCGGCGCCCGTGGACATCGCGGCCGATGAGTTGGCAGGACTCTCCGAACCGCATTACATCGTAGACCTGCGGGATTTGGGCGATTTCCGCAAGGGCCATGTCAAAGGCGCCCATCAGCTCTCGTATATGGAATTGTCGAAGCGCACGCACGAGCTGCCGACCGACCGCCTCATCATCACTGTCGACCAGTCGCCGCGCCGCGGTCGGCAGGCGGCCAAGCTGCTCCGCAGCTACGGGTTTGACGCGCGCAATCTGAAAGGGGGCATCGGCTCATGGACGGAAAAACTAGTCAAGTAGCGGCGGCATTGGTAGAGCCGATTATTGTCCGGGGACTGGGCACCGTGTCCATTTTGGGAGCGGTGGCATTCCTGATCGCAGGCTTGCATTTAATTGCGTTGTACTTATTCTTGTCGGGAGCGGCCTTCTGGCTTTCGAGTCTCCGTTGGCGGCGTCGCTATGAGAACGTGGTCGCGAGCCCCCCGGAAGGATTTCGCCCCACCGGGGAAGTCTATGCGAATCCCGGCGGCGACGGTCCCGTGGCGGTCTACTTCAAGGGGATTCAGCGAATTTACGTTAAGGTGTCCCAGTAGCGGCTTTCCAGAGCCAAAACAGCACGTGAGCCGGCGGGCGGTTGCCAGCCAGCGGCTCCAGAGGCGGCACAACCAGGGTCGGCGTCGCTAATACGCCGGCCTTTTCGGCGCGTTCCGGGTATTCGTCGCGCTGGATAATCCGAAAATGCAGCCGGGGATTGGCTCGGCTGAGTTGAATGGCCAGATGCACCATCTGGGGGCAGAATGCTCAGGTTGGGGCGACATAGAGGTCCGCCGTCAGCGGCCGATCGATTTGGCTCGCCACCTCGCGCAGGTTTTCCGGCAGGGGCGGCCCGATATCGGCGGCGGATTCAATGGCCGAGACCAGACCTTCCAGTTCATAGCCGCTGGGTGTGCCCCAGAAGGTCACCGGTCCGCGCCGCCCTTGGGCGGCGATGGCAATGCGGACGCCCTCCGTCCCATCCACGCGCGTGTCGATAGTGACCCGACTCCCAATCCCGACCAGGTCCTGGAGCAAGTCCAGGGTGGCACGGGCCGAACTCTGGGTGGGATCCGAGGTGCGCACATGCAGGACTATGGACGCCCTGAGAGCCGCCATACGCTGCCGCAGACGCTCTTGTGTCTCCATCCCCGCTTCCTCCTCTGAAAGTCCGTCTTAGACCGCACAGAAACCATCCTAGGCGCTCTCGCCGTCCATCCTAGCAGGGATAACCGCACATTTCCAGAGATGCAGAGCAAGCGGCCCCTGAAGAGGCCGCCCGGTCGTCACTTGTGGGAGTGGGAAGTGACACTGCATCCTATGCCCAATTGCCAAATTGCGCCACTTATGGGCGGGGTTTCCGGGAGGTGCATAATGTGAGGCCGGACGGGTGAGGTTGAGGACAAGGGGGCCGCAATGATGATTCTGTGGGCGATGAGCATGTGGGCCAGCGCAGTGGTGTTGGCGGCCTGCGATTTTGGCGCGTCGGTGTTTCGCCGGCATGACTTGAGCAAACGGTCGGTCGTGGTGTTGGGCGTGCTGGTGTGGATTCTAGGCTGGTGGGCAGTCTCAGGCAGCTCGGGGCAGTACCGGGTGGACCCAGGATTTGTGCTGATTAGCGCCTTTGCTTGGACTCTGGTGGTGGCGTTGGGGGACGGACGATGGTGGATGCTGGCCCCGCTGTTGGGGGTGGTGGGAACGATGGTGCGCGCGTTGGCGCCGTTTTCATTCCATCAGGCGCAGGTATTTCCCGCGGGGCCTGTCGAGGCGATGAGTTTAGGCGTGGCTGCGGGGTTGTCGCTGTCCGACCCTCTGGCGGCGTCCGCCGTGGCCGCAGCGGGGGAGGGCATGGCCTGTGTTCTATCGGCGTTCGGCCAGGCGCATGGCCATGACTTGGGCCGCCACGACCTCGCCGCAGTCATTATGGCGGCCATGGCCGCCTGGTTCACCGGATGGCTTTCGGCCCTGGTGCACCGGACGGTAACACGCCGACTCGCTTGACCCCGAAGGTCCGGATCTGCATAATTTTCCAATAGACTAGAGGCAGGTGACGAGTTTGGCTGTAGTGGCATTGGTGGGACGCCCCAACGTGGGCAAGTCCGCGCTGTTCAACCGTATAACCGAGACCCGGCGGGCTATCGTCGAGAACGTTGAAGGGGTGACGCGCGACCGGCTCTACGAGGTGACAGACTGGAACGGGCGGACCTTCACGGTCATCGACACGGGCGGCATTTGGGAAGATGAGACCGAAACGCTCCTCACTATGACCCGGGAGCAAACGGAGATGGCCATCGAGGAAGCGGATGTTTTGGTTCTGGTGGTGGATGGCCTGGCAGGAGTTACGTCCGCCGACGACGACGTGGCGCGTCTTTTGCGCCGGACCCAGAAGCCGGTTTTGGTGGCGGTCAATAAGGCGGAGAGCAAGTCTGCCGATGTCAGCGACTTCTATCGTTTGGGATTGGGGGAGCCGTGTCCTATCTCCGCCATGCATGGCGAAGGGATCGGGGACTTGCTGGACTTGGTGGTGGGCGCGTTGCCGGACGAGACCGAAGCTGAAGCGTCTTTAGAAGATCTGCGGCCGGTTCGAGTGGCCATCGCGGGCCGGCCCAATGTGGGCAAGTCATCCTTGTTGAATTGGTTTTCAGGTGAAGAACGCACCCTGGTGACGCCTATTGCCGGCACGACGCGAGATGTGGTCGATTCGCTCATTACCCACGACGGCCAGCAGTACCGGCTGCTGGACACCGCGGGACTGCGGCGTCCCAGCCGTATCGAGGAGAAGCTAGAGGCGAAGACGGTCCAGCGGTCTCTGGAGGCGATTCGGACCGCCGACGTGGTCCTGATGATGCTGAACGCCGATGAGGGGATATTGGCCCAGGACCAGCGCATTGCGGGCCAAATCGAGAACCAGAAAAAAGCCACGGTGATTTTGCTGAATAAGTCGGACTTGGTGAAGGGCACCACGCTGCCTCTGCAGGAGCGCGTGCGGGAGCAGCTCAAGTTTCTCCCCTATGCGACCCTGATTCCCATCTCCGTGGAAACGGGATGGCACTTAGAGGAGATTTGGCCCGCTATCGACCAGGCCTATGCTTCCTACATCCAGCGCATCTCCACCCACCACCTGAATCGGGTCATCGACCAGGCGGTGCATCTGAATCCGCCCCCCAGCCACAAGGGTCGGCAGCTGAAGGTGTACTATGTCACCCAAGTGGCGGCGAAGCCTCCGCACATCGTACTGTTTGTTAACGACCCGGAATTGTCCCATTTCAGCTATGAGCGCTATTTGGAGCACCGCTTGCGCGAGGCCTTCGGGTTTCCCGGTTCACCCATCCGTCTGACACTGCGGGCGCGGCGCCGGACCGAACGGACCTAAACCAAAAAAGGAGGCGCGTGAGCGCCTCTTTTTGGTTGGTACGATAATTATTTCTGCTTGATCGTCTCCAGTTCCAGGTGAATGTCGACGGTGTCGCCAACCATCACGCCGCCAGCCTCCAACACCTGGTTCCAGTTCACCCCGAAGTCCTTGCGGTTGATGCGGGCACTCGCTTCGAATCCGGCCCGGGTGTTGCCCCAGGGATCGTCGCCGATGCCGAGAAACTCCACCTTGACGTCCACGGACTTGGTCACGCCGCGCAGAGTTAAGTCGCCGCGGACGGTGTACTCCGTGTCGCCGGTCTTGGTTATGCTGGTGCTCTGAAAGGCCATGGTGGGGTAATTGGCGACATCAAAGAAATCGCTGGTGCGGAGATGGTTGTCGCGGTCCGGCTGGTTGGTGTTGACGCTCTGCATGACTACGGCGAACTCGGCGCTGGCGGTGGTGAGATCGGTGGGATCCCCTGTAATCGTTCCGGAAAACTCCTGGAAGCTGCCGCGCACCTTGGAGACCAAGTGGCGCACCACGAATCCCACTTGACTATGTGTGGGGTCAATCGTCCATGTGTCTGCCATACTAAACCCTCCCCTAATCGTTCGATTACCAAATCAATAGTAGATTACCTAAAGTAATTAAGTCAAGTGCGTTTCCAAAAAGCTTGCCAAAGGTTGGCATTAACGCGGGCAGGTTTTCATATCTTGCTACTGTCATTCATAGGGTGATCCCGGGACAGGCGAGGACCGGCGCCAACCCTGGCAGACGAGGGAGGGAACCGACAGGATGGAGAAGTTTGACCTGTTCAAGGATTTAGCCGAACGAACCGGAGGCGATGTATACATTGGCGTCGTGGGCCCGGTCCGCACCGGTAAATCCACATTCATCAAACGCTTCATGGAACGCATGATTTTGCCCGCCATCGACGATCCCAACGAACGCGAGCGCGCGGTAGACTCGCTTCCGCAGAGCGGAACCGGGCGCACGATCATGACCACGGAGCCGAAGTTTATTCCCGACGATGGAGTCGAAATCGCCTTAACCGATGCGATCTCCTTTCGGGCGCGTTTAGTCGATTGCGTGGGTTACGCCGTGGGCGGGGCATTGGGCTACACCGAAGAAGAGGGGGCCCGCATGGTCAACACCCCGTGGTCGGATGAGCAAATGCCATTCGAAGAGGCAGCCGAGATCGGTACCCGCAAGGTTATTCAAGACCATTCCACCATCGGGGTTGTGGTCACCACTGATGGCTCCTTCGGAGACCTGCCGCGTGAAGCCTATGTGGAGCCAGAGGAGCGGGTGGTGGGGGAACTCAAGGAGTTGGAGAAGCCCTTTGTGGTGGTGTTGAACTCCGCCCACCCCTATGCCGAAGAGACGGTCGCGTTGTCGCAGGAACTCTCGGAGAGCTATGATGTGCCGGTCATGCCGGTGAACTGCCTGGAACTCCGGCAGGAAGACATCGTACAACTGTTGGAGCAGGTGCTCTACGAATTCCCGGTGACGGACGTCGCCTTCGAGCTGGTGGATTGGGTGGACTCGTTGCCGGTCACCCACTGGCTGAAGAAGCAAATGGACTTGGCGACTGAGGAAGCTCGTATGGCGATTCACCGGCTGCGCGATGTCCAGACCCAGGTTGACAGTCTCATGAGCTACGATTATATGCAGGACGTTCGCCTGGTCCATATGGATCTCGGCACCGGTCAGGCCGAAATTCAATTGGGAGCGCGCGACGACCTGTACTACCGGGTATTAGGCGAGTTGGCCGACCGCCACGTGGCTACCCGCGGCGATGTCGTCAAGCTATGGCGGGAGTATGTGGTGGCGAAACAGGAATGGGATAAGGTGGAAGAGGCGGTCCGCGATGTGCGAGCGACCGGCTACGGCATGGTGTCGCCGAGTTTGGATGAGCTCAACCTGGAGGAGCCCGAACCGATCCGCCGAGGCGCCCAGTTCGGCGTCCGGCTCAAGGCTACCGCCCCTTCCGTGCACATGATCCGTGCAGACATCGAGACGGAAATTACCCCGATTATCGGCACCGAGCGGCAGGCCGACGAATTGGTCCAGTATCTCATGGAGCAGTTTGAAGATGATCCCAAGCGGCTCTGGGAAACCAATCTGTTTGGCAAGTCGCTGCACGACCTGGTTCGGGAGTCCATTCAATCCAAGCTCTTCCGCATGCCGGACAACGCGCAAGAGAAGCTGCAGGAGACGCTCACCCGCATTATCAACGAGGGTTCGGGCGGACTCATCTGCATCATCATCTAGCCAGAACACGACAAAGCGCCCGGCAGATACCGGGCGCTTTGTGTTGGGTTGAGCTAGTTGTATGAAATGCGCGGGTCAACCAAGGCGTACAACAGGTCGGCGACGAGGTTGCCGAGAATGGTGATGATGCCCAGGAAGACAATGATCCCCAAGAGAACGGGGAAATCGCGATCGCCCGCGGCATTCCAGAACAAGAGACCCATACCGGGGAAGTTGAATATCTCCTCCACCACGACAGCGCCTCCAAACAAGGCCGGAAGCGACAGACCAAACAGGGTGATGAGCGGCAACACCGAGTTGCGGAGGGCGTGCACAAACAGCACGCGCAGTTCGCCGGCGCCCTTGGAGCGGGCGGTGCGGACGTAATCCTGAACCAAGGTCTCCACCATCGAGGACCGCATATACCGAGCCCATCCGGCGATTGACGTTAAGGATAAGGTGAGCGAGGGAAGCACTAAGTGATACACGTAGGACCAGAAGTTTGGGTCCGGATTAGCCGGGTTGGTAATGCCTCCGGAGGGGAACCAGGCTAGCGAGATGGCGAAGAATTCCACCAACAGAATGCCGAGCCAGAAGCCCGGCATGGAGTACAGGAAGTAAATAATCACCGTCGCCACCCGGTCAAACCATGATCCGGCGTAATAGGCTTGGATGGTACCCAACAAAACGGCGAAAATGTGTGCCAACATCAGCGCGACGGCTACAAGCTCCAGCGTGTGTGGCAACGCTTGCAATATCAAACCTGTGACCGGTCGATCATAAACGTACGAGAACTGGAAGTTCCCGTGCAGGGCATTCCACAGCCACACCAGATACTGCACGTAGAGCGGCTTATTGAGTCCCAGGTTCCGGGTCAAAATGGCGGCCCGGTATGGCGTCCAGTGCTGCCCCAGCAACAGCCG
>JAJZBJ010000132.1 GCA_021798975.1 Bacillota bacterium | reverse complement strand
TGCCATAAGATGACCCGGCGCCGGCTGGCGGCATCGCCTAACGGTACCAACAGAAGCAAGCCCGCCGCATACCCGAGTTGCGTTGCGGCGGGGATGAGGTGAATGAGGCGGGCACCCTGATAGTGGTGCGACACGCTCCCTAGTAGTGGCTGGTTGTAATAGATGTTGGCCACGGATAGTCCGGCGGCAATCGCCAAAACCAGCGTCAATCCGCGCGTAAGTCGTAGGCTCTCCGACACGTCCTGTCCCCTTTCCCGGGTGTTTAACTTATCAATCGTAACAAACTAACCGGTCTGGGTAAACACCATGACATCACGCATACGTGCGAGCCACGGCCTCTAGATGTGCCCCACGAACCACTCCGACCCTTCCGTGAATCCCGCCTCATCCCTGACCCTTCAACCGCTCCGCAGCCGCTAATATCGCGTCGGTGGGCACTGCGTCGAGACGATGGCCGTCTCGCCCCGCGCAATTTTCAGCGGTTGCCAGGGCATTCCAGATGGCCTCCTCGACCGATTCCACCACCGCCAAAAACGCTTCCTCTAATTCGGGACGCCGATCCCCATCGCCGGAGTCCCATGCCAACACCAAGTCTCCGCTGCCCGGGGCCGAGATGGCGCCCGTCCGTGCCAGACCATGGGTGGCGCGACGGGCCAACCGTCCCAGTTCAAAGCTGGAGAATCCGGCATTGGCCATCAGAGCGATAATGATGGACCCGTCCGGGAGGTCCCGATGCCTTGGCTGCGGCATCTCAAATAAGGCCGCCCCATCCAGGCGCAGCTCCTCCGCCCTCCCGCAATTCACCAGCACCGCGGCTGCCATAACTGCGCCGGTTGACAGTTGGCGGGATGCGGTGCCCATGCCGCCTTTGTGCCCAAACCCACCCATGCCGGTACCCGCTCCCACACTGCCTTGACACAGAGGGCCCCCAGTCTCAGCATTGCGCAGGGCTGCGCGGACGTGTTCCGGCCCCACATGAAGACCCCACAAATCATTGAGATATCCATCATTACACTCGGTGACCACCACGTTGAAGCTTTGACTCGGCGAAAAGGCGCCCCGTTCCCGCAGCCAGGCCAAGTATCCCTGCTGCACCGCGCCCACCGCCAAGGTGTTGGTCATGAAGAGCGGCGACTCCAACGTACCCAGTTCCTGGACCTGAAGGAGACCCAGCGACTTGCCGTAACCATTGATCACATGACAGGCGGCTGGCCAGGGGCCGGCGCCCGCCGGCACGATGACACTCACACCGGTGCGGACCGGGCCTTGTCCGACTACCAAGGCTCCCTCGCCCTGCCGGAGCGACACATGACCCAGTCTCGTCCCTGGCACGTCCAAGAGGGAATTGCTGGCTCCTGCCGGCAAACGCCCCAGCACGATGCCCAAATCACGCAGCGTGGGGCGCATTATGAATCGCCCTCCGGGGACAGTGCTTTCAACCCGTCCAGCCAGTGGTCGTCCCACTGAAAGGCGTGGGTGGTCAGAGCGGAAAAGCTGGTCGCGCCAAATCCCGACAAGCTCTCGATGTTGTCGGCGACAAAGTAGGACAGCTCAAGCGACTCCCCGTCGCGGGCCTCCAAGCGTCCTTCCACGACTTCACACTCGAAGAGAATAATCGTGGGTTCGACTTGGTGACCGTTCGGATACACGAAGCGCGCATCCTGGCCGCCAAACACGCCGATAAGAGCCTTCGGCCGCACCAGCAGTCCCGTCTCCTCCAGCACCTCCCGGATGAGCGCTTGGGCCGGTGTTTCCCCCGGATCGATAATTCCGCCGGGAATCCCCCAGCGTCCATTGTCGCGGCGGCGCTGCAACAGCACCCGTCCCTCCGCATCCCGGATAATGGCCGCGGCCACCGGGACCAAAAGCAGGTCGTTCCCGATTTTTGACCGCAGCCCTTTCAGATACTCTGACATCCCCATGCGCGTCCTCCCTTGCTTTTACCATGCCTCAGTCGGTGCCCATGCCTCCCGAAACCCGCCCTCGTTCATGTTCGCGCAGCTAGGACCAGAGAGGGAGGTCCGCTCGCCTCTCGGAGGCAGGACGCATCGCGAGACTCGTGACACCCCACCTGCCTTGGCACGCGCGGCCCCCGCGTGGCCCTGTACACGCGCGGTCGAACACCCCAAAACCGGGTTCAATCGGACGGCGGAGTTGACGCCGTCCTCGAATCGGGTCATATAATGTACCGTTCCTTGCCGTACCGTTCCTTGCCGATGAATGCTGGTCTCTGAAGAGAGGTGGCCTAGCCTTGCAAAAACTCCAACAATGGCGGTTACAGGCCCTCGTGTCCCCGGCCGACTGGCTGGCGGCTGCGGCCGCTCTTCTCATTGTGGCGGCGGTGATGTTCTACTGGCTTATGCCGATCAGCACGTCGTGCCAAACCACTACAGCGGGCCAAACGCTGTGCCAAACTATCAGCATCGCCTCGAGCACAGGGTGGGGAGCCGCCCTGCTGACGCCGTGGGTCTTGGCAGCCGGCTGCGGCCTGGGGGCCCTCTACTTCCAATACCGGGCGGCGCGGATACTCCTCATCGGCTTTCCCCTGGCGGCCATCGCCTTTTTCGTCCTTTCATTTGGCATGGACGGCCCCTTCATCCCGGCAGCTGTGGCGAGCCTTGCGGCTGCTCTTGTTCTGAAGCCGCGTCGAAGACACGCGGGGCGGCCCTAAAACTCCGTGGTGCAGCGAGGCATCTCCGTCGCCGGAAACATCCGGGCGAGGACCTCGATCCAGCGCGGATCTGACACTGACACGCGGCCATAGGACGCCAGCTTGCTGAAGGATACGACCCCCATCACCAGCGACGAGAAATGCGACACGTCCAAATGCACCTCCACATCACCGGCCCGGTCTTCGTGGATGGAGACAATGCGTCCAGCTTGAAACCGCACGGTCACGGGCGTGTTGTTCTCGGACACCAGGGAATCCCGCACGTGGAAGCGGACGGCTCCTGATTGCCCGCCGAAATCATGGTGATCGAGGTCCTCGAAAACCTTCCGGGTGTCCATGACTCGGTACATGAGCCCCGTGCCGACCCGCCCTGATTCTTGATAGACGCTATGGGTTGTGACGTCCGCACCGTTGGTGGCGTCGGCGACAAGATGGTAGAAGTCCCGGTCCTGGGTGTTGACGATGACGAACCGAAACTGATCGGCTTGGCTGTTAAGCAGCGCACAGAATTCGGCCAGCACCTCAGGCCCATCATAAAAGAATTCGGTTGCGTAGATGTTGTTGCTCAGAGCGTTGTGGTCGCTCTCCGGCTGGAATGAGCACCAGAGGTACCCCCGCAGCGCCTCCCCATCTCGATATCCCCAGACAACCTGCTTAGACGAGGAAAACATCGCGTCTACCTCGGGATCGGTCTTCTCAATCAAACCATGCGTTCGGGCGGCCAGCGCCCGGTAGTAGTCCTTCACGGCCCGCTTGTCCGCATCATCCCCGCGGAGCCGCACGATGTGTGCCTTCGACGAACCCTTGGGAAATCTCGCGGGCGGGATTTTATATTGGTACATCAACGGCCCTTGACCAAATCCCATCTGATGGTAGAAGTCTGTGCGAAACGCGTAGAGAAGGCCCATCGAGGCCTTCTTTTGCCGGTAGTGGTGCAAAAAGTAGGTCACCAAATCTTTTGCCAGGTGCTCCTTCTTGTGAAGCAAGTCGACCGCTATCAGCCCGACGCCGCCGGCATCCACCATACGGCCATGGAGGTTCATGCGGAAATCGAACAGCCGCATGGTGCCCACCAGCCCCTCGTCTCGGAACACACCGTAATACTTCCGCTCCAGCGATCCGCCCTGTACCTTGCGGATGGATTCTGTGAGGCGCTCCCGCTCTTCCCGCCCGATGCCCCAGCCTGGGTAGGCGTCGGCCAACACTCCCACTAACCTCTCGATATCCGCCGGCTCAATCTTCCGTATCATCCTCTTGAACCCCTCCAGCCCTTTTGTTTGAGCGCATGCCCGCACCTTGGCTCTCATTGTACCGTGGCCAGGGCCTCGGAGACCAATTCCGTCCGCCCCGATCGCCGTCTCGGCTGGGGGCCGGGATCCTCGGCGCGGGTTGCGATGAGATTCCCGACTCGCCGACCTTGTCATCTGGCCGACATTCTCGGCCAGGACCGGTCCGGGAGGCCGGCACGCAAGCCGACTGCCGGGACCCCGTCGCCGCGACTTTCCCTACAACGCCTTCCAGATTAATGCCGACACCGTATCCAAGGTCTGAATGCCGTAGGATTCCGACGGATTATTGCGGGAGAGCAAGGCGATGACGTAGTTCCGGCCGTCCCCGCTAATGTGGCCGATGCTGTTGATTTCCCACCCGGCCGCGCCAATGGGCAGCCATCCATTCTTCAACATCACGGTGGCATGCCCCAACGCTCCCGACGACACCCCCCAGTCCTCGTAGGCCACGACGTGCTCCATGAGGTTGTCGGCGTAGGCCCGGGAAGCCGCGCTTAGCAAGGGATTTGGATAGCTTAAGAGCCTTATCAAACGTACTTGGTCTAGTACCGTGGTTTCGGTGAGACCCCAGTATCCGTTGGCCCCCGGCACGGTATGGGAAATTCCTGCGGCATGCAGGAAGGACGCGATGCCCGCCGCTTGGCCGGCCGTGTCCCACAAATCGGTCGCGGCCGTATTGTCGCTGTCTTCAATCATCGTGGTCATGAGGTTATTCTCGATCGGCGTCAATGGCTGTCCGGTGTTCTGGGACTGCCACAATAAGGTGGCCATGATGGTTGCCTTGACAATACTCGCCGTCACATAGGCGGTCTGCGAGTTAAGCGTCGTGACGAACCCTGTCTTGGCATTAAATACCGCAATGGATACAACACTTTGCCGTGTCTGCAGATAACTCACCACCGCAGCCCGCCACGGATTCCCGGGAACACTGGCGCCGGCCGGCGCCCGTAATATCTCGAAGGCTGCCTTGAGCGAGGCCAACACAGCGCCGTGGCGCTCAATCTGCGCGAGCAGTGGGCTATCCAAATAGGTCTCCCCCAACTGGACCGCTGCCTGCGCTGGCCCATACCCGACCCAGCCAGCATTGGCACCAGTCAGGCGCGACTTCAGCGAAGCCAGCAAAGACGCGACATCGGCCGGTTGATTGCCGATTAGCCCCCCCGACAGACCGGCCAGTACCGTATCCAGTTGTGCTTGGCTTGGCGGTCGCAACTGATCTTCGGCCCGACGCAGTCGAGCCATGATGGCCGCATGGCCCACCCATTCCCGGGATGGGGGCAAGCGCAGATAGCGCCGGGTCTGATCCAGAACCTGGACGGCTTCCGCCACGCCCTGCCAGTATGGCCCCTGCGCCGCGAGCCGTGTGCTCAGCCTTTGCTCGGCTGCCAAGACATCTTTCGGGGCGGTGCCAACGAGACCGCCGCTAACTTGTGCCAGGCGGCGCCCAGCGGCATGCCATGCCAAGGTCTGCAGGCGCCACGTGCGGGCATCCTGCGCCAAGCGGCGCATGGTCGGATGCCCGTCGGCCAGCACGTGTAACGCGGTCGGATGCACGGCGCTCCAACGCCCTTCCAGCCGCATCACGCGCCGGCCCCACGTCAACGCCTGGCGTTGGTCGATGCGACGAACCTCCGCTGGTAAACGCTGTGCCTGCCGGCGTACCTGCGCCACTTGATCCGGGGCCCCCGCCATGGATCCCAGCCACAGCCGGGGGATGACCAGCACGCGTTCCTGCAAGACCGCTCGAAGAGAGGCTTCCGCCCCCTTTACCCGTCCTTGGGGAACCCCCAATCGGCGATCGCGCGCCAAAATGTGGGACACCGCCTCAACACCGGACCGAAGCTGCGCACTGTTGCGATGCACCCACACCCCCCCGAGAGCCGACATGGCAACCGCCCAAAGCCCTGCCATTAATACCCACCGAACCGATCGGCCATGCCCTGCTGGAGGGCGCTTTTGATGTTTCGCCTGGTGACCAGCCATCCCCGAACCCCCTTTACCAAGGGCAACGGGGCGAGAGCTTGACCGGTCACCAAAAAACTCTAAAACCCTTGCTGGACAACGGTTTTAGGTCTCATAAAAATTTTCCGGATCAGAATGGACTCCAGGGGCCGGCGAATCCAGGCCAGTTGGGGAGCGTCGCGTGGCCTACGAGGCGAACCTTGGAACGCCGGTGCCGCCCCCCTTTCAAGGCGGGGTGCCAAACAAGAATTGCCGGCCTATGCGGGGTGGAGACGACCGGACTTTGCAGTCGGCCATACAATTTCGGGGACGACCGCAGGGGCAAGGACTAATCCGGCAGTCCTCCCAATTGTCCATAACGCGATGCGGCCTCTTGGGCATTCCCATGAATGTCCGCCACCACGCCGATGTCCATGCGCTGGAGCATGTGCAACACGCTGTCACTGATGTAGCCGCAGATGACCTGCTCGACTCCATGCTCCGTGAGGAAGCGGGCTATGCGTGCGTGCTGTTGTTCCCGCCCGCCGGAATCCGGCCGTTCGTCCCAGCGAATCGGAAACTCGTCCCATTGATCGACGCGCCCCGTCGCATTGTCCACCCGTGCGATCACCACGTCGTGCGTCCGTTCCCATGTATCTCCCACCTGACCGTCCTGCGTTACGGGCACACAGACCACCATCACGATTCCCTCCTGTGGGTACTCACTAAGAAATAAGGCTCCTCTCCCAAGAGGTTGTCCAACCGCGCCCCGCTTCTCTCTAACGCCTCGCATGCGTGTGGTATCATACCCACGGAAAGGGTCGCCAGAATACACAGCGACCCCATTGACAACGACAAGCAAAGCCGGTGATGTTGTGAAACAACCGCTCGTGATGTCCTACAGCGGCGGAAAGGACAGTTCTATGGCGCTGTACCAGCTCATGGAAAGTCCCGACTGGGATGTGAAACGACTCGTGACCACGGCCAATACCGCCTACGGCCGCTCATCCATGCACGGGGTTCGCCTGGAACTCTGTCAACAACAAGCGGAAGCCATTGGTTTGCCATTAGATATTGTGTGGCTGACCCCGGAAGCTGGCAGCGATGGATACCAACGCGAGATGCAGAGGATGCTGGAGGAGTACAAGGCACGGGGCTTCGGGCATATTGCGTTTGGGGACTTGTACTTGGAGGATGTTCGCGCGTATCGCGAGACTATGAATGAAACGGTGGGCCTGGCCTCGGTCTTCCCGGTCTGGGGTATTCCCACGCAAGACTTCGCCGAACGCATTATCCGTCTCGGATTCAAAGCCATCGTCACGTGTGTGGACACCACGCAATTGGACGCCTCGTTTTGCGGTCGGGAGTTCGGCCCAGCCTTCCTCGCCGATTTGCCGCCGGGGATCGACTGGTGCGCCGAAAATGGCGAGTTTCATACCTTTTGTTACGACGGCCCCATTTTTTCGAGCCCCGTATCATTTCAAACAGGAAAGCGAACCCTGCGCGATCGTCGCTTTCAGTATATCGACCTAATGCCAGGCTAGCCGCCTGACCCCCTTGACTAGACGGCATCACACAGTCCTGCCGGCGCCAGCCCCAGACTCTTCTCGCGCCCTAATCCCTGCCAGCGGCGCCTTGTGAGCATCCGACCCGCGCATGTCCGAAAAACACCCTAATTGTTTTATTTGCACTCTGCAAAGGAGTACCGTTAAACCGATCCTTCAAGAAAGTAGGTGAAGATTGTGTCGGTACCCATTTCAACCTTCTGGCCAGTAGCCATTGGATTCTTGTCCCTGTCCATCAACTACTTCGTCCAAGGTGGAAACACCTTATTCGGGGGACCTGATTGGAGCGGCGACAAAACCAAGCACGACCGTACATTGGGTCTCTGGGGAATGTTTCTGGGCGGATTCGGCCAGTTGATTACTGGCATATACTTAATGGTCGGTCTCTCCTGGTTCCCCGTATACCGGAACGCCCCGCCTCTCTACATGGCGGCCCTCGCGTTCAGCGTATACGGGATTCACTGGATTGTAATCGGTCTGCGCCGCTACACCGGCAGCGACCACGGCCCCGAGGCATGGATGTCCATCCCGCTCCTTGGCCTCAGCGCTCTCGGTGCCATCTCCTTCGGGCAAGCGGGCGACATTCCAGCCTCGCTCTTGTTCATCGGCCTAGTCTTGATTTACTTGACGGAAATTCCCTCCCGCTTCCTCAACAGCAAGTTCTGGGAGAAAGGAACGGGGCTCTTTCAACTGCTGACCGGCATTTGGCTCTTATATCTAACCTACGGGGTGACGCTGAACTTCGCCAACGGGATGCATTGGTGGGTCTAGAGAACTCCGAGTGCAATGAAGACGGGGGCAGCGCCCCCGTCTTTTCCGTCCCCGGCGCCAACTTCTGCTCCAGGACCGTGGATTTTAACCG
>JAJZBJ010000131.1 GCA_021798975.1 Bacillota bacterium | reverse complement strand
TCCCGACGCGGCCGGAAGCCCGGATATGCTGTTCTGGTCCGCAGACGACGGCATCATTGCGGAAGTGACCGGATGGTCACACGACGTTTGGATATATGACACACGGAATGGCGGACAGACGTGGGCCTTGCAAAAGGTCGCGTTGCCGAGTCCGCCCAACGCCCAAAAGACGCCACAAATTGCGTGGACGACGACCGGAACGCTCACCATTTCCGTGACGCTCCAATCCGGTACAACGGACCAACTCACGAGCCAGGATTCCGGACGAACATGGACGGCATAGCGCCCGCGAGAGGATTCAAATCTGGTCAACGACCAATACCGCTAAATGCATTTTCGCCCCCGAAAGCGCCCGAACGAGCGGCTTACAACAGCATTATGTGGTCCCCGACGGACACGTCACCTGGCACCGTGACCTGCCCCCAAACCCCGAGGGTCGCCCCATGATGTTGGGCCACCGTGCGCAGGATACCCGCATCATACGAGAAGTCATCCTGCGCGTTATTGACCATGACGCACCGGTTCAGTGGTGCCATCAACGCCAGGCGGACATCGGGCCCCAGCGCCAACGTCCGTCCCAGCCATTGATCTTCGACATAGCCTGTCGCGTCGGTCTCAATCAGGATGTTCGCCCGGAATCGCCGCGGGTCGATGGCAGCACCAAAATGCTCGGATACCCGGCCTACCGATGCCGACGTCAGCACACTGACCGGGCCCTCATCAAAGTGCGAAATGCCTGCCTCTGGAACCACGGTCACGGAGAATCCGAGCCAGCGACTTAGCGCTTCGTGGACAGCAGGGTCGTCACCGCGATAGGCCATACCGTTCGGCATCGTGATCACCGGCACGGATCCTTCGTATCGGGCGCGCAAGGCGAACAACCCCCGCATATATTGAAAGCGTCGGGTGGTCTTTCCACTGCCGAACTTGCCCGCCGCATTGCGAATAGCCCACCGACGATCCCCAGCCAATCCCCGTTCATCTAGCGTGACGGACGGCAACGACTCGCCTAAAATGGACTTGACCGGGAACCGCCGAAGTTCCTGAACCCGGCCCACCCACTGTGCCATCGGTCCACCTTCCCCATGACGGAGTTGAGAGCGGTATCTTGAAACGTTGAGAGGGAAATTCGACGCCCCCGCCAGAAGTCCTTGTGGGACATTTGCCCCCATTAGCAGAATAGCCTCTCGGAATTCCGTTTTGTAGACGTGGCAAGGATTCTGACACGAACGCCAGGGCCATTTGCCCCCACGCACGGCAACTGTCCAGGGCCAATGAATTGGCAATTCCGGACCCCGATATAGCCACCGCGCACCCTAAAAGTTGACTTTCCCACGGCCTCTCCACAATCGCCGAGAAGGGCGTTGATACGCTCTATCTTCTCGGAATTGAGGTGACAGGTGTGTTTCCGATCGTCCGATCGCATCCCGCCTATCAAGCGTTTGTCCACGCGCAGTTGCGCCGGCATTACGCCCCGGGCACGCTCCAGTTTGTCGCGCCCGATTGGGCTTTGGTGGCCAAGTTTTGGCGGACCGACCTCTCTGACACGGCGCGATTGCTCCATGAGACTTTTTCTTTGCGTGGTCCCCGGCCGTGGGATCCCGCCGACCTGCTCCGATCGTATCTGCTGATGCTCGAAGTGGGCGAGCCGTCGATTACCCAGTGGGTGCAGCAATTGCAGCGCTGTCCCTTGTATGCCGTCCTCAGTGGGTTTGAATACGGGCACACCCCCGGCGTCGGCACCTTCTATGGGTTTTTCCGGCGCCTTTGGGCGGCGGAGACCGTCAACCGCTCGCCGCACCGCCGACTCAGCCGCCGAAAGGTGAAAGGGGCCAAGGCTGGTCAAAAAGCCCCAACCAAAGGGCTAAGCAAAATTGGCCAGGTGCTGGCGCAGCTGGCCAAACGGTCCACGCATCGCGCCCAGCCGTTCGACCGATTGCTCCACTTGTTTCAATCACAGTTTCTCGCTGTATCCGCCCAGGCCGGGTTGCTGGGCAACCCGGAGGCCCTGACGATCGCAGGCGACGGCATGCCCCTGGTGACCGCCGCCAAGATGCGCACCCAACGCCTGTGCGCTTGTCCCGCTCGCGGCCGGCAGCACTGCCGGTGCGCCCGCCGCTATTCGCAGCCCGATTGCGACATCGGCTGGGACAGCTATCGCAACATGTACTTCTTTGGGTATCACGTGTACACACTCGTGGCGGCGGAGAGTCCCTACGACCTGCCGCTGTATCCACGGCTGCAGCGGGCCACCCGCCACGATGCGATGTCCTGGGTGGTGAGTGCCCAGGAGTTCGCCGACCGCTTTCCCGGCTACATCTGGCGCACCGCGATTTTGGATGCCGCGCATGACGCGCGGCCCATCTATGACTATCTACAGGCCCACCAAATCCGGGCATTCATTGATTTGAACGATCGGAGCACCCGCCGCACGGGCGTGCGGCCGGAGGAGATCACCTATTCGGCGACGGGGGTCCCCATCTGCCGCAAGGGCTTGCCAATGAAAGATCGGGGCTACGACTATACGCGCGGTCGGCGGAAATATCTCTGTCCGCTGGTGGTCAAAGGGGTGGTCACCTGTGACACGCCCTGTTCCGCGTCGCCTTACGGTCGCTGCGTCCAGGTGGAGACCAAACGCAATCCGCGCTTGTTTCCCCCGGTGGCCCGGGACAGTGCGGCGTGGGCCGCCGTGTACAATCGGCGCACCAGTTGCGAGCGTAGCAACAAGCGCGTCAAAGAAGATTTTGGCTTGGCCGCGGCCAAACATCGGAGCACCATGATGTGGACCATTCGCCTCTATGGCATTGCCATGTGCCAACACCTGGATGCGTGGCATCAGGCTCGGCCGCTCGACCTTCGGTCGATGCTGGCCCCCGCCTAAGAGGCCGCTGACAGAGCGCTGATCCGCGATGCCCGGCGGAAACCCCGGATGCATCGTGTGGTTTGCCATGCCCTAAGCTCAGCCACCCCAGGGGTTCGGCCTCTCGCCACCGCACTTCCAGTTAATTACTGGCAAATTCCCAACCTGTCGGGCTCAAATACCGAGAGACTATCAGATCGTTTACTTCATGAAGTATCGTTGCCGCACCCCACGCAAGCACCGGCCGATTGCCAGAGGGTTAGGCCACCGCAAGCTCGCCCACTCGGATACCCTATACCGACATCCTCGACTAAGTGGTCGGGGACATGCGTTCGAGGACGACTAGTCGGACACCCTGACATAGGGAATCACGCCCCGGCGGCCGTACGCCAGGTTCCAATGATAGGCCGGCGTCATCCCCCCATCGGTCACATATCGGTCCCAGAAGGTCCGTGGACCCGCCCCGTCGTGGGATTCGTACGTCAGCGCCGTCTCCCCCGCTTCATAGAGCCACCACTGACTGGCTCCCGGTCCCAAGCCCCCGGCCGTGATTTGCAGCGGACCTTCGGGCAGGGGGAGTACGGAGACGGCATGGACATGGCCAGCGGCGTACAGAATGACATGCCGGTGGGCGCGGATAAGGGCGCGAAGCGCGCGGCCTACCTGCGGGACGAAGTCCTCGCCAAATGTTGCTAGGACCCCCTGGGACTGCACGGGGATCAGCGGGTAATGGCCGATGAGCACGGTCGGCCGATCGGACGCAGCGAGTTCCGTCCTCACGGTGTCCAGGACGCCATCCGGATCGCCCTCGCGCAGCGCCATCCCGATCAACCGTAAGGGGCCCACCTGCTCCACGACAACCGGCCTCTGGTCAAACACCTGCGCGAAGTGCGTCGACGACCACGGTCCCGCGTGATAGTATTCCGAATCAGGATATCGTTGCCCGCGCGGTGCATTGGCCCCGAGATCGTGATTCCCTGGCACCACGAGATAGGGAATGCCCAAGTCGTTCAGCCATCGCTGCGCCTCGCGCAGCTGAGCCGGATCGGCCGATCCGTAACTCGTCAGATCGCCACTGACCACGATCCAATCGGGCGACGCTTGGCGGATTAAGGCCGCGCTCTCCCGGAGCGCCCGGCGGACGCCGGGAATGCGGGCTTCGGGAGCTGTTTCCATGTGTAAATCCGAGAGATGCGCAATTCGCACCATGTGCAGGCTCCTTTCTCGTCTCGTTCTGTTGCGGCGACCCCGGGCGGGATGTGGAACCCCCCGCCCCTGGAATAGCCCATCGGCCTACGCGCCGACGCACCGCGGCACGTCCGACGGGTGCTGCGCCGTCAGGTGCGTTCCCCGCAGCAACGCCACCCGCGCATCCCAGGCCGCATGCACGGCCAGGCATCCAGCCTGCACCGCACACGTCATGTCGGCCGGCGCATCTCCCACGTACGCTGCGTCTTGCGCCGTGACGTCAAGAGCCCCGCACGCTTTCCGCAAGCCCTCCGGATGGGGCTTTCCGTGTTCCACGTCCTCCCCGCACACCATCGCGGAGATCAAAAGGGACAGGCGCGTGACCTGGAGAGCCATCGTCGCCGCCCGCCGTGTGGCATGGGTAAACACGCCGACGCGATAACCGTGGCAGATGAGGTGTTCCAGCATCTCCCGGACCCCATCAAAGGCCTGCAGGTGGACCATCGCGGCGTCAAGATTGTCGTAAAAGACCGCTACCTCGGCCTTGCTCACGCTACGCTGCAGAAAGTGGCTCAGCAGAACGGGTGTCGGTCCACGGTTCCACACGGCGACAATGTCGTCGCCCGTCACCACCGGTCCCCCTAACCGACGAATGGTATCGGCATAGACCTGCGGCATCAGGTCCATGCTGTCGACGAGGGTGCCGTCGAGATCAAAGACCACGCCGCGCGGGGTTTGCCCGTTGCGCATCGGCGTTCATCACCTCCCCCCTAAATCGGACTCAGGCCGTTCTGTGCTACCGTTGGGTACGTCCGAGGTGCGTCGCTGCTCGCCACGGCCCGCCAAAATCTGGGCCAGTATTGCGGTGTAGTCATGGCTCCCGTAGCCCGCCGCCTCGGCCACGGCGAGCCACGCTCCGGACGCCTGGGTGACGGGCAGAGTTAGGCCCGCGGTGGCGGCGGCCGCCCGCACGAGATCCGCGTCTTTTCGGGCGAGTGTCAGGCGAAACCGCGGAGGAAAGTGACCTGTGGTGATCGCTGCGCGGCGCCGTTCCGCCTGAGCGGCCAGGGGTGTGGCCGCCAACACGTCAAAGATCGTGTCGCGGCCGAGGCCCAACGCCTGGCCGAGTGCGATGCCTTCGCCGAGCAGGCTCACCACGCCGAACAGGAGACTGTTGGCCACGAGTTTGGCCGCCGTCCCCGCGCCGACAGGGCCCACGGGACGGAGCGTGCCCAACACCGTCAGAACGGGCGTGGCCCGGTGGATGGCGCGCGGCGAGCCCCCCAGGAAGAGGGTCAAGGTGCCGTGTTCCACCTCGCTGAGGCTGCCGAGCACCGGCACATCCAACAGCTCGACTCCGGCGGGCATGCGGCCGTGCAACTGCCTGAGGGCCGGTTGGCCCACGGTCGCCATGACCACGAGCAGGGATCCCGGCCGCAAGCCGGCCAGGACGCCGCAATCGCCCGCCGTCACGGCGATGAGCGCCGCCGGGTCGCTGACCATAATGAGGATGATATCGGCCGCTCGCGCGGCGTCTGCCGGTGAAGCGGCGACGTCGGCCCCCAGGTCTGCGAGAGGGCGCGTGCGGGCAGCGGTGCGATTCCACACCACCACGCCGAATCCAGCATGGACGAGACGGGCCGCCAGTCGGGATCCCATCGCCCCCAGACCGATCACCGCCACCCGCGACGCCTCTACACGCTCCGGTGCTGAATCAGCCATGCGACCACCTCCTCCGCGTGACGCTCGGGCTGTGCCACCGGATAAAAGACCTGTTCCACGGTGCCCGCCCGTAGGATGAGGGTCAGGCGCCGATAGAGGTGCTGCCCCTCCACCGCAAACGTGGGGAGGCCCAGCGCGCGGGCCAAGGTGAGGTCCGGGTCCGACAGCATGTCAAACGGGAGGCGCAGGCGGTGCACAAGTTCCTGCTGATACGTCGTGGACTGGCTCGACAAGCCAAACACCTGCACGGCCCCCGCCTCGCGGAGCTGCGTAAAATGGTCGCGGAATCCTTCCGCTTCCGCCGTGCATCCGCGGGCCCCGGGAATGGTATCCCACCCGGTCGGCAGATCGACGCCGGGCTGACCGGTCAAGGGATACACGTAGAGCACGGTGCGGCCCGGTCCCCCCGCGGTCAGGGCCATGCGCAGCCCGTGGATGGTGCCGAACGTCAGGGCCGGTACCGTGCAGCCGGTCACCCGATCGACGATCTCGGCGTCGTCCGCCGAAACAATCAGCCGTGGGCTCGCAGCCCCCGCCACGCTGAATGGGGGGACATCGCACAGGCCGGACAGGCTGTCCGGCACGGTGGCGACCGCCTCCGCGAGATAGGCCGACAAGCGCAATCGCCGGTCAGACAGTGTCTCAATGCGCCGGGAGAGCTCGTTTATCGCATGGCGGTAGGTGGCGAGGGATTCCGGGCACACATCGCTCCGCGTGTTGCCGGCGCGAAGACAGTCGAGGAAGGGGCGGGTCTCCGCGACGCCAAGCCCTAACGCGGTCAAGGTCTTAATCTCCTGGACGCACAGCACATCCATGGGCTGATAGTCGCGATAACGGTTGGCCGACCGCGCCGGTTGGATAAGACCCAGCCGCTCGTAGTAGCGCAACGCCCGGACGGACACCCCCGCCGTGCGAGCTGCGTCGATGGCTTTCATCCGACACCCCCTGGGTGAACCTCTCTACGCCCAGAATAAACCCGGACCCGGGGGTCCATGTCAACCATTTATGGAGCGTTCACACCCATCGTTCCTAGGGTAGGATTTGACCGAGCCCCAGGCGTTGCGCGGATTGAAACACCTGCCAGGCGGCCACGAGGTCCTGGAAGGGCAAGCCCACCGCGCCGAAGATCGTACACTGCCGGTTGTCGATGCGGCCTGAAACCTCGTTGCGCAGCACGGCGGTGAGCGTGACGGCCCCAAACGAACGATCCGGCCAGGGATGCAAACAGCCCATGGCCCGGGCTAAGGCGAGATCGTCACAGACCACGCGCCCACTCGCTAAGAGGTCGGCGTCGATTTCCACTTTGCCCGGCGAGTCCGGTCCCAACGTCGTGATGTGCGCGCCGGCCGACACCATGGACCGCGTCAAGAATGGGGTTTGGGACCACGTGGCCGTCACGATGATATCCGCGTCGCCGACCGCCTCGGCAACCGTGGAGGCCACCTCACACCGATACCCCTCAGCCTGCCGGCGTACCGCATAGGCTTGGGCGGCCTGCGGGTTCAGGTCGTAGACCCAGACACGGTCGATCGACCGAATACGGGTTAAGTACGCAAATTGCATCTCCCCCTGCGCCCCGGCCCCAATAATCGCCGCCGAGCGGGCGTCAGGCCGCGCCAACACATCGGCCGCCACGGCCCCGGCGGCCGCCGTCCGATGAGCCGTTAATGGCGGAGAGTCGACCAGCGCCAGCAGTTCGCCCGTGGCGGCGTCGAGCAGATGGATCACGCCTTGAATGCCGGGCCGACCCTGCCGGGGATTGGTCGGGTATTTGGCGTGGACTTTCACCGTAAAAGCTGGCAGGGACGGCAAGGCGCCGGGGGCGAGAATCATGACTTCCGCTTGATTCGGGGTCTGGGGAATTCCCGCCAACGCTGAATGAAAGCGTTGCGGTTCCGGTAGGGTGGTGACCCACTCCTGGAAGCCCGATCGAATGCCGCCGATAAGCGCTCCCTCATCCAGCAGTTCCACCACGTCATGCGCTCCAATCCATAACGGCATACCGGCTATTCCCCCTCTCGATTAAAGGAACGAACCGTCCCGCAGGACGGTAACAGGCCATTCGCTCCCGGCCCACCCCCAGTCGGGGCGATCACACCGATCGGCCTGCACCGCTGCTTGATCCCCGTCGTAGGGGATGGTTGTCAGATGGCTGACAGTCCAATGACCCTGTCCCTGTTCTATTATCAGCTAGGTCAGGTTGTCCGCTCCACGGCAAGCTTGACCGCGAGGCCCGTCAACACCGTCGCCATGAACCACCGCTGCATCTTCAGCCAGGTCGGGCGCGTCCCAAACCACGCTGCGATGCGACTGGCGGACAGGACAATGAGCAAATTCACGGTGACGCTAATCGTAATTTGCGTGACGCCCAACAAGGCACCTTGGGCGAGGAGGGAACCGTGCGCCGGATTCTCAAATTGCGGCAGCAGGGAGACATAGAGCACCGCAATTTTGGGGTTCAACAGATTTGTCATCAAGCCTTTCAGAAAGAGCTTTCGGGGACGCTCTGCGGTCAGTGTCTGGGGCCGAAGTATCGAAGCGCTCCCCGGTTTTACCGCCTTCCACGCCAACCACAGCAAGTAGCCCGCCCCCGCCCACTTGAGCACGCGATACAGGGTCGGCACCACATGGAATATGGCCACC
>JAJZBJ010000130.1 GCA_021798975.1 Bacillota bacterium | reverse complement strand
TGTGATAACATGCATTGGACTAACGGTACCTCAGGATGAGGAGGACTTTCTTGTGTATGCAGTGATGGAGACCGGGGGTAAGCAATATCGCGTCGAGCCCGGTCAGATTTTGGTTGTAGAAAAGCTCACCGGAGAACCGGGCGAGGAACTGGCGTTCGACAACCTGCTCATGGTCGTGGGCGATGAGGGCGAACCCGTTGTGGGGACGCCGTACGTGTCTGGAGCCAAGGCTTATGGCACGGTTGTTGCGCAAGAGCGCGGCAAGAAAATTTTGGTTTTCAAATACAAGCCCAAGAGCAACTACCGTCGGCGTCAGGGCCATCGGCAGTATCATACCCGAGTTCGCATCGAGCGCATCGAACTGGCGTGATTCGGGTGCGTCTAACCCGTACGGCGGATGATACGCCGGCCCGTCTTGAAGTAACGGGTCACGCGGGACGGGGCGCCTACGGGGAAGACATTGTCTGTGCCGCGGTCAGCGCGCTCGTTGAGACATTGACGCTGGGACTGACACACGTTTCGGCCCAGCCCCCGCGGGGGGCTGTGGATCCGGGACAGGCGGACATCGTGTTTGTGCAGCCGATGTCGGCTGAGACCCGGGCCATCGTCGAGACCATGGTGGTGGGACTCAAGGATTTGGCTCGTTCAGAGCCTGACGCAGTACGGTTTGATACTCTGCGGTCGGCGAACGGGAAACTTTAGGAGGGCTAACAATGCGGTTACAATTGTTTGCACACAAAAAGGGTGGCGGTAGCTCCCGCAACGGCCGTGACTCCAATCCCAAGATGTTGGGTGTGAAGCGCCACGATGGCCAGGTGGTGTCGGCCGGTTCGATCATCATCCGTCAACGGGGCACGAAATTCCATGCCGGACAGAATGTCGGCATGGGCCGCGATTACACCCTGTACGCCAAGGTAGAGGGCCGGGTGGCCTTTCGACAGAAGAGCCACACGCGGCGCGAGATTGACATTATCCCGGTGACGGAGGCCCAGTAGCTCGGGGATAGTGAAAGGCCTCATTGCACGCTGGACCGTGTTAGTGGCGCTGGGGGCGGGCGACTGGTGGTTGCCAAGCCCTTGGCGCCTTTTTGCCGTGGTTGTGACAGTACTGTTCCTTATCGAATGGACGGCTCTCCGGCACCGCGTTACCACGATCCGCATAGTCCGCCTGCGCCGCCACCGGCTTGCCAACCAACTGCAATTGGTGGCGGGATGGCTTCAATTGGGGGCGGCTGGGAAAGCAGAAGAGGCTTTGGATAAGCTGCTTCGGGCCGAAGCGCAGCAATCGCTCTGGTTTCGCGGCCTGCCCAGTCACTGGAGTTATTCATTCCTGCGCTGGGACGCCGCGAGCGAGGAGCGTGGCGTGACCATCCACTGGGAAGGGTTGGACCGTCTGCAACCCACCTATCGGATGGCGTGGATGCTGGAACGGCGAATGGCGCAAGCTATGCGCATTGCCGAGACGGCCGTGTGGGTGCAGTTTCACGCACGGGGATTCCGCATCCGCGTCCAGGAGCGGCGGGGCCCCCTGCCGCGCGGGTGGACCGCCGTGGATGGCGGGATAGAAATCCATTGGAGCGGAGGCAGGATGCCGGCCGCCGGAGGCACCGCGAACCGGATGTAGAAGAGGCGAGAGATATGTTTGTAGACGAAGTATCCATCTTTGTGCAGGCCGGAAATGGCGGTAACGGTTCCGTGGCATTCCGGCGGGAAAAGTATGTGCCCAACGGGGGGCCAGCAGGCGGCGACGGCGGACGAGGCGGCGACGTCATTTTTGTCGTGGATCCGGGGCTCAATACCCTCATGGACTTCCGCCAGCAGCGGCACTTCCGGGCGCAAAGCGGGGAGCCTGGCGGCAACAACCGCCGGCACGGCAGTGACGGTGAGGATCTCTTGGTGAAAGTGCCCCCCGGGACTTTGGTGACCCGGGAAAACGGCGAGGTGATTGCGGATCTGGTACATGCCGGGGAGACCGCGGTGATTGCCCAAGGCGGTCGCGGCGGGAAGGGCAACACCCACTTTGTCAGCTCCACCCACCGGGCGCCCAAGGTGGCGGAGCGCGGTCAACCCGGGGAAGCCGGCTGGGTTACCATGGAATTGAACCTGTTGGCCGACGTGGGTTTGGTGGGCTTTCCCAACGCTGGGAAGAGCACGCTGATTAGCGTGGTGTCCGCGGCTCGACCCAAAATTGCGGACTATCCGTTCACCACCCTGGTGCCGAATTTGGGAGTGGTGGCCGATTATGGTGATGCCTTCGTCATCGCGGATGTGCCCGGCCTCATTGAAGGGGCCCACGCAGGAGCGGGGTTGGGGGACACCTTCCTGCGCCATCTGCGTCGCACGCGGATTTTGGTGCACCTCGTCGACATGAGCCCCGAGACGGGCCGCGATGCCGTCGAGGACTATCGCATCATCCAACAGGAACTGCTGGCCTTTTCGCCAGACTTGGCGTCCAAGCCGACCCTAGTCGTCGGCACGAAATTGGACGTGCCGGGCTGTGAAGCCGTTTTTGAACGGTTTCGGGAGGCTCTGGCGCCCGACGCCGTGTTCGGTATTGCAGCGGTAACTGGCCTGGGGGTGTCCGAACTTATGTGGCGCGTGCGGCGGCTGTTGGATGCCAACCCGCCGGCTCCGGTGGAGCGCCGGGAGCCCGTGGAGCGCCCGTCGGTGCGCGGCTTCCGGGTTGTGCCTGAAGGCGACCGTGCCGTACGGTTGGTGGGGGATGTGGAGCATCGCGCCGCCATGACGCTGTGGGGCAATCCCAACGCCGAGAACTACTTTGTCGAGTACCTTCGCCGCCGTGGCGTGGTACAGGCCTTGCGCCGGGCCCGCGTGGCGGACAACACCGAAGTCTGGGTCGGCGAAGGGCTGTTGTTTTTCCGTGATGACGATCTGACGGCGGAGGAACCCGAGGATTCACTTAAAGGCAAATAGAGGAATTGCCCTTAAGGGCGTCGAATTGAGGCTCCAATGGTTAAAGCGCGTCGAGCTATAGGGCTTATGGGAGGCACATTTAATCCGATTCACTACGGTCACCTTGTCGCGGCCGAAGCGGCTCGGGATGCATTCAACCTGGATCAGGTGATTTTTATTCCCGCTGGCCAGCCTCCCCACAAAGCTGATATTCACGTAGCGGACCCCGAGCATCGCTATCTGATGACGTTTTTGGCCATTGTTTCAAACCAGCACTTCGCGATTTCGCGAGTAGAGATTGACCGGGAAGGGCCATCCTACACCAGCGATACGCTGGCGCATTTCCATCGCCTGGATCCGACGGTGGCCTGGTACTTCATCACCGGAGCAGACGCTATTCTGGACATTGTGGCATGGCATAATCCGGATAGCATTTTCCGGCACGCGGAGCTGATCGCCGCGAGTCGGCCGGGCTACTCGTTGGAGCGTATCCAAGCGTTGGAGCAGCAGTTGGGGAAGGAGCCGATTGCCCGGATTCATCCGCTGGAGGTGCCGGCACTGGCTATCTCGTCCAGTCAGATTCGGGAACGGCTGAAGCAGGGTTTGTCCATTAAGTATTTGGTGCCAGAGGCAGTGGAGCATTATATCGCCAAGTACCATGTCTACGGATAGCCAGGCATGAAGCGTGGGAGAAATGTTCATACTGTGTTCAAGTCCAGTGGTTTCCCAGCATCACGGGAGAGCGTCCTTATCCGTACCGTGTGGATTAGATTGCGAACCGGGTGCCTGGGTCCCTGGCCAGGTGCCTTGACCAAGATACAGGGAGGAATTGCAAGTGGCTAAAACGTTATACGTTGGAAATCTGCCGTGGTCAATGTCGGAAGAGGAATTGGCTGACGCTTTTGCTGCGCATGCGCAGGTGGTTTCAGCCCGCATTATCACCGATCGGGAGACCGGACGGTCGCGCGGCTTTGGGTTCGTGGAAGTGGAAGATCAGGATGTGGAACAGGCGGTTGAAGCAATGAACGGCACCCAGTTGGGTGGCCGGGACATCATTGTCAACGAAGCAAGGCCTCGCCAAAACAAGTATTAGGTCACACCTGGTCATTAAGGGCATCAGGCCAAGCAAAAGTCCCCGGCATACGCCGGGGACTTTTGATACATTGCGTTGCGGGGCGATTCTGGGTAAGATGACCACAAAGACAAGGGGGTTGACGGCGACGCTCGAGGAACGGCTGAAGATGCTGTCGGCACACCGCCGCGGCCATTCGGAGCGTGTGGCGGCGGTCATGGAGTCGCTGGCCCAGCGTCATCGCCTGGATCCCGATGCCGCCCGCTTGGCTGGGATCGCGCACGATTTGGCCCGGGAAATGTCCCGCCCGGATTTGTTGGCGGAGGCTGCGCGGCTGGGGATAGTCTGGGGACCCGAGGAGGAGCACGAACCGCTTTTGCTGCATGGTCCCATTGCTGCTCGATGGCTGCAGGAGGCGCACCTTGGCACGCCGTCCATTTGGAACGCTATTCACTATCACACCACGGCCGCCCCGGGGCTTGACTCGTTGGGCCGGGCTCTCTTTATTGCCGACGGGGTAGAGCCGGGCCGCCGCTTTGAGGCGCGGGCGATGCTCTATGACTTGTCCCACCAGGATCTTGACGCAGGATATTGTGCGGTCATTGAGCACACTTTGGCATATCTTCGAGAGAGAGGACTGGCACCGCATCCAGACATGCTGGAAGCACTGCGGGAGTGCCCTAGCGGGCGTTCGGTCCCACCTGAAATGAGAGAGGAGACACCGCCACGAACGAGACATTAGTCAACGCATTAATGGCAGCGGACACCGCTGAAAGCAAAAAAGGGGAACGGGTCGTCATCCTGGATATGCGGGATGTGACCCTCATAGCCGACTATTTTGTGATTGTCTCAGCGATGAACGTCATCCAGGTTGAAAGCATGGCCGAGGCCATCGATGACGCGATGGCCGCACGCGGTGTGCAGCGGCTGAACCGGGTAGGCGGACAGCGGTCGCATTGGGTGCTGTTGGACTATGGAGCCTTAGTGGTGCACATCTTCACCGAAGAAGAACGCAATTACTATAATTTAGAGCGCTTATGGGGTGATGCCCAAGTGGTGGATCGGGCGACCCTGAAATCCCGGGAAAATGCCTGAGATGCCGGCATAAGCCAAAGAGGCTGCTCGCTTGGCGGAGCAGCCTCTTTTTGTGGGGACGAGCCCTATTCTTGCGGCATTTCCAGCCCTTCGGGGAAGATTAGGCCCCGCAGTGCGTCGACAATCTGTTCCGGGTCGGTCACCGGTGCGGCGCAGGCCGTGCCGCGGCAGATGTAGAGTGCCGGGAGGGGGATTTCCGGCATTCCCGAGGCTTCGAATTCCGGGCTGCCTACAGCCCAGGAGCGGATTCCGCGGCGGCGGTCATACACGCCGAACATCGCCCGGCGCAAGTCGGCCCCGGAATGTCCGGGGGCGTCGATGACCGTGCCTGTCATCGGCGGCGCTTCCGCCATATCGGCTGCCAGTCCCCAGGCAGCCCCGAAGATGCCTTGCTCCTTGGCGAAGTCCGCGGTCGCGCCCAAAATGGCACGGCCGCGGTCAAACGCGTCGTCGTCATTTTCGATGGTGCCGACCCGCATCCACAAGCGCGCCATCAAGGCGTTCTCTTTGAGCGGCTGCTGACGATGCTGAAGGCGGCCAACAGCGTCCGCGCCCGTGCGCTCGACTTGGTCCCAATAGACCCGTCCGCTCCACAGATGCTTGTCAGCCCATTCCAGCAGGATGTGGGCACGTTCCAAATGAACGGCGTCGCCGGTGTATTCATAGCCGTCCACCAGCGCATGGCCCATTTGCACCAAGTCTACCAACAGTCCGGGAAGCTCCGGGTTTTCCTTGGCATCGACGTGGTGCAACCCCGCCTCGTCGTCCCACATGCGGTCATAGAGTGCCTCCAAGGCCGTCAGGGCAATGGGGCCGTACTGGGCCGGGTTGATAAGACTGGCGGCCAGCAATTGGCTCTGAATCATGAGAGCGTTGGCGTGGGTGTAAATGGTCGGATCCACATAGGGGGCTGGCTTTTTCTCCCGCTCCTCGGGCGCCAGGCGGTAGTATTCTTCGTCCGCGTCCTGCGATCCGCCCCACAAACCGTCCTCCCCCATGAGGGTGGTGTTGGCCCAGTTGAGCAAGTGGTCCACGATTTGCCGATAGGTGTCGTCCCCGAGAGTCTGAAAGGCCCGGAGATACAAGTGGGCCAAGTCGGCGTTGTCTTCCAGCATCTTTTCGAAGTGGGGAATGGTCCATTCACGAGTGGTGGAGTACCGGAAAAAGCCGCCAGCCATCTGGTCATACAGGTTGGACCCAGCCATGGCGTCTAAGGTGCGCACCGTCATGCCGGCCAGCGAGCCATCCCCTGTGGCCGTAAAATGAGACAATAGCAACTCCCAAACTTCCGGTTGGGGGAACTTGGGCATCATGCCCAATCCGCCATAGGCCCGGTCAAACTGCTGTCGGGCCGTATCGATGATATGCTCCACGACGCTTTCGTCGGGCTGCGGCGCGTCACTGAGCGCAGGCAGGGTCGGCTCGGTGAGCTGGTCGCCAACTTCGCCCCGGTTCTGCTGCCAATATTGCTCCACTTGATCCAAGAGCCCCATCATCTGATCGGGATTGATATAAGTGCCGCCGGTAATAATTTCCCCAGCCGGGGTTAGAATGGCGGTGGTGGGCCATCCGCCCATGTTGTAGCGGGTGTTGATGTCCGGCCGTTGATCATTATCGACACGGATTGGCAGGAGACGCTCATTAATCCGTTGAATTATGCGGGGGTCTGAGTACGTGGTTTCGTCCATGACGTGGCACCAGTGGCACCAGACCGCTGAAATGGAGAGTAGAATGGGTTTGTCTTCGTGTTTGGCTTGTTGAAAGGCGTCTGCCCCCCATTCGCGCCAGTTGATTTCGTGGGCGCGGTTGGGACGCGGACTAAAACGAAAGAGGGATTCTGACATGATGGTCATCCTTTCTGGGTCGGCCAAGGCTCGCAAGTTACATCATACCAATCTTTGCCCCGATTGGGAGGCATTATCCGCGATATGACGAGGATGGATCGCCCGGTAATGATTGCTAGCGGTGTACGCTCCCCGATAGGCCAATCCCTGTTGGCGCAAGTGGGGTCGAATTGGGAGATCTTAGCCCTGGGGCGCGAACCAGTATCGGGGGAGGGTGTGGCCTGGATGCGGGCGGACTTCCGCCAGCCCCCAGAAACATGGCGTCAGGGTCTGTCGGATTGGATCGGTCGCCGCGGAAAGCCTGTGCACGCGCTCGTTCATATTGCCGGCACGGTGTATAGTGCGCCCTTCGAGTCTACGACGGCGGACGAGTTACAAAGCACGTGGGGTGTCAACTTAGCCGCCGCGCTTCACTTGGGGCAGGCTGTGTCCCCGTACTTTGCGCACGGCGGGCGGGTGGTGCTGGTAGGGAGCGTCGATGCCCGCTATGCCAGCCGGGATGGTTCGGCGGCGGCTTACGGGGCGGCTAAAGCGGGGCTGGAGGGATTGGCGCGGCACTGGGCAGCCGAGTGGGGAGACCGTCAGGTGTGTGTCAACGTGGTAGCGCCGGGGGCCTTGGATGGGGGGATGGGGCCGGCCGATGACGTGACGGCCGAGCATCTTCGGGAGCGCATTGCCTTGGGGCGCTTGGGGCGGCCTTCTGAAGCCGCCGCCGCGATTGCGTTCCTCTTATCTCCCGGGGCCGCTTATATTACGGGAACAACCATTGCCGTCGACGGTGGATTGAATTTGACCTATTGACTCAAGCGAGGTGCCTATGACGTTTCGATTCTTACATATGAGCGATGTGCATTTGGACACCCCGTTTCGCGGCATTGCGAAGGCGTGGCCTGATTTGCAGCGGGTTCTGCAGGAATCCAGCTTCGCCAGCTTCCGCCGGCTTGTCGATATCGCCATCCAAGAAACGGTGGATTTTGTCATCGTGGCCGGCGACTTATATGATTCCCGCGACCATTCGATGAGGGCCCGCTTGGAAGCGGCCCGTCAGTTTGCGCGGCTGGGCCGGGTGGGTATCGACGTCTATCTGGCCCATGGCAACCATGATCCCTTTGACGGGGACGGGGTGCGCTGGCCGGACAACGTTCATGTCTTCCCTGCAGGCCAGGTGAGCCGATTCGAGGTGGTGCGGAACGGCCAACTGGTAACGGAAATCCAAGGTATGTCATATCCCGAGAGCGCTGTGAAGGATAATTGGGTTCCGGCTTTTCGTCCCGATGCGACTTCACCCTTTCATATTGCGGTGCTGCATACCAATGTGGACGGACAACCGGGTCACGACAATTACGCGCCAGCCCGTCTGTCGGAGATGGTTGCGTCAGGCTTTGACTATTGGGCATTGGGTCACGTGCACACACGGGCGGTTCTGGCCGAAAATCCCTGGGTGGTCTATCCCGGGAACGTGCAGGGGCGTCACATCAACGAGCCCTGCATCAAGGGCGCC
>JAJZBJ010000129.1 GCA_021798975.1 Bacillota bacterium | reverse complement strand
TGACCAATTTCGGGTTGGTGATGAAAACGTTCTTTCTTCCCCAGACGCCTCCTCTGGCCATCGACATTGCCGTGCTGGCCGCCGCCGTCTCGATGGCCTGGGGCGGTGCGGCCGGGCTCGCCCGGACCGTGGAAATTTTTGCGCTGCCGGCGGTGGTCATTACGACCGCCATCGCCATCCTCACTGGCAGCGAGATTCGCTATCCGTGGGCCGCGATCCCTCCGGGCCAGTTCCACATCCTGTGGATCCTCTCCGGCTCCTACCACACCCTCTTTCTATTCGTGGGACTGGACATTGTGACGGACCTGTTCCCGTATGTGCTGCCGGAGCAGCGCCCGCGGGCCGTCCGCGCCGCCCACTGGATGTTTGTGGGCATGGGCCTATGGTTCATGTTCGGTTTGTTAATCACCATCGCCACCACGGGTCCCTTCGCCATCTCCCACATCGTCTGGCCCCCGGTATCGGCCATGCGCTTGGCCGACGTCCGCGGATTTCTCATCAACAAGCTGGGACTCCTCATCATCGTGCTGTGGGGGCTCTTTGTGCAGGGGTTTATGGCCACCCGGCTGTGGGGTCTGGCCCAGGGGCTGTCCTGGTACCAATGGACCCCCAAGCCGGCCTTCCGGTATCACGGTGGACTCATCGCATTTTCGGCGCTCATTCTTCTGATCTCGGCCCAATTTCCGAATGTGGCGGTGTTGGAACAGTTTATCGAAAATCTCGCCATTCCGCTGTTCTTCATCTACATGGTTACATTCCCGCTGCTCATCGGGGCCGGATGGCTGGTGCGGCGCTGGCAATCGCGCCGCGCGGCGGGCGCTCCGACCCCATCCTAGCCGCTCCGGCTGGGGACGGGGGCACCCTTCCATCGCCTGCCCGTCTCTCGCTGGCAGGCGGGATCCGGCCTTTGCTACACCTCATGTGCTTGATGGTCCAGATTGTGTTGCCGCGCATAAGCGAACCACCACACCACCAGCACCACCAGCCAGACCGCCCCCGCCCACACCGAGATATCGGTCAGAGGCGAGATGGCGATGGCCACCAAGGTGCCCAGAATTAATACCAGACCGATTACCGGCACCACCGGCCAACCGGGCATAGGATAGCGCAGCTGACCCTGGAAGTGTTTTCTGAACAGCATTTCCGAGATGACGATGGTGCCCCATGTCCAAAGCGCGGCAAAGGACGCGGCGCTGGAGATCCACACATACACCGAGTTCGGCGCCAAATAGGTCATGAGGATGCCCACCGACATGCCCAGACCCGTAATCCAGACCGCGTGCTTCGGCACCTTCTTCCCGTTCAGCGACTTCACGCTGGCGGGCAAAAAGCGCTTGTCGGCCATGGAGAACAACATGCGGCTGCCTCCATAGAGGCCGGTATTGGAGGAGGAAAGTCCAGAGGTGATGATGATGGCGTTAATGACGGTAGCCGCGGCTGGCACGCCGACGCGGGCGAAGAGCAGCACATAGGGGCTGGTGTGATGGCCCGCCAGCGCCGTCCACGGGAAGGCCACCAGCATGACAAAGACCGAACCCAGATACAGAATTAAGATCCGCCAGCTCACATTGTTGACCGCTTTGGGGATGGACTCGTGGGGGTCTTGCGACTCGCCGGCGGTGACCGCCAACGTCTCCACCCCGCTGTATCCCAGCACCACCAGCGAAAAGGCTTGCAGCATGCCGCCAATCCCTTTGGGAAAGAACCCGCGGTGACTCCACAAGTTGGAGAATCCCGCGTGGTGCGCCGCAGCCCCTGTCAGCGCGGTCACGGCCAGGAACAAGCCTAAGAGAATAAAGGCCACGATGGCAAAAATCTTCAGCACCGCAAACCAAAATTCCACCTCGCCGAACACTTTGACTGATGTCAGGTTGGCAATGGTGAACAGTACCAAAGCGATAAATCCGGGAATCCATGGGGGAAAGGACGGAAACCAATATTGGACCAAAAGGCCGATGGCGGAGAGCTCCGACATGACCGTCGCGACCCAAAAGAACCACCACATGCCGCCGGTGAGAAATCCCGCCATGGGTCCCATGGCCCGCTCGGCATGGCGGCTGAACGACCCCGCCAGCGGTTCCTCCACCGTCATTTCTCCCAAGGCCCGCATCATAATGAGGACAACCAAACCGCCGATGGCATAGTCGATCAGAATCGAGGGACCAGCCAACTGCAGCGCCTGGCCGGAACCATAAAAGAGTCCCACGCCGATGACGCCGCCCATGGACAGCAATTGCATTTGCCGATCGGACAAGGCCCGTTTCAGCCCTTGGCTCGCAATGCGGCTGCGCTTGGTGGAGTGCGAGCGGCCGGCTGAATTACGCGTATCTGATGACATTCCATCACCTCTTTTGTTTTTCACCCTGTCAGGCGTCACGGTGCAGACAGCATAACGCGCATTCCGGGTCTAAATGTGTCGATTTTTAGCGGATCGGTCCGAATTGGCATGGAGCGACCACAGCCACACCGCCCAAAGCGGCGCCGTGTTCAGGGCCAGGCCAAACTGTGCGGTGAGCCCGAAATCCTGCCCAATCCACCACACCAAGAGCCACAGAATGCTGGCCACCCAGACCAGGATGGTGCGGCGGTGCTGCCACATCGCGAACGCCGTTGCTATGAACACCAGCACCCACAGGATGTTCATCCAGATGGCGTCCTGCAGGGACGCGGTACGCAGCGAGGTGATGGTCGACCACAGAAAATGCGGTTGGACGAGAGCGGGTTGCCGGGGATATTGCTGGGCTAGCCGGTGCGGGGCAAAAAAGGTCAATTGCCACAGCGCCCCCAGGCCCAGCACGACCGCACCGATGCGCGATGCCGTATGCTGGACGCGCCCAGCCCGCCAATGGGGGGAGGGCATGAAAAGCAGCCACGCCAACAACGCGGTAAGAAAACCGGAGCCGGGAGCACCGGCGAGGAGGGAATCGCGGCCCGAGAACAGGAGCCCCAAGCCCTGCGGAAAGACGGCCACGAAAAGCCCCCAGGCGATGGTGAGAACGAGCGTAATGCGGCCCAGCAGGGTGTCATGCTCGGTCAGCAGGAACACCCCGAGGACCGCTTGGAACATGAAGACGACAATATTGTAGGTGATGGGATGAAGAGACCAGGCCGACACCCAAGTATGGGCCAACCCTCGCCCGGGAGCGGCTTGGCTCGCAATATCGGGCAGATGGAGCAGCTGGGCGTGGGTGGCCAACGCCACTTGCGGCGGAATGGCCACCAACCCGGACAATAGCAGATACACGCCCAGTCCTGTCCATAAGAGCCACTTCGCCGGCGGCATGGGGGTCCTCTGGGCCGCCCTGGGCTTCGGCTTTTCGTCCGAAAACCAGGGCATGAGCGCTTCGTAGAGAAACACGCTGCCGAACTTAAACACTACGCCTGCGCCATAGAGAAGAGCCGCCCAGAGTAGTACCTGATAATAGAAGGAGCCCGTATGCGGCATACCATCACCCCAACCCAGGATGGCCAGTTGGGTGGAAAGTATTCCAGGATTTCCTTCTAACCTGGATCGGCCGCTCCCGGCCGGGTTAGCGCTGAGACCACGCCTTCAACAAGTCCGCCTCGCGCTCCGCTTCCATACCCGCCGCCATGGGGCCGGTGCGCTCCTTGTCCCAGTCCCAGGTGTCTCGAACCGTTTCCGTTACGGGTCGGAATGTCAGCCCCGCGTTCAGCGCCCGTGCGATGCTGGCCGCCTCAAATCCCGGCCACCCATGCGATTCGGCGATCCAGAGCGGCATCTCGATCCACTCCCCCACCTCGTGCTCCGCCAAAAAAGCCTCGTCAACCCATACCGGGTTCCCAGCGTTGGGCACGGCCTCCTGGATGGCTTCCACCAGTTCTCCCATGGTGAAGCGCTGAGCAGGACCGGTGGCATTGAAGACACCGGTCAGGGAGGACGTCGCTGCCTTTACCGTCCACTCCGCCAAGTCGCGCACATCGATAAACTGCTGCAGGCGCTGCGGCCGCCCGGGCACCAACACATCGCCGCCCCGGCCAAAGCGCCGTATCCAATAGGTGAAGCGGTCGGTCGGGTCATGGGGTCCCACAATCAACCCGGGGCGGATAATAAGGGCCTGATCGCCGTACACGTCTTGAACGGCCTCTTCACACAGCGCTTTCAGGGGGCCGTAGAATTCCTGCACGTCCTCGGTGGTCGGGTCTTCCACTTTGCCCACGGGATAGTCCTCGTCAATATCCTCCACGGCAAAGTCGGCGTAGACCGAGACGCTGGATATAAACACATACCTCTGCGTGCGCGGCTTCAAGAGCTCGGCGGAAGCCCGCACCACCCGCGGCACGTAACCGCTGGTGTCGATGACCACATCCCACGTGCCCTCTTTGAGCGCATCCAAGGCGCCGTCGCGGTCCCCCTGGCGTTCTTCCACGCCCGGAAATAGGCCCGGGTTGGTCTTGCCGCGGTTGAAGAGGGTGACTTGGTGACCCTGGGCGAGCGCCGCATCCACCAGATGCCGGCCTAAGAATTTAGTGCCGCCTAAAATTAAAATCTTCATGGAAAACTCCTTCCCCAGATGGGTTTATTGGCGCAGTTGCGCCTTCAGCCGCTGGCGCGCCCGGTTCAGGCGCTTGCGGTGCTTTTCGTAATCGCTCGAGGGCATGGCGGGCGCGGGCCGCCATGCGAGAGCCTGCTGTTCATCCGCACTTAAATGCTCGACCGCCCGGGCGATGTCCACCGCCCACTCGGCCGCCGCCAAGCCGCCATCCAGTGTTCCGGTTCGCTCCAGCGTCCCCTCATCCAAAGGCTGGTCCCGGTGCAGCTGCTTGTGGTAAGCGCGGCGCATCCGTTGGTGGACGGCGTTCCGAACATAATCGCTGAAGGTGGTGCGGTGGCGGACAGGACGATATCCAAACACGGACTCCCAAAGGGCCAGAGCCCCCTCCCCCATCAGGTCATCGCGATCACCCCCGGCTCGACCGTAACGGCGCGACTCGGCCGCGATTTGCGGCCAGAAGTGGGCCACGAACGCTTCCTGCACCTCGCTGCGGCCGCGGCGCAAGTCGGGTAGCAGACCATCATGCCACGTCACCTCGGGCGGCAGAGCCCCGGACCAGGCGGCTTGCACCACGCCCCAGAATGGCGACAGGCGGGACGACAACGGCTGTGCGGTCATTTATTTCTCCCCCCGGGTGCGGCTGATGTGGTCTACCAGCCCGTAGGCCAGCGCTTCTTCGGCGCTCATCCAATAGTCGCGCTCGATATCTTGCGCAATGCGCTCCGGCGGTTGACCCGTATGCTGTGCCAACAATTCTATCTCCACCTGCTTGGCAGCGGCTAGTTCTTTCAGGTGGATTTCAAGATCTGTAATTTTTCCACCGAGTCCCCCGCTCACGCCGGGCTCGTGAATCATGATGCGGCTGTGTGGCAGCGCATAGCGTTGGCCCGGAGCGCCCGCCGCCAGCAGCACCGACGCCATACTGGCCGCCAGTCCCGTGGTCATCGTCGACACCGGGGGCTTGATGTATTGCATGGTGTCGTAGATGGACATGCCGGCGGTGGTCGAACCGCCGGGTGAATCGATGTACAAATTAATGGGTTCGGCGGCGTTTTCACTCTCCAAGAATAATAACTGAGCTACCACCAAGCTCGCCATGGCATCATCAATCGGCCCCGTCAGAAAGATAATCCGCTCACGCAAGAGGCGCGAATAGATATCGAAGGATCGTTCGCCGCGCGCGCTAGGTTCCACGACGACCGGCACCAAATGGTTGGACATTGTCTCTCACCTCACCCGATCTATGTTCACTAGCGGGCGGCTTCGGGACAGCGGCAGAGAAAAATTTTGGTTTCATGCCAGCACGCTCTTGATGAGGCGGGGCGGAACGCGTCATGGCATCCCGGCCCATCATGAGTCCTTTATCCCGCCCGCACCAGCTCTTCTGGCCATATCCGGAAAAAAATGTAAGAAAAAGGGTTTTCAGGACAGGACTTCCACACCGTATGTCGAATTGTTCGGTCTATTCATGCGAAGGAGGAGTGATTATGAAGCGACGTGTATCTTATCGGGCCCTTCCGCTGCTGGCAGCGGGGGCAATGACTCTGGCAGGATGCGGCACAGCCGGCGGCGCGGCAGCTCATTCCAGAGCGGCTGGTGCCATTCACCGCGGCGGCACCGTGGTCATTGCGATTCCCCCAGCCTTGTCCCCGGATGGATTCTTTCCCGTGATGTCCACCGCCACCTATTCCAACATCGACAACCAGATCCAAGCGCTGATGTACAAGCCGCTTCTCTTTATCACCGGTTCCGACGCCATCAACTATCGGCGCTCAATCGCTCGCAAGGTCACCTGGAATAAGGCCGGTACAGTCTACACCATTACTCTGGGCAACAAGTACCGTTGGTCCAACGGCAAACCCATCACGTCCCAGGACATTGTCTTCGACTGGTCCATCATGAAGGCAGCGAGCCAGTCCAATAGCCCCTGGTTATTCGGCGGCGCAGGTTTTGGCGGTATTCCAACGCGTTGGAAGAGCGTGGTTGCCAGGAATGCGCATACCATCGTTGTGACGTTGAACCAACCCTCCAATCAACAATGGTTCGTTCGCAACGGACTGGGACAAATTGTGCCATTTCCGAAAGCGCAGTGGGACAAGTATCCGGCCAATATGAAGAAGGAGTTGACCTGGATAAACTCGGTGGTCAACTCGCCAGGAGCCGCACCCTATAAGGTTGTGGATGGCCCCTATAAGTTTTCCTCCATGCAGCCCAACCAATTTTGGGCTTTCGTCCCCAATAAGCATTATGGCGGACACAAGTCTTATGTCTCGAAAGTCATGTTTCAGTACGAGACGTCGGACTCCGGCGAATTCACCGGCCTAAAGACCGGCACGATTAATTTTGGGTACCTGCCCTATGCGCTCTGGGACTCCCGCATGTCCTTAACCAACGACACCTTGAAGCCCTTCTTCCTGTTTGGCTTCAACTACATGAACATCAACATGGACGCTAAGGCGGGATTCATGCAGAAGCAATTCGCGCAGTTGTACGTGCGGCAAGCATTGCAGATGGGTATTGATCAGCCCGGCATCGTCCGCACCTTATATCACAACCAGGCCATCACGGAATTCGGTCCCTTGCCGTCCAAGCCCAAAACCGTCTTTGACGATCCAGCGCTCAAGAACCCCTATCCCTATGACCCAGCACGGGGCAAGAAACTCTTGGAAGCTCATGGATGGGTGATGAAGAACGGGGTTCTGACCAAGGATGGCCATCCGTTTACGCTCACGGTGATGTACGCTGAGGGAGATACCGCAGCCACCGACTCCTTGCAACTCATCACCCACGCCTGGGCAGAGGAGGGCATCTCGGCGTCGTTGCAACCCGAACCCGCCAATACGGCCTTTGGGGTGATGGTGGGCAACAACCAGAACAAGTGGGATATTACTTATTTTCCGGGCGGATGGACCTATGAACCCGATTATTATCCGACCGGCGGCGGATTGTTCGCGGCCTCGGCTGGTGGGAATTACTCGCACTACAACAGCGCCGGGATGAACCATCTTGTTCAGCTCACCTATAAGCCGGTCAGTTCCCAAGCGCAGGCGCTGGGACGCCTGGCGCAATACCAGGCTTATGCGGTCAAACAGCTTCCCGTTATCTGGATGCCGTACTTCCCCACTTTGGTGGTGCAGGCCAAAAACCTGCATGGTGTCAACGCCACGCTCAATCCGGTGTCCAACGTCTACTATCCCAACTACTGGTGGGTGGGGAACTAACGCAACACGGAACCTATCATCGCCGCAGGGGCTGTACGTGCAAGCCCCTGCTATCCTGGTGTCCACACCTTACCGGCCCTGGCGTTGGTGAGCGGTTCTGGACCACTGGCGATAACATACGTTCTTAGGCCGGCACGCTCTTGATGAGGCGGGTGCGTTCCCGCACGGCATCGGCGAAGGCGTCCAATTGCCCGCGGAACGCCGCCAAACGCTCGTCGGCATTCTGGGCGGTCAGCCCGTCCGTGGCTTTCTCCAAGGCGTCCGCCGCAGCGGCCAAATGATAGTCGGTGTCGATCAGCAGCTCGAGCAGCTGGTCGTTGTCGCGGATGCGATGGTAGACGCGATCGTTGGCCGGCGCCTCCAGCGCATGGATGCGGCTCACCCATTCCGATGCCGCATCGGCCGTCTCTTTGATTTGCCGCAGTTTGGCCATGGCCTCCCGATCCGGAAAGGGATTCTCCCGGGTGGGGGTGCCGATGAGGCGATTCTGCTCTTGATAGGCCGCCCGCCAGGCTGCGGCGGCGTGCGCCAGACTGTCCGCAAGACCGGTCCGAATCACATGGTCCAGCGCACGCATGGTCTCGGCTGATGCATAGGGATTGGTATCGCGGGCCTCGTTGAAGAACTTGGCCGCAATGACCGGTATTTGTTCATGCCGTTCCATTTGCATATCTCCTTCTTAAAAACAGAGCCGGAGGCACGCCTCCGGCTCCTGTTGACGCCATTTACCCTTTGGCTGGTCCACCCAAGTAGGCGGCGGTATCCACAATGGGCTG
>JAJZBJ010000128.1 GCA_021798975.1 Bacillota bacterium | reverse complement strand
GCCCGACTTGCGGGCGGGCCCAGCCCTGGCCGACCTTACCGAGGCGGCCGGAGGGTTGGAGTGGGCCGTGCTTCAGAAGGCGGCGCGGGTGGTGGGGGTACGGCTTGCAGGGGCTCAACCTTCCCGACGCGAGCTCGATCAATGGACAGAGAGCGCACGGGCCTTAGGGGCCGGGGGGCTGGTTTGGATCGTCAACGGAGAGGACGGTTTGCGCTCGTCGGCCGCTAAGTGGTTGGGGGAGGCAGGTATGCGCTCTCTGGCCCAAGCCGCTGGGCTGGAAGCGGGCGACACCTTGCTGGTGGTGGCTGGTGAAGGGTGGAAGCCGTTCGAGATTGCCGGGCAACTCCGGTTGCAGTATGCGCGTCAGAGTGGGCGTATGGAGCAGGGGTGGCGGTTTTTGTGGGTCACCGACTTCCCTCTGTTTGAATGGTCGGATGAGCAGGGACGGTTGGTGTCCGCCCACCATCCCTTCACGATGCCCAACCCAGACGACTTCGACAAACTGGAAAGCGATCCCGCCTCGGTCCGGTCGGAGGCATACGACGTGGTATTGAACGGCACGGAATTGGCTTCGGGCTCACTCAGGATCTATCAACCGGATTTGCAATCCCGGATTTTTTCTGTACTGGGGCTCAGTCCCGGGGAGATCCAAAGCAAATTCGGGTTTCTGTTGAGTGCTTTCCAATACGGCGCACCGCCCCACGGTGGAATCGCCTTCGGCCTGGATCGGCTGGTGATGCTGATGGCCGGGGCCGAGAGTATTCGCGACGTGATTGCGTTTCCGAAGACGGCGCGCGGCACGGATCCGCTGATGGATGCTCCCAGTCCGGTGGATCCCGCGCAGCTTCGGGACGTGCACCTGGAAGTGCGTCGTTAGCAAAAGGAGCCCTCATGGGCTCCTTTTTGCTGGCGCGTCCGGTTAGCGCACCGCAGTGGGAATAAAGAGGTCGACCAAGCCAATCACCAGGGCTGCAATCAAAGCACCCAAAATGGTCACATGCATGCCGGGCACCACGACTTGCGCCAAATAGATGACCGCTGCCGAGACGATGAATCCCACGATTCCCCGTCCGTACGGCGAGACCGACTTGCCGAATAGCGCTTCGATAATGTATCCCACCAGGGCAATTACCAGGGCTGCCAGCAGGGCCGACCAAAAGGACAGATGTGAAAAGCCGGGAACCACGTAACCCAGCAACATCAAGACAATAGCTGCGACAATAAAGCGAACAATCGCACCAACCCAATTCATGTGTCTTCACCTCCTTTGACGCACCGTGGATCTAGTGTGGCGGAAAGCCAGGGCGAATATTCGTGATAGTTTTTTGCGCCGCGGGAACCTTAACAGTGGGCCACAGGCTCTCACTCAACCGGAGGAGGGGATCGTTTTGGCAAAGGGAGTGCCGTCATCGTTCCAAGACCTGAAGGCAACCGCCGCAAAACGTATTCAACAGGGAGACCACGACGTCAAGCAAGATGTGGTGGAGATGGGCGACGCAATGCTTCAGGCTGGCGTCGAGCCGAAGAACGCCCAGGACCGTCTGGCGAAGAACGTGTGGCAGGCGGCCAGCCCGCAGGATAAGCAGAAGCTGGCCGGCATGGTCACGAACATGGCCAAAAATGACGCCGATCTCCAATAGGTTCCGAGTGGTTCTCCAACGGAGGGCATCCCGCCCTCCGTTGGCATTCTTTTCGGGTTGCGGAGCAGCGCTGGGACTCCTATAATGAGACCAATCGGATCCCTGCTGTGTTCGGGACCAGACCGATATGTTTTGAGCCAACACCAAAACATAGGGAACCTGATCCCAAGCTGATGGCCGTCCTGCCCCGCATCGAGGGGACTGCGAAAGTCAGCGGGAGGTGCCCACCTGCCAGCGGCAGGTTCAAAACGTCGGGCGTTGCGGCATGGCGGGGTCAGATCGGTGAGGGGACGGAGCGAAGGCTCTGTCTCCTCTTTTCGTTGGCAAAGTTCGCCCTTGCAGGTAAGATAAGGTGAGAAATTGGAGGGGATTCAACGATGTCGGAGCTCATCCAGACAGCAGACAATCAAAATTTTGTATCCGTGATTAATACGGACCAGCCGGTGCTGGTGGACTTTTGGGCATCATGGTGTATGCCCTGCCGGATGGTGTCCCCGATCCTCGAAGCGATCGCCGAGGAGAAACAGGGGCAGGTCACCGTAGCCAAACTTAACGTGGACGACAATCCGGCGATCGCAGCGCAGTATGGCGTGATGTCGATTCCTACGATTATCCGGTTTCAGCGTGGCGAGGAAGTCGCTCGGGTTACGGGCGCTCTTCCCAAAGCCGAGTTGACCAGAAGGTTGGGGTTATAATGGCGGCAGATTGGGTAGACCTGCGGTCCGATACCGTTACGAAGCCGTCGCCGGAGATGCGGCGCGCCATGGCTGAAGCCGAGGTCGGCGACGACGTCTACGGCGAGGACCCCACCATTAACCGGTTGGAGGCCGAAGCGGCGCACCTCCTCGGCAAGGAGGCGGGACTCTTTGTGCCCAGCGGTACCATGGCGAATCAGGTGGCCATTTTGGCGCATACGGAACGCGGCGATGAGATGTTCATCCATCAGGACAGCCACGCCTACTACTACGAGGGCGGTGCGGCGGCATTGTGGGCTGGTGCAATGTTGACGTTGCTGGACGGGGCCGAGGGCTTGTTCACCGCTGACGCCTTGCGCGCCCGCGTGCGGCCGGCCAATATTCATCATCCGCGCCCGCGTTTGGTTTCCCTGGAGAATACGCATAATCGGGCTGGGGGGGCGGCGTTGGCACCGGATCGGGTAGATCCGGTAATGGCTGCGGCCCACGAGCTGGAGCTTTCTGTGCATGTAGATGGTGCACGGCTGTTTAACGCGGCCGTGGCTTTGGGGATTCCGGCGGCTCGTTTGGTTCGAGACGCCGATTCCATCTCGATTTGTCTTTCGAAAGGGCTAGGGGCGCCGGTTGGATCGGTGTTGGTGGGGAGTCGAACCTTCATTGACCGCGCCCGTGTGTATCGGAAGTGGCTGGGCGGCGGTATGCGCCAGGCGGGGGTCTTGGCGGCGGCGGGCCTCTTGGCACTGCGGAACGTGGACCGTTTGGCGGAGGACCACGCCCGGGCCGAGCGGCTCATGGCAAGCCTTAAGGGCATGGGCTATCAAGCCTGGGGACCCTCAGTCCCCACCAACATGGTCATGATTGAAACGTCCGGGCCGGCCCAACCGCTGGTCGACAAAGCAGCCGACCTCGGAGTGCGTATCGGGACCATGGGAGCGCAGCGGATTCGTTTGGTCACGCATTTGGATGTGGATGATGCAGGCATCGACCGGGCGCTGCATGCCTTCGAAGCGATGAAGGTCCGGGACTAGCATGTCCGGGGACTTGTTTTCAGATTTAGGCGAGGAGCGCCGCCGCGAGGCGGCGCCTTTAGCATCGCGATTGCGGCCGCAGGGGTTGGATCAGGTGGTAGGCCAGGAGCACCTTGTGGGGGCGGATGGCATATTAAGCGGGATGGCTCGGGGACGCCTCCGATCATCCATTTTCTATGGACCGCCGGGAACCGGGAAGACCACTGTAGCGCAGATCCTGGCGCGGCACGCAGGCATGGCGTATGTGCCCTTGTCGGCTGTTTCGGTCGGTATTGCGGAGGTACGCAAAGCCGCTGACCAAGCACGGGACCGATGGGGTCTGGAAGGCCGCGGAACCGTAATATTCTTGGATGAGGTGCATCGCTTCTCGAAAAGCCAGCAGGACGTTCTGTTGCCTTTTGTAGAGGACGGGACCTTCATTCTTCTCGGGGCCACGACCGAAAACCCCTGGGTGTCCCTGAACAACGCTCTGATTTCACGATGCCTGTTGGTCGAATTCCGAGCGTTAGAGATCCGCCATCTCGTCGCGCTGCTCGAACGTGCATGGAGTCGACGCCAGGAGTGGTGGCACGATGGCGAGGCGGACGGCGCCCTCTGGGAGCAGATTGCGCGGAGGGTGTCGGGGGATGCGCGGATGGCGCTGACGGTGCTGGAACGCCTGGCGGTGCTGGCCGACGGTCGGCAGCAGGCAACCTTGTCGCAAGAGTTGCTGGACCAAGTCTGGGGCGACTTCGCGTACTTTTACGACGCAAAAGGCGACATGCATTATGATGTGGCCTCCGCCTTTATCAAGAGCATCCGGGGATCCGACCCCGACGCGGCGCTCTACTGGATGGGGCGCATGTTGCGGGGCGGCGAGGACCCGCGGTTTATTGTCCGCCGCTTGCTCGTTCATGCGGCGGAGGACATCGGATTGGCTGATGCTAACGCTCTGCTGGTAGCTCACGCGGCATCCTGGGCTTTGGAACACGTGGGCCTGCCAGAAGCGCGCATCCCCATGGCGGAGGCGGTGATTTATCTGGCCATGGCGCCGAAGTCCAATAGCGTGGTCAGTGCCTTGGAACGGTTGGATGCGGCCTTGGAACGGTGGCCGGACGCGCCGGTTCCGGCGTTCCTCAAAGATCGCCACTATAATCCGCGGGTTCAAGAACCGTATCACTACCCCCATAATGCGCGGGACCACTTCTTGCCCACCGTCCATTTGCCCGCGGATTTGGCGGGGTTAAAAATTTACCAGCCCACTGATCAAGGAGCCGAACAGTCCTACCAGGCGCGGTTGGAGGAGTGGCGCGGACGCCGCCGGGGGAGCGATTCGTCGAAAAATAGTTGAATCTTCCGCCTATGCTGACAGTTCATAGCCCCAGATTCCACTGATGTATACTCAACGTAGGCTGGCCTGTCATGGGCGCGGCACTTATGCGCGAGCGGTGGAGGGGATACGGATGGCACAACCCCTGGAATCGAGGCCCCAAGCGCGGCCTCAGGGTTCCGCGAAACCCAAAGCCTATTGGGTGGAGCCCCTGATTACCATGCTTATCTTGGGAGTCTGGGTGCTCTATTCGCTTTGGGAAGTGTTCTTTCACAACAATGGTACCTATCAAAACTATATTTCGCCTTATTTTTCACCCGGCGTAGGCAAGTGGTTCGGCTGGCATCTATTGGACGCTTTATACGTCGCGTGGGTGCCGTTTTTGTTTCGGTTTTCCTGCTATTACTACCGTAAGGAATACTACCGTGGATTCTTTTGGGATCCGCCTGGCTGTGCCCAGGGGGACAAGCCGCGGCCCCGGTACAGCGGAGAAACCAAGTGGCCGCTGGCGATTAACAATCTGCACCGGTACTTCTGGTACTTGGCCGTGATTGTCTTGATTTTCTTGTGGAAGGATGCGGTCCAGGCATTTTTCTTTAAGAACGGGTTCGGTGTAGGGGTTGGCAGCTTAATCCTGCTGGTGAACGCGGTCTTCCTGACCTTCTACACGTTCTCCTGTCATGCATTTCGGCACATGGTGGGGGGCAAAAAGGACTGCTACTCCTGCGATGGTAAGCCGACCGCCAGCTACAAGCTGTGGCACAAAGTTTCGCAATGGAACGTGTTCCACGGTACGTGGGCATGGGCGTCGTTGGCATCGGTGTGGGCCGCCGATCTTTATATCCGACTCCTTTTGATGGGAGTCATCCATGATGTGAGGTTGTTCTAATGGCACACGAGTCCTATGAGACACTGGATTACGACATCATCATCATCGGTGCGGGAGGATCGGGTCTCCGCGCCGCCGTGGAAGCGTCGCAAGTGCCCGGCCTCAAGGTAGCGGTCGTGACCAAGTCGCTGCTGGGCAAGGCGCACACCGTGATGGCGGAGGGCGGCGTGGCCGCCTCATTCGGAAACTTGGATGCGCCAGACGGCTGGCAAACGCACTTCTATGACACCATGCGCAGCGGGCACTTCATCAACAACTACCGCATGGCCGAGATCTTTGCCAAAGAGGCTCCCGAACGGGTGCTGGAGCTGGAATCTTGGGGTGCGGTATTTGACCGGACCAAGGAAGGGCGCATTATGCAGCGGCCCTTTGGCGCGCATACGTTTCGACGCCTGTGCCACATCGGGGACCACACGGGCCTGGAGTTGATCCGCACCATGCAGTACAAGTCGCTGCACAGCGGCATCGATGTGTTCCAGGAAGTCACGATGACCAAGCTGTTGGTTCAGGATGGCCATGTCGCCGGAGCGTTCGGGTACTTCCGCGAGGATGGCCGGTTTGTCCTGTTCCGCGCTCGGGCCGTGGTGCTGGCGACGGGCGGCTGGGGCAAGATTTTCAAGGTCACGTCCAACAGCTGGGAGAGTACGGGGGATGGCGCAGCCTTGGCATTCCGGGCGGGCGCCGACATGATGGACATGGAGATGGTGCAATTCCATCCCACCGGCATGGTGTGGCCTCCGGGCGTGCGCGGAATTCTGGTGACAGAGGGCGTGCGCGGCGAAGGCGGATTGCTGCGCAATTCCGAAGGCGAGCGCTTCATGCAGACTTACGATCCCGAGCGCATGGAACTGTCCTCCCGTGACGTCGTGGCCCGGTCCATCTTCAAAGAGGTGCAGGCCGGCCGGGGATCGCCCCATGGCGGCGCATGGCTGGACATCAGCCACAAAGGCCCAGAGTATGTGAAGGCCAAATTGCCTGGTATGTATGAGCAGTTCTTGACGTTGGCTGACTTGGATATTACCAAGGAGCCCTTTGAGGTGGCGCCCACCTGTCACTACACTATGGGGGGCCTGCGGGTGGATCCGGAAACCTGTGCCACCAACATCCCTGGGCTATTCGCAGCGGGTGAGGTTGCGTGCGGCTTGCATGGGGCCAACCGTTTGGGCGGAAACTCGCTCTCCGACTTATTGGTATTTGGGCGCCGGGCCGGCCTCGGGGCGCGGGAATATGTTTCGGGAGCACCGGACTTTGCGCCGGTCGACCAGGCGGAACTTGAGGCGGAAATGGACCGCGTGCTGGAGCCCTTCCACCGCGAGAACGGGATCAATCCGTATCACGTGCACGAGAAACTGCAGGAGATTATGACCAATCACGCCGGCATCATGCGATCCGGGCCGGTGCTGGAGGAAGGTCTGAACAAACTGCTGGAGCTCAAAGACCAGGCGCGCAATATGAGCATCAACGGATCCCGCATCTATAACCCGGGATGGCATGCGGTGTTCGACGTGGAAAACATGCTGCTGCTTTGCGAAGGCATCATCCGCAGCGCGTTGGAGCGCAAAGAGAGCCGCGGCGCGCATTGGCGGACCGATTATCCGGACGAGTTGCCGGAATGGCAGAAGATTAACTTTGTCGAGAGCTATGATGGCGAAGGCATCCGGATCCGCACCGAGCCGGTTAACGAGATGCCAGAAGACTTGGCGAAGCTCTTCACCTATGGCAAAGCGCCCGGTTTGGTCCAGCAATCCGGCGGAAAGGAGTCCTAAGCATGAGCGAGGAATTTACCCTTCGGGTGTGGCGTGGCGACAAGACAGGCGGCGAGGAAGTCGAGTATCACGTGCCTGCTGAGACAGGCATGGTGGTGCTGGACGCGCTGCATCACATTCAACACAACGAGGCCCCTGACTTGGCCGTCAGGTGGAACTGTAAGGCCGCCCATTGCGGCTCTTGCGGCGCAGAGGTGAATGGTCAGCCCAAGCTTCTTTGCAAGACGCGGATGGACGATTACGTGGGCCAGACGGTGTCTGTCAAGCCGATGCAGACCTTTCCCATCATCAAGGATCTCGTGACTGATGTATCCTGGAACTATCAGGTGGCGAAAGAAATTCCCATGCTGGAGCCAACCGCCCCGGCGCCCTTCAACATGCAGCAGATTGATGCCGATCGGGTTCAGGAATTTCACCGTTGCATTGAGTGCTTCCTGTGCCAGGATACCTGTCACGTGTTGCGGAATCATGAGGGTCAGCGTCAATATTTTGGACCTCGGTTTATGATTAAAATTGCCGAGTTTGAGATGCACCCCATGGATGGCGCGGATCGTGTGCCGCTTTTGGCGCACGAGGCGGGCGTCAACATGTGCAACGTTACTAAGTGTTGCACGGAGGTGTGCCCGCAGCACATTCGGATTACGGACAACGCCATCATTCCGCTGAAGGAGCGGGTGGCGGATCGGTATTATGATCCGGTGAAGATTCTTTTGCGGCGTTTGTCCGGCAAGAAGAACGCGCCCACCGGCAGCAGCCATAAGGTTTCGCAATAAGAAAAAGGTAGGCCGCCGCCCCTTTTGGGGCGGCTTTTTAAGCAGAAAGGGGATTTAAAGCATGTCGGCGCGCATCTTGCGTTACACCGTTCCGTTGCTAGCCGCCGCTTTGTTGTCAGCTTGCGGGAGTCAGACGACAAAACCCCAAAGCGAGGGGAAAACGGCACCACACCATCAGGTGAAGCAGCCCGCGCAGCCGAAATTGTGGAAGAGCAGCGGCCCCACCGCGGTTCTGCCGGGTGATGTGCTGATTGCGGATTCCCACAACAACCGGATCTTGTTAGTGAATCCCCAAAAAAAAATCGTGTGGCAGTATCCCAAACCGGGACAACCATCACAGTTGCATGATGATGACGATGTCTTCTTCAGCCCCCATTTCAACGAAATCATTACCAATCAAGAGGGCTACGACGTGGTCTCCATTTTGA
>JAJZBJ010000127.1 GCA_021798975.1 Bacillota bacterium | reverse complement strand
AAACGTGTCCGCGCGCTACGCCTGCAATCCACCGATAGAGGGAGGATCATCATGAAAAATTCGTTTAAAGTTGCCGCTTCTCTTCTCGCGTTAGCGCCTATTGCCGCTGGGTGCGGTATTGCCAATGTCCAGGCAGCCAGCCACAAGCCGGCGTCACACCAAACATTGAATTTAGTTTTCTATTCCGCGGAAGGCTATGACGCCGCTGAGGCCGCCGCCTTCCAAAAGGCAACCGGCATCAAAGTTCATTTGAGCGACATGTCCACCGGGCCGCTGTTGGCCAAGGTCGCCGCCGAGGCGCAAAACCCCAAGTGGGATGTCATCTGGTTTGACGGCAATGCGCCGCTGGCCACGATGAACAAAGCCGGTCAACTGCTCACCGGCTACTCGCCGAAGAGCCTCAGCAACTACAACGCGCTCGGCAAGTCGCTTTTGCCGGCCAACCACGGCTACTTCCCGACCGGCGTGTCGGCCGCCGGCGCCCTGGCCTACAACACCAAGTTGGTAAAGGGGAAAAACATACCCACCACTTGGCAAGACCTCTTAAAGCCGGCCTTTAAGAACGCCGTGGGCATGAACAATCCCGCGGTGTCGGGTCCCACCTATCCGGTGGTGTCGGGTCTCTTTAAGCAACTGGGCGTGGCCAAGGGCGAGAAGTACTTTGAGAACCTGAAGGCTAACGGATTGAAGACGTTTGCCACCAACGGCGTGACCTTGCAGGCGTTGGCATCTGGCCAAATCAAAGTGGCTATCGCCCAGGACTCGGCCGAATATGATGCAGAAATCAATGGCGGAGCCCCGATTAAGATTGTCTACCCGCAAGGCGGGGTGACCATGCTGCCCAGCGACATCGCCATCAACAAGAAGGCGCCGGACATGAAGGCCGCCAAGGAGTTTGTGAATTTCGTGCTCTCCAAGAAGGGCCAGCAAGTCATGCAGGATTGGAAGGCGGCCGGTGGAGATTCCTACTTCCAGCCGGTCACCAAGGTCGTCAAGCCGTTGTGGAACCGCCCCGGCGTGGTCTGGAACCGGGTCAATCCCCTGTGGTCCGGCGAGCATGAGGCCGCTTGGGTGAACTGGTTCACGAACAATGTTATCCGCTAATCAAGAGCGGCCTATGGCCGGTGAGCAGCGCCCCGCTCACCGGCCCAGCCGTTTTTCAGGGCTGGGGTTCCGATCGGTCAACGGCATGGCCGCCATTTTGGTGTTGGTGCTGATTGTTTTGCCGATGTTGGCTTTGCTCATTCAAGCGTTCTGGCCCAATGTGTTTACCATCACGCCCAATTGGCATTTTTCCCTGGCGGGTTTTGCCAGCATTTTCGGAACGCCGTACACGTTTCGGGCCGTCTTCGATTCGTTTGGCTTAGCGATTTTTACGGCTCTCACGGCCACCATCATCGGCGGAGGGGTTGCCTTTCTGTTGGAGTGGGTGGCCATTCCGGGCCAAGGCCTCTTCAACGGGATCCTCTGGCTGGTTCTATTGGCGCCGAGTTTTCTCATCGGCGACGGCTGGCAATTCCTCATCGGCCCCAGCGGCGTGTTTGGCACCAGTGCTCTGGGCCACCTCTTGCTGTCGCCGCTGGGCGTGTCCATGGTGCTGGCGTTAAAACTGTTCCCCTATGCCACGGTCGCCATGAGCGGACCGCTCCGCGGCATCGGCCAAGACCTTTTCTACGCCGCGCGCCTCAGCGGGGCCTCATCGTTCCGGGCCTTTCGGCGGGTCGTTCTGCCGCTCTTAATTCCGGCCGCCGCCGCCGGCGCCCTGATTGTGCTGGCTGAGGTGCTGAGCGACTATGGTGTCGCGTCTACGCTGGCCCAGTCGGCCAATTTTCCGTTGATGACCTATTCCATCTACGCGGCCATGTCGATTTTCCCGGTGGATTTTGCCCAAGCTGCCGCGATGTCGGTCATTCTGGTGGCCCTGGTCTCGATCTCCCAATGGGTAGAACGGCGCGTGGTCGCCAAGCGCGGCTATGTGACCCGGGTGGCTGGCAGCAAAAGCCTGGCCAAGCAGCCCACCCGGCACCCGTGGCTGTGGGTGCTGCTGCTGTCTCTGCTGTTCGTGGTAGCACTGCTCCTGCCGGCCAGCGGGATTGTCTTGGAGAGCGTCGAGAAGAGCCTGACCGGACTGCAAGGCGGATTTCATGTGACATTCGCCTACTATCGGGGACTCCTCCATGCCAACTACGCCTTGGGCGGTTTAGTCCGTTCGCTCCTCTATGCGGTGGGCGCGGCCAGTATCGGACTGGCCGCCGGTATTGTGGTCTCCATCGCCTGGTGGCGCCAGGGCGGATGGCTGGTGTCGGTGCTGAAGGCGCTGATGACCACGACCATCGCCATTCCCGGCATTGTGCTGGGCGCTGGCTATATCTTCTTTTGGAACCAGCCCTTCTTTAGCAACCTGGGGCTGAATGTGTACGGGACCCCGGTGGTATTGATGCTCGGCTATCTAGGCGGATCGCTGCCGTACGCGGTGCGCGTAGCCAGCGGGTCGATGGTGCAGATTCCGCCCAACGCGGTGTTTGCCGCGCGGCTGTCTGGCGTCGGTCTCACCCGCATTATCCGCAAAGTCTTTATCCCGATGATGCGGGACACCTGGTTTCGGGTGTGGCTGATTATCTTTGCCGGCGTCGTGTTCGAACTCCCGGTCTCACAGTTGCTCTACCCCCCAGGCGGCCCGACCTTGGCTGTCAGCATTGCCCACCAGACGGTGAACAATGCCAATGTCCAAATCGGGGCGGCGCTGACCGTGGTGTCCAGCTTGGTGATTAGCCTTATCGTGATGGCTTTTCTGGTTATCCAGCGCCGCGGCCAGCGCATGCCGGCGGTGGAACAGGCGCAAGCCGGATCCCCCGGTCTTTAAGAGGCTCCTGGGTGTGTCCACCCGCGGGAATGCAAAAGTCGTTTGATAATTAGAGAGGATGTGACTCGCTTGCAGCTCGAAATTCGCGGTGTCAGCGCCCAGTACGGATCGGTGACGGCGCTCCGGGAAATCTCGTTGACAGTCGACACCGGTGAAATTGTTGCTATTTTGGGCCCGTCCGGGAGTGGCAAGAGTACGCTCTTGCAGGTGTTGGCGGGGCTTCAGCCGATTACCACGGGGGAAGTGCGGTTGGGTGAACGGGTGCTCACCCGTCCGGGCTTTATCGTGTCCCCGGAACAGCGCGGCATCGGCATGGTATTTCAGGATTTCGCGTTGTGGCCCCATTTGACCGTGGCGGACACCATCCGGTTCCCGTTGGACGGACTCAAGCAGTCCCACGAGGAAAAGATGGCGCGGGTTCGGGAATTACTGTCCTTAGTGCAATTGGATGGGTTTGGCGCCCGTTACCCGCATGAACTCTCCGGGGGGCAGCGTCAGCGGGTGGCCATTGCACGCGCGCTGGCCAATCGTCCCAAACTGGTGCTGCTCGACGAGCCTATGGCCAGCTTGGATGCGCGACTCCGGGAAACCATGCGGATTGACTTGGCCCGCATTCTGCACGAACAGGATGCCAGTGCGCTGTATGTCACTCATGATCGGACGGAAGCGCTGGTGGTGGCTGACCGTGTCGCGTTGCTGCACGCGGGAGAAATCTCGCAATCGGGGTCGGCGGCGGACATCTATGAGCGTCCCAACAATCGGTTCATCGCGGAGTTTTTGGGACCGGTCAATTGGATTCCGGCGGAAGTCATGGCTGAGCGGGAAGGGGCCCATGCCGAGGCGAAAACAGGCGTCGGGCTCCACCTGGAAGGCGGTGTGCGGGTCCCCGGGCTCTCTGCCCAACCGGTGCCCGTGGGTCGCACCGGGATGGCGATGATGCGGCCCGAGGATCTGGAGTTGGTGGAAGCCTCCGCCTCCGGCACGCGCGTCTGGCACGGGCGGGTGCAAGCGGCGCATTACATGGGAATGCACTGGCAGGTGGTGGTCGAGATTGCGGGAATCGACCCGGTCACGGTGTACCACCCTGTTCCCGTCACGGTGGGGAGTTCGGTGGGCGTGCAATTGCGGCGGCCGGCGGTCTGGTTTCTGGCCAGCGCCGCGGAATCGGTCAGGGAACCCCAAGAGGCCAGCGCCGTTCGATAAGAGCGGTTTTGGCGTCCCCGCGGCTGCACCCGGCCGCGGGGACTTCTTTCTTTCGGCTGGTCATGATAGCATGAAGGCAAAACTGGGAAAGAATGGAGACCTCATGCGTATCGGACTCATAGCCCACGATACTAAGAAGAGCGACATGGTGGAGTTTGTTGCGCGCCACCAAGACCGGTTTAAGCGCCATGAATTGTACGCCACCGGGCATACCGGCCAGCAAATCGCCGACCGCACCGGGTTGTTGGTGCATTGCTTTATGTCGGGTCCCCTGGGCGGCGACCAGCAAATGGGCAGCCGGATTGCCGAAGGCGCCCTCGACATGCTGTTTTTCTTCCGGGATCCGTTATTTGCCCATCCGCACGAGCCCGATGTGAGCGCGCTATTGCGTCTCTCGGACGTGCAAGGCATTCCGGTGGCTACGAATCCCGCCACGGCTGAAGCACTCATCCATCTGCTGTAGGAGGCCTGCCCCGTGCTCCCCCTGGACAACCTGGTCGTGCTCGATCTGACCCGCATTCTGACCGGGCCGTATTGCACCATGATGCTGGCCGATTTCGGCGCCGATGTGATTAAAATCGAACCGCCCCAAGGCGACGATACCCGCCGCTGGGGGCCGCCCTTTATGGCGGGTGAGAGTGCGTATTATCTCTCCGTGAACCGGAACAAGCGCTCCATCGTATTGGACTTCCGCGAGCCGCGCGATCGGGAGCGCTTTCTGGCCATGGTGGACCAAGCGGATGTGGTGGTGGAAAACTACCGCCCCGGCACCATGGCGAAGTGGGGATTCGATTACGAAAGCTTGAAACAGCGCAATCCCCGTCTTATCATGGCATCTATTTCGGGGTTCGGGGCAACCGGCCCGGGCCGTGACCGGCCGGGCTACGATGTGGTGGCCCAGGCCATGAGCGGGCTCATGGATGTCACCGGGGAACCTGGCAGCGGGCCCGTCAAAGCGGGGTTTTCGGTCGGGGATATCGGGGCCGGAATGTGGGCCGGCTACGCCATTATGGTGGCGCTGTGGGCGCGCCAGCGGACGGGGGAGGGCCAGTGGATTGACACCTCGCTGTATGAGGCCTTGATTTCCTGGCAGACCTATTTGGCGGCCAACTATTTCGCCACCGGAGAGGTGCCGCGTCCTTTGGGGTCAGCCCACCCCAATATCGCTCCCTATCAAGCGGTCCGAGCCCAGGACGGATACTTTGTACTGGCCTGTGGCAACGATGCGCTGTGGGAACGGATGGTGGAGGAATGCCAGATTTCCTTTGGGGATGATCCCCGGTTCCGCACCAACCCGGACCGGGTGCGCCATCGGGACGAGCTCATTTTACGGCTCGAAAACGAGGTGTTTCAGACGGGGACGGTCCACGAATGGCTGGAGCGCCTATCCCGCGCCGGGGTGCCGGCCGCGCCCATTCAATCCGTCGAGCAGGTGTTCCGGGATCCGCAGGTGGCGCATCGCCAAATGGATCTCGTCCTCGAGCATCCCACAGTCGGTCCGCTGCACCATCTCGGTGTTCCCGCCAAGCTGAGCGGCACGCCGGGATCCGTACGGCGCCCAGCGCCGCTCCTTAATCAGCATGCGGAGGAGATTCTGGATCAGTTTGGCTTAACTGGGCGGCGCGAAGAGTCCTAATCCGACTGTCCAGCACCTCTTTGGCCAGGAGCACTTGCACGAAGGTGCCTTTGCCGATGACGCCGCGGGCGTTTTCGGCGATGACGTCGGCGATAATGCGCGTGCCCGACTGTTCCCGGAATGTGGCTGTGGCAGAGAACGTTTCGCCCACCAGGGTGGGGGCCAGGTGCACAATGTCCACGGCATAGCCGACGGCGTCTTCGTCCTCTTCCAAATAGGGCAGGATGAGGCGGCGTCCCGCCCACTCCATCCATTCAATCATCTGCGCGGTGGCCAGTACGGGGTGGATTTGCTGCCCCCCTAAGCGGGCCACCATATTTTCAGCAACCGTGGTGGACACGGTACTCGCCATGCCAGGTTCCAAACCAGGCTTCATCGGTCTCGACCTCCTGCGTCCCTATTTTAGCGTTTTTGGATGCAGCGCGGATTCTTCCTGGGCGGATACGCCGGCCATGACGACGCCATACACCAGCCAGAGGATGGGGGCGCCCAGCGGCACGCGGGGTCCCGTGAGGCCGGCGCATAGCGAGCCGGCCAAGCTCACCGCGGCGGCGATGCGGATGGTGCGTGCGTCCGGTGTGGCTTGGGTTTGCGGTGGAACGGGGGACACAAAGAGCCCGAGCCACATGAACGGCGGAAGAAGGATTCCCAGGATGCCCAGAGGCGCCGTCTGGAGACCGCTGGCGAGCTCGCGCGTCCCGTCCGGAAATGCCAGCACCGTAATCCCAGGCGACGGACTCTGCAGCACCATGACAACGGCGGCCGCCGCGGCCGCGAAGACCAGCACCCAAACGCCCCCGGAGACCGCAGGGCGGTGTTTGGCGCGTCCCGTTGCCGATAGGAGGGCCAACACAGCGGCAGCTCCGAGGAGGGCTGCAGGATTTCGCGATACGTAGGCGGCCACGAGTCCCAGCCCGAACACCAGCCCGGCCAGAACCGCTCGAGAGCCCTTTCGTGTCCATGCTTCAAGGCCGGCAAACGGCAAGGCCGCCGCTAGGAGCCCGGGAGCGGGATGCGGCCAGGATACCAATATCGGCCCGGCTGCAGCGGCCAGCAGAAGCCAGGGTAGGGCGGGGAGCCAGCCATGCCGCCCCAGCACCCAGAATGTCATCACCAGCAAAGGGCCCAATATCACCGTGGTCCATGGAGCATGGCCGGGTAAGAGGAGGGACCCGAGCACCCATAGGGTGAGAAAGGCCAATAGCGGCAATCCGCGCCGCGCCCCGCGGCGAATGCTGATGAGCACGGCGGCGGGACCCAGCACGGCGAAGATGCGGGTCGCCAAGAGAGCCGGCATGACCCGGTGGCTGGGGATGAATTGGGTCCAGAACACCACCACCACGAAAACTGCCGCGACCCAAGACCATACTTGGCGAAATCGTTCGGCCCGCGCGTCCATCACGTCACCTCGTCTCTATGATAGAGGAAAACCCGTCCAACTGGATTAGCGGCTCGGGACCACAGGGCTGAAGGAATCGCGCCGCCTGGTCGAGAAGTCTTGCTTAACACTTTCCGAGAGGGGTTTAACGCATGCCTACCATCGCCGATTACTTGAGCGTCCGTTCGGCCATGTCGCCGGTTTTTTCGCCCTACGACCAACGTTGGTACTTTCTCATGAACCTGACCGACAGCCCGCAAATCTATGCGCTCTCGAGTCCGGGCGCATGGCCGGAGATGGTGACGGACTTCCCCGAGCGGGTAACCGGCATCTACCCAGCCTCGCACGACCCGGGACTGGTCTTTACCCGCGATGCCGGGGGCAGCGAGTACCATCAGTTCTATTGGCTCGATCTCGAGACCCGCGATGTCACCCAACTCACCGACAACCCCCGGGCCATGCATGAATTTGGGGCGTTTGATCCCGATGGCCGATCCTTCGCCTACACCGGAACGGCCCGTAACGGCCGCGACTACGATCTGTATATCATGTCGCTCGACACCCTCGGCCAGACGCGGCTGGTCCGGGAACTGAGCGGACAGTGGCTCATCTCGGGATGGGATGAGCATGGGATTACCCTCAAAAATCGCCGCGCCTTGGGTGTGGACGAGCGGCTCTACCAGTTCCACCCCGACTCGGGCGTGCTGGAACCGCTTGTGGCTGATGAACCCGCCGTCTATGACAGTCCGGTGCGGGGAGCCGAAGGCGCCCTCTATGTGCTGAGCGATTACGGACGGGACTTCCTGGGGGTGGCGCGGCTGGGGGCGGAGGGGGTCCTCGACTACGTTGTGGCGGAAGACGCCGACGTCGATTTGCTGGCCGGGGACCAAGCGGGCCGTTGGCTGGCATATGCATTGAACCGCGAGGGCTATTCGGAGCTCCACCTGAGAAATCTGCAGGATGGCAGCGACCGCCAAGTGGGCGCGTTGGGCGAGACCGTCATGTTCACCTTGGCCTTCGCGCCGGATGGGGGTTCGCTGGCCGTGACGCACGCCGGTCCCAACCACAACATGAACATATCGGTGGTCTCGGTGGCCGACGGCTCGGTGCGCCAATGGACCCAGGCGCCCATGCCGGGGCTCTCCAAAGAGCGTTTGGCCCGTCCTGAGATCGTGCGCTTTCCGAGCTTCGACGGGCTTCGCATCCCGGCTTTTGTCTATCGCCCAGCAGGGGCGGGGCCGTTCCCGGTGGTGCTGTCGGTGCATGGCGGTCCAGAAGCGCAGGAGAGACCCTGGTTTAGTTTTTGGTACCAGTACTTGGTGGAGCACGGCTATGCCGTGGTGACGCCTAACGTGCGCGGCAGCACCGGTTATGGCAATGCCTACAGCCATTTGGATGACCGGGAGAAGCGCATGGACTCAGTGCGCGATTTACAGAGCGTGGTCGCATGGATTCGAACCCAAAGCGACTTGGACAGCGAGCGCGTCGCT
>JAJZBJ010000126.1 GCA_021798975.1 Bacillota bacterium | reverse complement strand
CGGAAAACACCGGCACCACCACGGCGCCTAGCTTGGCCGCGGCCAGCATGGCCACCACGGCCTCGACGCCCAGCGGGAGATAGAGTGCAATGCGGTCCTGAAATTCCACCCCCAACGTGACGAGCCCGTGGGCCAATCGGTCAACCTGGACCTGCAGTTCTCGATAACTGAGGTGTCGGATCCGGCCCGCTTCGGTCTCTTCAATGACGGCAGTTTTGTCCCCGCGGCCCGCTGTTACATGGCGATCCAGGGCCGCTAAAGCCAAATTGGACGTGCCCCCAACGAACCACTCGGCCCATTGCCAGCCCCGGTCCCGGTTCAACACCGATTGATACGGGGTGACAAACGGCCAATCCAACATGCGGACGACCGACTCCCAGAACCAGTCCGGATCCTGGGCAGCCTTTTCACGCAATTCGTCCAGCGTGTTCAATCCCTGGTCCTTGAGAAAACGTCCCAGTTGGCTTGTTTCGACGTCCGCCGGCGCCGGCCGCCAGACGATTTCATCGCTCTCCATCATGTCCCTCCTTGGCCCATTGGAAGGCCCTCTCATACGCCTCGGGCGTGTCCACATCGAACGCCGGATCCGGGCGCCCCACGGCCTCCCAATCCAACCACAGCACATCGGCTCTCGCCTTGAACAGACGTCCCAGACCTTCGTCTCCGGTCAGAGACCCGACTAGCGCGTCCCACGCAGGGTCAAAAAATACCGGATGTCCGGGAACGCCGCCATAGCGAGGACGGACCGCATGGACTGCCGCCCCGCGCACGTGAAATTGGCGGTAGACAGCGAGCACATCGTCGGCCGACACGAACGGCTGGTCCGCCAGCATGACCCCGATGGCGGCATCGGGGTGGAGACGCCGTACGGCCGCGAGTCCCACCCGGATCGAACTCGCAATCCCCTGCTCCGGATGAGGATTGACGACGTCGCCCCGATGAGCCGGCGCGCCGCCCACCACCACCGATGGAAAACCAGCTTGCGCGACCGTCCGCCGCACGTGAGTCAACAGGGTCTGGCCGCCAACCCAAGGCAAATCCGGTTTCTTCGTCCCCATCCTGGTTGAGAGTCCCGCCGCCAGGATTATAACGATTGCATCAGCGGTGGATGCGATCGTGTCCATGCAGCGCCCCTCCCTGTGTCCCGCTGCGCCTCGCCATCAACTCGGAGACAATGCTGATAGCCACCTCGTCCGGACTCTCCGCCCCCAAATCGAGTCCCACGGGCGCATGTATCGGCAGCCCCTCCGGGTGAACCTGGGTCTTTTCCAGCATTTCCGCGGTGCGGGTCTTGGGTCCCAAGACGCCCACAAACGCCGGGCGGCTGGCGGCCGCTAGCGTCAGAGCCTCTTCGTCCCGCTGCTGATGATGGTTCATAATAACCCAGAAGCTGCCCTGCACCTCCCTGGGATCCACCTGGGCGGCGTTGCGCACCCACAATTCGGCATCGGGGAAGTGCTCGGCGTTGTTGACATGCGGCCTCGGATCCAAAATGGTCACGTCAAATCCCGCCTGATGCGCCAGCCGCGCCACAGGACGGGCGTCGTGGCCTGCCCCGGCTACGATGACGCGCACCGGCGGCCGCATGACATCCCACCAGTAACCGTTCATCAATCCGGTCTGGCCGAGTTTCTCAAGTTCCTGTGGAGTCCGGGGCACAGACCCCGTCCCACTCAGCCTCCAGTCGGCCGAACCGGTCGAAAAGTACCGTAGGCCCTCAGGTACTTGTCCGCCCCAGACCACCGGCTGATCGCTCTCCAAGGCATGGCGGAACTCGCGCCAGAAAGGCGACGACAGGTCGAGCGGTTCCACCCAGACGTCCACCTGGCCCTTGCACCCGATCCCGAGCCCCCACATTTCATCTTCGGTCAAATCATATCGATGCACGCTGGCGGTCTTGCTTTCCATGGCCACTTCGGCATGCAGAAACAAATCGCCTTCCAGGCACCCGCCGCTTAGCGACCCCTGCATCCGACCGTTCGCCGCCATCACCATCTTGGCCCCTGGCCGCCGATAGGCAGACCCTTTCACGGCCACCAGGCTCAAAAGCGCTACCGCGTGCCCAGCGTCTGCCCAGCCTTGCGCGGTGTCTAAAAGTGCCCGTGCTTCACGAATCGAGGACATGAGAGCCCCCCTCCCGGCTGTCGCTAGCCCTCAATCTTCTTCGCCTCGTTGGCGACGTGGCCGAAGAACTGATTGACAATAAAGGATGCCACCCCGGACAGCATGCGCTGTCCGACCCCGGCCACGGTTCCGCCCACCTTGGCTTCGCCTTCGTACATCACGTCGCAGCCTTGGTCTTGCTCCTGGAACTGAACCGTCATATCCACATTGACAAAGCCCCCGGGGCCCTGCCCTTCCATTACCATGCGATAGGACGAGCCCTCCACGGCATCTCGAAAAGACAATGTACCGCTGTACCGGCCGCGAATCGCCGCCACGCCCATCTCCAAGTCGGCCGCATAGGTGTTGTCGCCGGTCGGCTCCATGCGCTTTAGCCCCGGCATCGTCCGCACCAGTACCTCCGGATCCGTCAACAGGCGATAACAGACCGCCGGACTGGCGTCGATCATCTTGTGACCCTTAAGCTGCATTCTGTTCCCTGCCTTTCGCTCCTATTATGACAACCTGGCCGGCTATTTTCTACCGCACCAACAGGCGCACGTCCGCCCTCATTTCACGGTATGACAGCGAACCCAAAGGATGCTTGCGGGAAGCCGGCGAGCAGAAAGGCCATGAATATTCAGATAGCATTGTGATAGGATGGACGAAAGAACGGAACGATGGGAGAGGCGCCATGATTCGCGAACGATTGGACCACCGGATTGAAAAGCGGCTCGAGGCCGTACTGGAGCCTCACGCCGAAGAGTGGATGCACCGTTTTTTTCGGTCAGACCGCGGGCAGGCCCTCATTGCCGAAGTCACTGCCGACTTCCTGCTCAGTTGGATGAGCCCAGGACAGGGAGGACAGATGGGCTACTTCCAGCGCACCCTGCTTGACATCGTGGGCCAGTTGTCTGCCCAAGACCCCGAGTTCCGCCGGTCGGTCATTGAGGCGTTGAATCCGCATTTCCGCGACGCCGAAAGACCGCGCTCCTCATAGGAGAGCGCGGTCACGCTGCCCGAAGCTAGTGCAACAGGCCGGCCACCAGCATAAACCCGATTCCGAGACCGAAAAACCCGCTGAGTCCCGATAGACCTGCGGATATCCGGCCGCGAATGCCGCCGCCGCGGATTCCAACCACTAAGCCCACACCGGCCAATCCGGCCATCATCGAGGCCAAGAAAATGAGAAGCAGCACCAAACCCAGAACGGGTTGGGAAGACTGCGCCAGGGCCATGGTGAAAATCGCCAGGTCAGCCGGAGACACCGCCAACCCAAACAGCAGCCCGACACCCCAGGCGGCCCAGCCCATACGCCTCTGCCCCACGCGGGCATGCGCTTCGCGCCAGGACTCCAGCCTCTGGGCTCCAAACCGCCAATGGGGCCACAGCAAATCCAGCAGAATCCACAAGCTCAAAAGCATCAGCCAGAGGCCGGAAATCCGGGATACAAGGGCCACCACGGAACTGGGGATGTGATGGACCACAACGAACAAGAGGAACCCCACGAACAACATCCCTAGGGAGTGTCCGCCTCCAATCGACAGGGCGTATCCGATACTCTTCCGCGCCCCAGATCGCATCGCCTTGACGAACGTACTGACCGCAGCCAAGTGGTCAGGCGCCACGGCATGACGAAGTCCCAGTCCGGCCGCCAACACGATGAGTGCCGCCATGCCCCACGACATTGTCCGCGCCTCCTCGTGGTGTAATCCAACGGCTCAGCGCGGTTCGCTCCGCACAAAGCCCGGTATGAAACACTACCGGAAAAGGTGACAGCGTATGACAGGAAACATCGACCAGAGGCGAGCTTCAGCGGGGACTTCGACCGCGGTTTCTGGGACGGCTGTAACGCTCGACAAATTCCTGCCGCTCCATCAGCACCATAACCGGCTTCAAATGGCGGAAACGCCGGAGCGTCTTCCACCCGTCGCGGTGATAGATGGCCATGAGGAAGACAAGATAAATCCACATCGACCATTTGGTCCAGCCATACACCGGTTCCCGGCGAAAGCCCAGTTTTTCGATGGCGCGTGCCGAATCCAGGAGCGTCACCCCGCCTACCGCGCGGACATCCTGGTAGCGGGGGTGGACCTCCATCCAACGGGCTAGGTCACCCATGGCCGACAAGATTTCGTGCAGCGCCCGGAGCGCCGACGTAGCTTGTCCGCTGAGCTGTGACAGGGCCGGATTGCCAAAGTGGATCTCCCCCATGGCGTCGCCCCGCGACAGCACCACGCCGCGCCCGAGGTCCGCGGGCCGGCCCCGGTAGCGGATGTGCCCGATACGCAGATAGGGCTCGCCGCCGAGCGAATTGGGGATGGTCTCGATATCCCACCCGCGCGTAAAGCGGATCTCCCACCATGTCCAGATGCGATGCAGCACGGAGGGGTCGTGCCGGATCGACCCGACCGGACTGGGCTCTAATCCCACGCGCCGCAGTCCTTCTATCATCGCTGGGAGGGCCGCCACCGTACGATCGCGGGCTCCCCCCGCATCGTGCAATACCACCACCGTGCCCGGTTGCGCCATTTGCACCACATAGTGGCTGATGTATTCCGGGGTGTGCGTCGGCTTCCAGTCGTCAGGCGCAATATCCCAATAGACAGGCACCAGTCCGAAACGGCGCACGGCGATCCACGTCCCGAGATTCATGTGCCCCCACGGCGGCCGGAAAAGCTTCGGACGGCGGCCGGTCATCCCTTCCACGGTGTCCAAGCTCTTCCGGACGAGGCGGTAACTTTGCCAGGGCCCGAGTAGAAACGCGGAGACGTGCCGCTCCATGTGCAATCCCAATTCATGCCCGTCCGCGACCAGCCGCTGGAGAACCGCCGGCTGGCCCTGGGCGCGCTCGGCGATGACGAAGAAGGTGCCCTTGACCCGGAGCCGCTCGAGAACGTCCAGGACATCCGGGGTATCCGGCCCTGGGCCGTCGTCAAAGGTGAGCCCCACCCGCGCTTCCTCGCGCGATCCGGCGAAGGCCCCCACCTGCAAATGGTGGAACAACACATCGGGAATGAGATACAACACCAGCCACAGTCCCACCATCACAAGCGGGACCGCCCACCACACTGCCAATACCCGTCTCCGCCTTTCCCTCGTGGCTCGAACTCTCCGTGTGATTCAGGGAAGAGGTCGCGAGGAGCGCCTCTCGACGCTCGCCGCGACCTCCCCCGGGCACCGCCCCAGCGCGGTTCGTTATTGCGCGTGCGCCTCGCCGGCCGCGAGCGCGCTGCGCACCGCATCAGCGATGACGGCTGCGGCCTCCGGATGCCCCAACCCGCGGGCTTGGCGAGCCATAGCCTTAAGCTCCCAGGGATGCGCCAAGAGGTGCGATACCATCTCCGAGACGTCATTCTGGTCCTTAGCCAAAAATCCGGCACCGTGCTTGACGACGTACGCCGCGTTGGCGTCCTCCTGACCCGGAATGGGGCGATAGATTAACATGGGCACGCCGCGGCACAGCGCCTCGGTGGTCGTTAAACCGCCCGCCTTGCTAATCAGAATGGCACTGACGCCCATCAGTTCATGGACGTTATTCACATAGCCCAGAACCACCATGGGATGGGTAGCCCGTTTTTGATACTCCAACGCGACTTGGCGGCGATTTTCCTCGCGTCCGGATACCACCACAGTCGCGTGTGGCAAGGTGATTTTGTCGATCTGGGACAATACGTCCTGAAACTCATTAATCGGCATGTAGGAACCGCCCATAAAAAGCAGAATGGGTTCCGAGCCCAAACCCAGTTGACGCCGAACCGCTTCTTCATTGACCGGCGCTTCAAACCGGCTGTCCACGGGAATGCCCGACACCACCACCCGATCCGCCGGCACTCCGCGATCAACGAGCGCCTCCTTCATATCGTCTCCGCCCACAAAGTAGCGATCCACATGCTTGTGGATCCACTGAGAATGAATGCTGTAATCCGTCATAACGACATAATTAAGGGCGTTGAGGCGACCCTGGTTCTTCAGGGTTGACACGACGCCGGCAGCGGTCGGATAGGTCGACACAATCACTTTCGGAGGGGCAGGTCGGATGGCCTCATAAAATGACTCGATTCCTATGCGGTTCAAGAACTGCTGCGTCGGGGATTCCGGATCGATCCGCTGGGTTGCGGTATAAAAGCGTTTCCAGACCCCCGGCACAAATCGTACCGAACTTAAATAAGCCCATCGAATCGCGTTATCCAGATGGGGGTTAACAAACTTGTAATAGTCCAAGATACCCAGCTTGGGTTCGGGGTTGGTCGACAATAACTTGAGACCAATGGCCTTCGCTGCCCGCAGGTGCCCATCGCCATACCGCGCCGCTAAAATCATGACTTCCGGGCGTGATGCCAACGCCGCTTCGTGGTGCTGGGGGAGCCATTCAATCCACTCCTCCGGCGCCTCCGGCAAGACATCGGCTGTGGTGCTTTTGGCCATATATTCACCCCCTACCGTCTAGCTCCAATCACCCTCACCATACCATTCGCATGACGCCAGTGCTAGTGCAATCGGTTTGGAGGCGTTATGCTAGTGTATGCCAAAAAACGGCGGACATTCGCTACGGATAAAGGGGGTTGGACCACTGCCGACGGTGTTTTCCTCCGAGCCCGCCGAATATATCGTCGAACGCTCCCGCTTTATTGGGAAGAGTTTTCGCCTTACCGCCCCCGACCAGTCCGGGCCCTTGATTGAGCGCATGCGGGCCCTCTATCCCGGCGCCAACCACTACACCTGGGCTTACCGGATTACGGAAGCCGCCAACCGGGCCTCCGACGATGGAGAGCCGCAGGGCACGGCCGGACTTCCCATGCTGAATGTGCTGACCCGCGAAGATTGGACGGAGACACTGGTGGTGGTGGTGCGCTTCTTTGGCGGCATTAAACTCGGGCGCGGCGGGCTTGTCCATGCCTACCAAAAAGCAGCCCAGTTGGCCTTGGAACACACCACCCAGGGTGAACTGGCAACCCTGCAGCGGGCGGTAGTGCGAATTGACTACAGCGCGTACGACCGAATCCTCCGGGCCATCCAAGAGTGGACGCTTAGTGTTGAGTCCGAGTTTGCCCAAGATGTGACACTCCATGTGACGATGCGGGAAGACCGGTGGGCTTCGGTGCGTGCGGTCCTAGAGCAGGAAACCCGGGGACAGTGGCAGTTGGTCGACGAACAGCGATTCGCGGAACTGATGCCGCTCGATTCTCAGACCCGCTGACGCGCGCCCGGCTTCTCCGCGTACAAAGAGGCGATGAGCGTCTCATACTTAGCTTCCACCACGGGAAGCTTCACCTTCAAGGACGGCGTCAGTTCGCCGGTTTCTTCCGTGAGCGGCGCCGGTAAAAACCCCACCCGCTTGGGACGCTCAAATGGCGCAAGTTCGGCGGTCACCCGCTCGACCTCATCCTGCACAGCCTTCGCTAAATCCGGGTCAGTCAGCAGCGGAAGCGGACGGCCCATTTGGCGTGCCCAACGCTCGGTGTACTGGGGATCAAGGTAGACCAGAGCCGACACATACTTTCTGCGGTTTCCTAGGACCACGGCCTGCTCAATCCAGGGACTCAGCGTCAATTTTTGCTCCACCGCCTGGGGCGCCACGTTTTTTCCAGTCGACAGCACCAACAGATACTTCTTCCGGTCGGTGACCTCCAGGAAGCCCTCGGGCGTGAGACGTCCCACATCGCCGGTATGAAACCAGCCATTCTCGAAGGCCTCCTGCGTGTCCTCAGGCAAGTTCCAATAGCCCAGGGCGATGTTCGGACCCCGGGCCAGGATCTCCCCGTCTTCGGCAATACGGACCTCCACGCGGGGCAGCAGCGGTCCGACCGTGCCGTAGTGAGGAATCGGAGCCCGATTCACCGCTAGGACTGGCGCCGTTTCGGTGAGACCATACCCCTCCAGCACCGGAACGCCCATGCTGTAGAAGAAGATTCCGATTTCCGGCGCCAAGGGCGCCCCTCCCGAAATAGCAAACCGGACCCGCCCCCCCACAGCCTGCCGAATCTTGCGGTACACCAAGCGGTCGAACACCTGTTGTCGAAGTGCCATGGCCGCCGGCATCGGCCGACCTTGGGCCAATCGGCGGTATCGCTCCGCGCCAGCCCGTACCCCGGCGCGGAACACCGCTCCCGTAAAAAACGGGTAGGACGCGACCTGGGCTTGCACACGGCTGTAAATTTTCTCAAAGACCCGCGGCACCGACACCATCAAGGTCGGTTTGAGGGCCAGCAAATCGTCGGGCAATTGGTCGGTTGAGCGTGCATAGGCGATGACGCAGCCCGATGCTAAGAAAAAGTAGTGGGTCGTGCGCTCCAAGACGTGAGACAAAGGCAAAAACGAAAGCACCACATCCTGAGGTCCGACGCGCGTCTCGCTGTCCGCATCCATGACCGCAGCCAAGTCTTCCAAATTGGACAGGATGTTGCCATGCGTCAGCATGACGCCTTTGGGCAGCCCCGTCGTTCCCGAGGTGTAAATGAGCGTCGCGAGTGCATCGCGTCCGGCAGAGGGCGTCACGGCTTC
>JAJZBJ010000125.1 GCA_021798975.1 Bacillota bacterium | reverse complement strand
CATAGCTCTTGGTTAGGTTGTGCAAAGGGCCAACGCTCACCCACATCGCCTCCATCGAGTTCAGACGTAGTGGCAAAAATCAGTCTTTTACAACAATCCCACTATCTAATTGCTGAAAACCGACCGCCAATATTTCAACAGAACAAATAACCTATGTGCCATTATAGTCGGGCCCTTAAAGCCGCGTCAATACAGACTTTTGGAGGTTCCGCTGTCGAACAGCCTCGAATCCGATCACCGACGCAGCGTTCGACGCATTCACCGATGACACCTGTCCCAGCATGGGCAGCTTGACTAGTCCATCCGAGCGCGAACGAATCAAAGGACGCACACCGCGGCCTTCGGCACCAATCACCACAGCCACAGGTCCAGTCCAGTTGACCTGCGTATACAGCTGATCCGCCTCCGGATCGGCCGCGAAGACAAACAGGCCCGCTTCTTTAAGCTTATCAATAGCCTGCGCGAGGTTCGTGACGCGCACCACCGGCACATACTCAATCGCGCCGGCCGATGCCTTGGCCACCACCGCCGTCAGTCCTGCCGCGCCGCGCTCGGGAATCACGACCGCTGTTGCGCCGGTCGCGTCGGCGGTGCGGAGAATCGCCCCCAAATTGTGGGGGTCCTGGATACCATCTAAGATATACACCAAGGGTTCGGCCGATGCCTGGATCAATTCTGGCAGTTCTTCCAAGCTGAGCGTCGGCTTTAGCGCCACTTGAGCACCCACTCCTTGGTGCGGCACCTCGCCGGCTAATCGGTCCAAAAAGGGTTTGGGCACCTCGCTCACGGGTACATGTTGTTCCCGGGCCAACGCCACAATCTCGCGCAGGCTGCCTTCCCGCAGCGACTCCTGCACCCAGAGGCGGGTGATGGAGCGACCGGCCCGAAAAGCCTCCAGCACGGGATGGCGGCCCACCAATACCGGCGTGTCCTCTAAGTCCTCAAAAGGCCGCCTTTGTTCGATATCGCGCACTCGGGGCGCTTCCCGCCTCACCTCGTCTCGCACACGGCCCCGTGCGGGTCCTGTTGGACGCCGCCCTGGCTTTCCGCCGCGTCCACCCCGATCGGGTCCCGGTCGGCTCCCACTCCATCGTTTGTTCTCGGTTTGCTTCCGTCCTCCTGGCATGCGCACTCGGTCCTCTCGTTTCAATTATTGCGGCAGACGGTGGATGCGGGTGCCCTCGGGACCATCCAGCACCTCGTAGCCCGCCTCGATTAGGGTGTCTCGAAGCGCATCGGCCAACGCAAAATTCTTCTGTTTGCGGGCCTGGTTGCGCCGCGTCAGCAGCACCTCAGCCAACGCGCCGTCTCCGGACTCCGTGCGGTCTGGCAAAAACCGCAAAACCTGATCGGCAGCCAGGAGATTGCGACGGGCCAGCCCTTTAGCCAGGTCCGCGTACCCGGCATCGATCCCGCGATGGGCGGCCGTCACCATATCGAACAACTCGCCAAAGGCCTTGGCGGTATTGAAGTCATCATCCATGGCGGCCAAAAATCGCTCTTCAAAGTGGATCAGGGATTCGACCCAGTCTGCGGCCACGATCGCGCCGGCCGCGGGAGCCGCTTCGACATCCTGCCACAACCGATAGATGCGCTCCAAGCCTGTCTGCCAGGCATCCAGATGCTGCCCCTCGAAATCGAGGGGCTTTCGGTAATGGACCGAGAGCAAATAGGTACGCAACACGTGGCCGGAATACCGCTCCAACAATTGCGCCATGGTGATGCCATTCTTTAGCGACTTGGACATCTTAACTCCGCCGCGGGTGATGAGGCCATTATGGACCCAGAGGTTCACCGCCTCATGGCCTAGATAGGCGCGGGACTGGGCACGCTCGTTCTCATGGTGGGGGAATAACAGGTCCATCCCGCCGCCGTGCATGTCAAACGTGTCGCCCAAATACCGCTGCGACATGGCCGAGCACTCAATATGCCATCCGGGGCGCCCCTCGCCCCAAGGGCTGGGCCAGGCCGGCTCCCCCGGTCGGGCCGCCTTCCACAGCGCGAAGTCACCGGGGTATTCTTTTTCCGGCTCTAACTCGACCCGTACGCCTTCCAACATCTCGTCGAGCTTCCGGCCCGATAGTTTCCCGTATTCTGGATCGCTCTTAACGCGGAAGTACACGGAACCTTCTGCCGCATAAGCGCCGCCCCCATCCACCAACCGTTGAATATAGGCGACGATGGTGTCGATATTTTCCGTAACCTGCGGAGCAAAGTCGGGCGGCATCACCGAGAGTTGTTCCATAAGCCGATCGTACTCAAGAATGAACTGTCGCGCTAAGTCCTCCACCGGACGGCCCAATTCTGCCGCCCGGCGGATAAGCTTGTCGTCGATATCTGTGAAGTTTTGCACGAACGTCACGAGATAGCCCCGCCGCATCAGGTGTCGGCGGATGGCGTCCCACACAACCGCCGGGCGGGCGTGGCCCACATGACTTTGATCATACGGTGTCACGCCGCAGGTGTAGATGCTGACCCGGCCTGCCACCCGCGGCTCAAAGGGACGCGTCTGCCGCGTCAGACTGTCATAAACCCGGATCGCCATGCTGCTCCTCCCGCCCGTCGCCAAAAAATCGCCATCTCTGGAGAGGCGATTTGGCCACCGATCCTTATTTTCCCAAGCATACAAAAGCCTGGGATGCCCGTCAATGCTAGGGTTTGCCGCCGTGCAGAAGCGACTGGATTGCACGCCAGATTTGGCTTAACCACTGGCTCAACTGCTGCCATAGTCCGGGCGGTACGGCGCTGGCCGCCTTCTGCTCCCAACCCTGCAGCTGCGAGGTGAGGGTTTGTGCATTCAAGGGCAGTCGACTCAAGGACAGCATGAGATTCGTAATGTTCGTCATTTGGGTGTTGGTGAGGGTGATGTTCAACCGGTTGGCTTCATTCACCACCACCGGCCGGATCGACGACGAGCTGGTCAAATGGTTTTGAATCACGGTGTTCTTCACCCGCATGACCAGCATCGCCGCCTTGCTCTTGCTGCCGATTTGGTCCCCGAGGTTTCCGGTCACCATCATCTCCTGGGCGGCAGTCCGTTGCTGGCTGAGGGGGATGTTGCTGCCGCTGGCGGTCTGATACGCCGTCAAGATTCCGGCTAGCGCGGCGGTTCCCGAAACCGGATAGGGTGCGTCGGCCATGACCCGGGCATTTTTCACTCCGGCCGTAGCCAAAGCGTTCGCGTACATGGCCGGCGTCACCCAGGTGATGTCGCGTGTGGTGACGTGGATTCCATACCCGCTTCCTTCCAAGGTCACAGCACTTGATGATATAGACCGCGTGCCAATTTGCGATTGCGGCGCGACGCCGCTTAAAAGCCTCTCTTCGTCTTGGTGGTTGATAGTCAGGACGCGCGCGGTTTGCGTTGCGCCGAAGTCTTTCAGCATCTGCTGGCGCTGTCCCGCGGTGAGATTGGCCCCCACCGTTACCACATTGGGTGTCCCTTGCGCATGCGCGGTGGTGCTCCACAGCAACACCGCAAACGCCAATCCAGCCAGTTGACGATGCGTTACCTTGTTTGAAAACACAGCCATAATCTCTCCCAGCTAAAGAAATTTGGAGACGGCGTGCATGTCCCTCTCTCTTGTAGCTTTTCCCATGATTGGGGCGTTTTATATGTGTCGGGTTATGAAACCTTTTGCTACACTGGCACTAAGGATTTTAAGGAGAGGTCACCATGCCCCCGAAGCTTATTGGCCGTCGGGCCATTTTTCTTCTGTCATTTACAGGCGCCGCCTTTATTACCATCGGCGCGCGATTTTGGGACTTGCAGGTCGTGCATGGGGCCCACTATCAGGCGCTGGCCCAACAGGACCAATTGCGGCAGATTCCCATTCCCGCCGCCCGCGGCAACATCGTCACCTCCGACGGTGTGGTGGTGGCGGGTTCCAAACCCGCCTGGAGTCTATACTACTTGAGCCAAGGCGGGCCTTTGGCATCCTCGGAAGTATCGCGCTTAGCGCAATACTTGGGCGAACCCGCCTCCAGCATCAACAAAACCATCAACACCCAATTGAAGTCCCAGCCCAGCTACGATCCGGTGCAGATTGACGCCAACCTGACGCCCAAGCAAATGACTGTTATTGAAGAAAACATCAATCACCTGCCATATTTGCGGGTTCAGCCTACCGCCATTCGCAGCTATCCGTACGGCACCGTGATGGGCAACGTCTTGGGATTCCTGGACCTCAATACCGCAACCGCCGACAAAGGCGGCGCGGGCCTGGAGATGGAATACAACAAATACCTCGTCGGACAATCCGGCGGTGAATATGCCGAGGTCAATCGGCAGGGCCAACTGGTTAAGCTGTTTGGCCAAGCCGTGCCGACACCGGGTGACACCCTGCACTTGACGATCAACTGGCAGCTCGAAAAGACAGCCTATCAAGCCCTAGCCTACGATATGAAGACCATTCAGAACGCGCCCGCCTTCACGGGCGCGCGCTCTGCGGGGGCCAACCAGGGCGGGGTCATTGCCATCAATCCCAATAATGGGGACGTGCTGGCCATTGCCAGTTTGCCCAGCTACAATCCCAACCTGCTCTTGCCGAACAGCACCACCCGCAACAGCTATATCGCCCAATTGACCAAGAATCCGCATTTCTCATCGCTGTACGAGTTTATCCCCATTCAGCAGTTGTTCTCGCCGGGTTCGATTTTTAAACCCATTATGGCCACCGCAGCGCTGGCCACCGGGGTGCTGACGCCCACCCGCCAAATCTTCGACCCGGGTTATTTCCCCAAGGATCCCGCGTTTCACAACTGGTATGCGCCCGGATTCGGATGGTTGGACGTCAAACAAGCGCTCGGCCTCTCCGACGACGTGTTTTTCTATACCGTCGGCTATGACATGGGCATTAACCTCATTGACAAGTGGCTGAACAAGTTTCTGCTTAACAAACTCACCGGCATTGACCTGCCGGGCGAGGTGCAGAGCATTCCCCCCACTCCCAAACAACTGCAAAAAGACGGGGACGGCCCATGGACCTGGGGATGGAACCTCAACACCGCCATTGGCCAGGGCATTGACCAGTTCACCATGATAGCGCTGGCCCGGGCCGACTCGGCCATTGCCAACGGCGGCACCCTGTACAAGCCGCACCTGGTGTCGGAGATTACCACCGCCAGTGGCAAGCTGGTTAAGAAGTTCAACCCGGTCGTGCAAGGAAGGCTGAATGTCCCCCAGAGCGTCTTCAACACGGTGCACCAGGGCATGATCTTGTCCGCGCAGGACCCCAACATCAAAGACGGCGTGTCTGGAACGGGCTATGGCGCGCTGGCTGGGTTCCCCATTTCTGTGGCCTCCAAAACAGGAACAGCCCAGGTTTATGGCAAGCCCAACAACGCCTTTTTCCTGACCTACGGGCCGATGCCGCACCCCAAGATCCTCATCATCGTCTACGTCAAGTCAGGGCTGTGGGGTGCTCACTCGGGGTTTGTGGCCCGCGCCATCTATGACCAATATTTCAAGGTCAAAGACCCCAAAGCCAAAACCCTTTTCGACAGCACGTTCGGCGGATCGTACCCGTGGCCTTTCGGTTACAAGCCGCCGGCTCCCAAGGCGCCCTAGACAGAAAGGATATCGAGACCGTATGGAGCGTCGGGAACATCAAAGACTGTCCGCGGGGCGGCGCCCTGCCCTCTGGGCGGCCGCTCTGGCACTAACCGCAGTATGGGCGTCGGGATGCGGAGGATTGAGTCAATCCGCGGGTCCCAGCCGGATCGCGGCCGCCCGCCCACCCCAAACCGCATCCCCGCACCTTACCTGGTATCCCGTCAATGTAGGGTCGCCGACCCTCTTCGCCGAAGGAGCGCAAGTGTCGTCGGTGCTGGCGGGTCCCGGTGGCCGCATCTATTACGGCACCGCCAACCCCCTGGCTGACGACGCGGTCATCGGGTGGATTAATCCGGCCACCCAAGCGAATCATTGGACCACCGTTCCGGGGATCAATCCGCCTTTTCCGGCCAGCGCCGGATTGGACGCCTTAGACGCGCAACAATCGGCCGCGTGGGGAGGCGTGTCGCTGGTCGATGCCGGTACCCGGACGATTTGGTACCGGCACTGGGGCTACGTGGGAGGCTTGACGGTCCGTGCCGGCCATTTTGTGTCGGGCAACTACTCGATTCCCGGGCCGACCGTTGATACAGCGCAGTGGTCGGTGTCTGTCTCAACCACATTTGCGGGGCTGAGCCGGGTTGTCCGGCTTAACAACCGGACGGGCCGGATAACCGTCATCCCTCTGCCCAGTGCGGTCAACAACCCGCTCGCCATGGCGCTCAGCGGCGGAACGACCACCGTTCCGCCCCGCATCACCTTGTTGACCAACAACACCCTCTGGACGCTTTCCCCGGACGGACATTGGACCAGTGCGTGGAATCTCACCATGCCGGGGGACTTCTTTGTGGCTATGGGTGAGTGGGGATCGCAACTCTGGACCCTGGACGCCAACGGCAACATCGATCGGTGGGCCGAGGGCCGCCTCATGCCCGCAGGCCATGTTAACGCGGCCCCGCTCGGCGCGGTCAGCGCCCCCGGCCAAGGACTCTGGATCACCTCACCGCACGGACTGGTGCTGTGGCGTCCCCGCGCAGCCCTCAAGACCTGGCCATGGCCAAAGAGCTTCTACCCGAGCCCAGCCTCCGGATGGCCCACCACCGGATCCAGCGAGCCGCCCGATTGGCCCCCGACATCCCACATCAGTGCCGGTCCCCACCAATCGGCCGTTATCGGAAACGGCATTTGGATCGGCGTCGCGAAGCTCGAGGCCACACCCCATGTACAAGGAGGACAAGCATGACATCAGACGCATTGATTGAGCAGTACTATGAATTCGCCATGGAAGGTGGAGAGACCCTGGTGCCGTTCGTGGAACGCGTCGTGGCGGGCGACTACGGCCCCCCGGACCGCCCCGCCATTTTATACTTCTTGGATCGCATCGAAGCCATTATTCTCGGCAACATTGAAGCTCGGTTCGATGAAGGCCCAGGTCTGGAGGCTGACCCCGACGCGGTGGCCGAAGACACGCGCCGCACCGTCGACGCCGCCCGCACGGTAGTGTTGAAGGCGCTTCCAAGCGTATGATCCGATCCTTTACGCGCTCCGCGCCTTCGGTTAGGATGGAGTCACTATCCACGAAGGCTGGTGCGTAAATTGTTCACGCCCCGCATGCAAGACATCTCCCCCTAAGGGGAGAGATCTGTCTTGATGCGGGTTTGCGCCTGTATCCGGATGTTCTCCCCTCCGACTTTATCTACGGAGGGGTTTTTCATGTCTCGTGACAATTTGCTGTGGCTAACCCTGGAAGACGGATTGGCCACGCTAGGCGCGCAGTTTCGGGAAGTGGCCGTGGGCCTTCTTATCACGGCGCTGAATCCGTCGTCAGCCAGCTATGCGTGGTACTTTTTAGCCGGATCAGTCCCGGGTTTGCTCATACCCCGCCTGTATGCGTGGGCCAGCCTGCGCTGGGCCGCGCGCCGCGTCATGCAGGCGAGCTACGCCCTGCGCATCCTGCTGGTCCTGGTTTTGTGGCGCACCGAAAGCTTCGGCCTCGCCCTGGCGGCCTTGGGCGGTTTGGCATTGGGATCCGGCCTGCACGGCACGGCCCAAGCCCACTACATCGCTCAACCGGATGACTATGAGAAGACCCGGGCATTTGTGCAGCGTCTGCGCCAGTCACAAAGCCTGATGCGGTTGGCGGGACCGCTCGGGGCGGGGGCTGTGCTGAACCTGGCGGGATTCCGTTTCGGGTTCCTCGCATCGGCCGCATTGTATGGATTGTCGATGACCATGGTGAGTCGGCTCTCCCCCCTCCCCCGGGTGTCGCAGACCGCGCCCCAGCCCATCGCATCGATGTGGCGCCGGTGGCCGGATACTGCCGGATGGGTTGTGATGGGGATGAGCTTCCTCACCTGGCAAGCCAATACCCTCGCCATTGCCTACACCTTCCATGTGCTCCACCGCCATGCCTTTGGATATGGGCTCAGCTTGGCCGTGTGGGGTGGATCAGGCTTCCTAGCGGCAGTGCTTTTGGTCCGCATCCGCCAGCGGCCCTATCGGTGGATTCCGCTTCTGTTCAGGGTGCCAGGCCTCACCTGGCTATGGCTCGCTCAAGGCGTCTCGTTCCCTGTCTTCGTGGCCCTGGGCGGCGTAGAAGGTCTAGCGGGATGGTTGGTCCAAGACTTAGTCCAGGCCGTGGTGTTGTCTAGGGCGGAAGCGGGCCGCGCCGGCGAGGCCAAGGCGCGCTTGGGCGTACACGGCGAGGTCGGTTCGCTGCTCGGTATGGCGCTATTGCTTTTCTTGCCAGGAACCTGGCTCATCAAACGCTGGTACGCCATTCTCGGCTGGACTGGCCTCCTCACATCCATCGTGGGCAGTGGGGCTGTGCTCCGACAGGCACGGCAGGAATGGACTGTCCGGCAAGGCTGACGCATATGGTGTGGCAAGGGGGACAAGAATGAGAAAGAGCCTCGCTATCGTCGTTTTAGCCATCATGCTGGGCGCCTATTGGATTGTCCAACGGTCGCCGGAGACCGTCTCGGCCGTCAGCACTCCCACCCCGCTCGTGGTCATCGACCCGGGACACGGCGGGTGGGATCCTGGGGCCGTGCGGGGC
>JAJZBJ010000006.1 GCA_021798975.1 Bacillota bacterium | reverse complement strand
GAGGTCCAGCCGCGCCGCGGCCACCGCCGTGATGAAGGCTCCGCCGCCGGAAAAGCCGAAAGCCCCACAATGCACCTCCTCGCCCGGGGCGGGCAGGTGGGGGACTTGGCCGTAAATCAGATCCGCAAAGCAAATGCCGTGCACGATGAGGTCATAGTCTGGCTGCATGCGATTCCTGCCTTTGAGTCGCAATCTTGCCCCATATGATGCCTCTCCGGCCTTGGAGCGTCAATCCCGGCCCCCCCGGTGTTCCTGGCATTTCCATCATCGGGCCATCCCCAGGGGCAACCTAATCCGGTGTTGGAGCCGTCGGAAGGTTTTTGCTATTCTGGCCAAATGCATTGCCCCGCGACGATGAAACCCTTACAATGGGCGCACGATCTTCGCCGAAGGGTGAGGAGCACAATTCCCACGGCAAGCGCCGGATGCGGTCTCGACGGCACTGGTGACAAGGAGGACATCCGTGATGCGTTTTCTCGCGATTGGAGCACACCCTGACGACATTGACGCCATGATTGGCGGCACCCTAATTCGCTTGGCCAAACAGGGCCATCACATCAGCTACCTGATCTGTACCGATGGGTCCAAAGGCACCCAACGCCAGGAGGAGGTAGCCGGCATGCAGGCCACCCGCCAAGCGGAGCAGCGCGCCGCCTGCCAGGTAGTCGGGGCCGAAGGGGTATATTTCTTCAATTATGTGGATGGGGAACTCGAAGCTGGACTGTCGCTGCGGCGCGACATTGTCCGGGTCATCCGCACGGTTAAGCCGGACGTCGTGTTGGCATGGGATCCCACCGCGTTTTGGATTGGCGATACTGTCATTAACCACACGGACCACCGTACGTCGGGCAAAGAGGCCATGGACGCCGCCTACCCCGGCGCCGGGCATGCCACCATGTTTCCGGAGTTGGGATTGCCGGCGTCGCCCACGCGGGAACTGTGGATGTACGGGAGCAACTTCCCCAATGTCTTCGTTGACATCGAAAATGAGTTCGCTCAGAAGAAGGCGGCCGTGCAGAGCCATGTGTCCCAGCACTATCTCGACGAAGACTATTTGTTCCAACTGCTGCGCGACGACAACCGGTGGGTGGTGCGGGACTGTGACAATCCGGTCACAGTGAAGCATCGCCAGCACCCGGAATTTGTGGAATCGTTCCGCCGTATTACGCTGAACCGGATGCCAGAGGTCATGGGGGAGATTGCTCCCGTGTGGGAACTGCACCGCGGAGAGGACGCCCAATCATGAACCTGCCCTGGCCGGCTGACTCTAGCGGGCGCGGGTGACCTGACCATGGTGAGTCTGCGGCGCCTATGGGCGCATGCCCACAACGCCTACGGAACCTACCGCACCTTCAACCCCATTTCGGACTTGCTGTACCCGAACTTGTGGACCGTAAAGTCGTGCCAGATCCAGAAGCCGCGCTGGCTTGGGGCGGCTTCTGGCATTGTCTTCCTTCACGCGAAGCAGCAGTTTTCGTGAGTGGCCAGAGGTGATATGCTGAGAATCATCTGTCCCACGGCGGTCGGGACAATCGGGGAGGTTTCGGGCGTGTCCATCCAGCCCTTGGATTTCAGACGGGCCATGCAAGACCAAGATCTCGCTGCGCTTCGCGCTGCGCTCGTGACGAGCGTGTCGTTGGCTGGCCTCGAAGGCCGCATCGCGGAAGCCGAAGCCCGGGTGCCGACGCTTTGGGATGTGCACGATGGGGAGCACTTCAAGCCCGAGATGGCCTGGGATGAATCCTATCTGGCGGCTCTGGGCGGCAAGCTGTCGGTCAATTTTTCGCGTGAGCGGTTTGAACACTACTGTGCGGTGCGACAGCGGGTGACGGGAGCCTTCGGCGGTGCGCGTTCCAATCGCCCGCAGCGCAGCTGGGTCTCCATCGTGATTGTGCTGAGTCTCTTGGGAATTGGCGCACTGGTGTTGTTCGGGCCGTCCATTCTCCGCATCGTGTTTTCCAATTCGTTCTTGATGGGATAGCTTGCCCGATTCTGATTGAGGGCGGTGCCGGGCCGGAGCCGCGCTCCGTGTTTACCCCATAGCGAAGAGAGGAGGCTGTCTCGTCGACAGCCTCCTTAGCTTTTCTGATGGCGGCTAGCGAAGGTCGAACCGATCGAGGTTCATTACCTTGTTCCATGCGTTCACAAAGTCGTGCACGAACTTTGGCTCGGCATCATGGGCGGCATAAACCTCAGCGATGGCGCGGAGTTGAGAATTCGAGCCGAAGATCAGATCGACCGAGGTGCCAGTCCATTTCAGCGCCCCCGAGCTGCGGTCGTAACCTTGGTAGCGGTGCGCTTCGGATGACGCCTTCCACTCCGTGCCCATGTCGAGCAGGTTGACGAAGAAGTCGTTGCTGAGGGTGCCGGGGTGGTCGGTGAAGACTCCGTGCGCGGTGCCGTCAGCGTTGGCGCCCAGCACGCGCAGGCCTCCGATGAGTACCGTCATTTCCGGCGCGGTCAGCGTCAGCAAGCTGGCCCGGTCGATGAGGAGCTCCTCCGGCCGCCGATAATCGCCTTCCCGAAAGTAATTGCGGAATCCGTCGGCCTTGGGTTCAAGCACGGCAAATGAGTCGGCGTCGGTTTGATCGGCCGAGGCGTCCGTCCGCCCCGGAGAAAAGGGTACGGTCACCGCGTAACCGGCCTGCTGGGCAGCCTGCTCGATGGCAGCGCATCCGCCCAGCACAATCAGGTCAGCCAGGGACACCTGGGTGCCGTCTGTTTTGGAGCGGTTGAACTGGCTCTGGATGCCGTCATAGGTTTCGAGAACCGCCGAAAGTCCGGCGGGGTTGTTGACTGCCCAATCTTTCTGGGGTGTCAGGCGAATGCGGGCGCCATTGGCGCCGCCGCGCTTGTCGCTGTCGCGGTAGGTGGACGCCGAGGCCCAAGCGGTGAGGACCAGGTCCGAAATCGAAAGCCCCGAATTGAGAATCTGGTGCTTCAGCGCGGCGATGTCCGCGGCACCGATGAGCGGATGATCGACCGGCGGCACCGGGTCCTGCCAGAGGAGCGCTTCGGCAGGAACTTCCGGACCCAGATAGCGGGCAATCGGCCCCATGTCCCGGTGCGTGAGCTTGTACCAAGCCCGCGCGAACGCATCGGCAAACGCCGCCGGGTGTTCGTAGAAGCGGCGGGCAATCGGTTCGTACACGGGGTCATAGCGCAAGGCCAGGTCGGTCGTCAACATCATGGGCGTGCGCCGCTGGGAGGGATTGTGGGGATCCGGCACGGTGTTGTCGGCCGCGCGGTCGACAGGCCGCCACTGGTGCGCCCCGGCGGGGCTCTTCGTCAGCTCCCACTCATAGCCGAATAGGTTCTCGAGGAAGCCCATGTCCCATGTGGTTGGGGCGGTTGTCCAGATGACTTCGGGGCCGCTGGTGATGGTGTCGTTGCCCTTGCCGCTGCCAAAGGAGTTCTTCCACCCGAGGCCCTGCTCCTCGATGGGAGCGCCTTCCGGCTCGCGACCCAGATGCTGCGCGGAATCCGCCGCCCCGTGGGTCTTCCCGAACGTGTGCCCGCCGGCAATGAGCGCAACAGTCTCCTCATCATTCATGGCCATGCGGCCGAACGTCTCGCGAATGTCTCGAGCGGCGGCTCGGGGATCCGGATTGCCGTTGGGCCCTTCCGGGTTGACGTAGATTAAGCCCATCTGTGTGGCGCCGAAGGGATTGGCCATCTCCCGATCACCGCTGTGGCGCTCATCGGCCAGCCAGGTTTGCTCGGGTCCCCAGTAGATATCTTCTTCGGGCTCATAGACGTCTTCGCGGCCGCCGCCAAAACCGAAGGTTTGAAAGCCCATGGACTCCAGCGCGCAGTTTCCGGCCAGAATCATGAGATCGGCCCACGAGATCTTGCGGCCGTATTTCTGCTTGACCGGCCACAACAGGCGGCGCGCCTTGTCGAGATTGGCGTTGTCCGGCCAACTGTTCAACGGTGCGAAGCGCTGCGTACCGGATCCGGCGCCGCCGCGCCCATCATAGATGCGGTAGGTACCGGCGCTGTGCCAAGCCATACGGATAAAGAGCGGTCCATAATGACCCCAGTCCGCCGGCCACCAGTCCTGGGAGGTCGTCATGACCGCCCGGATGTCCTGTTTGACCGCTGCCAGGTCAAGGCTTTCAAACTCGGCGCGGTAGTCAAAGGCGGCCTCCATTGGGCTCATCAGCGGGGAATTCTTAGCCAGCGGCCGCAAGTTCAACTGGTTTGGCCACCAGTGTTGGTTGGCAAAGGATCCGGAGGCCGTTTGCGGGTGGTGGAGAACCGGGCATCCCGTCGCCTCTCTGTGCGTGTCGTTACCCATCATGGATCCATCCTTTCTGGGAGGTTCATCGAAGGTCAGCGAGCGATTTGGCAGTCGGGGCACAGGCCCCAATACATTACTTCCGCCTCATCAATGACAAAGCCGTGGCGGTGGGCTGGTTCGAGACACGGCGCGCTTCCCACCGCGCAGTCGACGTCGGCGACGCGGCCGCATTGCCGGCACACCACATGATGGTGATTGTCGTCGACCCGGTCTTCAAAGCGGGCCGGGGAATGGGCGGGTTGAATGCGCCGGATGAGACCGTTAGCCGTCAGCACGGCCAGCGTGTCATAGACAGCTTGGCGCGATACGGTGCCGATTTCGGTCCGTACCATCTTTTCGATGTCGTCGGCTGTGAGGTGCGGACGCTGGGATACCGCGCGCAGCACCGCCAGCCGCTGCACCGTCACCTGCATGCCGTGCTCTCGGAGCAGGTCGACGGGGTCGGTGAGGTGTCTCTTAGGCATGTCTGTATTATCCTTCCAATTCTGGACTGTGTCAATAACACGATTGAATCCACCGGACCGCCTGAAATTTGACGCCAATGCCTAACGCAGCAACCCCCGTCCGGCATCGGGCGAGGGTTGCTGTGGCGGGTTATCCCCAGAGCCAGAGGCGGGGCCATCCTGATAGGGTCAGTGCCGCGGTTCGGACAGGCGTGTGTCGCCGTGCTCGAGCATGTTGAACAGCACCTTTCGAAACCGCGGGCCGTCTGCTGCCAAGCAGACGTGGGTGTTGGGCTCCTTCTTCCAGAAGTTCAGTTGATCGACTACTGAGGTGCCGCGGGTGAATTCACCCTTGGTTTCAATCGCCACGAAATAGTCCGCGCCCCGCTGCCAAATCGCCCGATCAAGGGCCATAGCCATGGTGATGGAGTCTGGGTGGCTGGTGCCCTGTATACCTTCTTTCAAGTTGAATTCCAGCACTTTAGCCTGTGTCTGCAAAAAGAACCGGCTCAGCGGGGTATCCATCGCACGGATCCGATCGAGGTCCTGCATACTGAGGAGGCTATCCTGCAGGGTGACGTCCCAACCCACCATGTAGAGGTTGAATCCGGCCGAGAAGACGATGGCCGCGGCCTCTGGGTCGACGTAGAAGTTGTATTCCGAGAGCGGGTCGACGTTGCCTTGGGCATTGGCGCTTCCGCCCATCACCCACAGTTCTTTGACCCGCGAGGGAAAGGTGGGATCCTCGCGTACCGCCAGCGCTAGGTTGGTCAGGGGTGCTTGTCCGATGATGACCAATTCGTTTTCATAGCGGTGCGAAGCATCCAACAAAAACTCGACCGCACCTTGGGGTTCGGGCCGCTGTTCGACGCGTGGGAAGTGGGCTTCGCCCATGCCGTCCTGCCCATGCACGTATTCGGCGCCTTCCCACTCGCGCAGGAGCGGATAGCGCGCTCCGACGTAGACTGGGACGCGGTGGGCCTTGCCCGACACCTCGACCGTTTTCAAGGCATTTTCAATCTGTTGGTCAAAGTTGACGTTGCCGCAGTTGATGGTGATGCCGTGCAGGTTCACCCAGGGGGTATGCATGGCCAGCAAGAGCGAGACGACGTCATCGCCGGCGGTGTCGGTGTCAATTACGAGGTGCATGATGTGTCCTCCTTCGGTTAGTCGAGGCTGGTCGGTTCGGGTTTGATCTCGAGAGCCCGGCGGTGAACCAGGTCGGCCGGCGGGATGGCCGGGATGACGCCTTCGATGCCCACGCTGAGCGACGCGGCGGCGCTGGCGGCGCGAACCGCACTCAAAAGCGGCGTGCCTTGAGCTAGGGCCGCAGCCAGCACGCCGTTGAAGACGTCCCCGGCACCGGTCGTGTCGACAGCCTGAACGGGCAGCGCCGGGACTCGCCAAGCCTGTTCGCCGTCCCAGACCAGGGAGCCGGCCGAGCCCAGCGTCAGCACAATGCGGGGAACCCGGGTGCGCTCCAGCAGTCGGTGCAGCAGGTCCCGGTCCGAGACGGCGGCATCGGCATCCATCCCTGTCAATAGGCGGGCTTCGGTCGCATTGGGGGTCAACAGATCCACGCCCCGAAAGTCAACCGTCGCCAGGCCGTGATGGGCGGGCGCCGGGTTCAGGATGGCCAGGCCCTCCGACTCCCGAAAAGCGAGCTTAATGGTATCCCAGGGGACTTCCAGCTGTGCCAACACCACGTCCGCCGTGCGCCAAGGGGTCTGGCGGCGGCTGGCCAAGGCCTGGGGCGTTAATTGGGCGTTGGCGCCCAAGTCGATCACGATGGCATTCTCACCGGCGGCATCGACGAAGATGCTGCCGACACCGGTCGCATAGCCCTCCAGCGTCTCCAAGGAGCCGATGTCGACCCCCTCGTCGGCCAGTAGTGCCCGGGCCGAGTGTCCGGCAGGATCCTGGCCCACACAGCCGACAAATGAGGTGGGCGCGCCAAACCGTGCTGAGGCGACCGCTTGATTGGACCCTTTGCCGCCGTGGTCGAAGCGGGCCGATTGGCCCGCCAAGGTCTCGCCCCAGACCGGCAGGCGGCTGACGCGATACGTGATGCCGAGATTGTAGCTGCCGACAACGGCAACCCGTCCCCTCATCAGAGTCCCTCCGTTAGTACTGATCTTTGACCGCGTGAGCTTGTCCGGAGACGATTTGCACGCCCGCGCTGGTGCCTAAGAGCACAGCCCCCGCGTCCAGCATGGCTCGGGCTTGTTCGGCGGTGCGAATGCCGCCGGACGCCTTGATGAGGGCCCGTCCCCGGGCGACTGAGGCGAGAAGGCGGATGTCGTCGACGGTCGCTGGGCCGCCTTGGCCCCACCCACTGGAGTTCTTAAGATAGGTGGCGCCGGCTTCGACGGCTAGTTCGGCCGCGACGCGCTTTTCCTCCTCGGTCAGCATGCCGAATTCCAGCATCACCTTGATGGGCACGCCTTCGGCGGCGTCGACCACCGCGGCGATGTCCCGGCGGTACGCGTCATACCAGCCAGATTTGAGATAGCCGACCGCGGGCATGAAGTCGATTTGCTGGGCGCCGCGCGCGATGACGTCGCGCACCTCAAAGGCTTTGGACAGCGCGGTCATGCTGCCCATGGGATATCCGAGCGCGGTACATAAGATGGTCGGCGCTCCCTCGAGCCGTTCCTTGACCACGCCCAGCCATAAGGGCGAAATCATGGCGCCTTGGAATCCGTAGGTGCGGCATTGCTCGCAAAACTGTTCGATTTCGGTCACAGAGGCGTCCGGGCGTACCAGCGTCTGCTGAATGTGCTGGGCCAGTTCCTGACTCACGTGAATCACTCCTTGGGCACTGTAGGTTGGGATGTGCAGGGTGCGCCGCCTTAGGTGTGCTCGCGCTTGATGACGGAGCGTAGTCTCACCCGGTCGGGTCGAATCCAGACATGCGAACATTCAATGGGGGTATTGCCAACGGTGTATGCCACCTGTTCCAACCGGACCAGCGGTGTACCCGCGGCCACCATCAAATGGCGGCTGAGGGCCGGGCTGGCCTGAACGACGTCGAACACGCGCGATCCCCAATCGATGCTGAAGCCGTAGTCGCGTTCGATGACGTCAAAGAGACGCCGTTCCTTGAAATCGACCCGCTGCAAACCCGGAAAATCACTCAAGCTGAGGTAGTTGTCCAGCACCGCCACGGGGCCGTCCGACATTTGTTTGATGCGCTGCAGATACAGAATCGGGGTGCGGCTGTCAGCGCTGAGCGCCTCGCGCACCCAGACAGGAGCGGTTCTCAGAACCTTGACGCCCAGCACCGACGTGCTGACCGTTAATCCCTCCAAGTCCAGCGCTTCTGACAATGAGAGCAGGCTCTGGGCCAAGGACGGCTCAACGACATGGCTGGATACAAAGGTCCCTTTGCCGCGCACGCGATATAAACGCCGGGCACGCACCAGTTCGTTCAGCGCCTTTTGTACCGTGCCCCGCGCTACCTTAAGGTCGGAAGCCAGTTCCGGCTCGGACTTCAGTTTGTGGTGGGGCCCCCAGGCGCCTGAATCAATTTGGGCGTTCATCCAGCGGACAATCTGCTGGTGTTTGGACTGAACAGGGCTTGCGGCCATGGAAGGAATCGCCTCCTCTCTTGACTAGTCAACACTATACACCTTGGAGAGGAGGGACTGCCAGCAGGAACGCACGATAACAGCAGGGATTTGTCTCGTGGATGGGGAAGAGACTCTCATTCCATTCAAAGGAGCGTAGTCATGGCTGAGAAGATTACCCTTGACGATTTTTACCGTACCCGGACCCTTCAAACTCTGGCGCTCTCCCCGTCGGGGGACTATGTGGCGTACATCGAGGCCGCCCCGATCCGAGGAGCTGACGCGGTGAGCCGCAATTTGTGGCTGGCGCCAACATCGGGTGGCGAGCCCCATCGCTTGACCCGCAGCCGCTCGCAGGACGGGCAGCCCAAATGGTCGCCGGACGGGCGGTACCTCGCCTTTCTGTCATCGCGCCCCAAAGAGATGGAACTGATGACCGACGAAGAGTGGGAAAAGCCGGATACCGACCCCAAATCGCAGATTTGGGTGTTTGACCGCATTGCGGGCGGCGAACCCCGCCAGGTCACCAATCGATCCGAAGGGGTGGAGAGCTTTGACTGGGCGCCCGATTCGGCCCGGCTGGTGTTTGCCAGCCGCGACCCGTCAGCGGAGGAGGAGCGGTACCTGAAGGCTATCCGCGACGACAAAAAGCCGGGACCTTTGGTCATCAATCGGATGCAGCACAAACACGACGGAGACGGCTACCTCGACAATGTGAGAACGCATCTATTCACTGTCGCCTTGGCTGAGCGGACGGTTACCCGTCTGACGGACGGGGCCGCGGACGAGACCGGTCCGCTCTGGTCGCCGGACGGCGCCTGGATTCTGTTCTTCTCCAACCGCACCGGTGACGCCGACAACAACAACCGCACGGATTTGTGGCTTATCCGTCCCGATGCCGGCGAGACGCGCCGTCTCACCCAGGGGGATGTGGGCGTGTCGTCGGCGCTCTTTGCCCCGGACGGCGGGCAGGTGGCGTTTGTGACCTCCCAGCGGCCGGAAAACAGCTACGTGTTGGAGCGGCTCTACACCATCGGGGTGGAGATGGCCACGCCGGTGGCTTCGCTCAGCCAGTGTATCGGTCAAGGCTGGTCCTCGGTCGGGGGAGTCGTGCCCGATCAGGTGGAGGGCGACCCCGTTGCGCATGCCCGTGTTTATCCCGTGGCAACAGGCAAAACCCCGATGCATCTGGTTACGGAGTCGTTCGCCGGTACGGTGTCGCGACTCGTGGCTTGGAATGCCGAAGGTATTTTGGCGTTGGCGCATGACCAGGCCCAATCCAAACTCATGCGGTTTTCGACGGAGGGCGAATCGGAGGTGCTGATGCCGACCGAACGGATGGGGACGGTGGCCTACGCGGATGCCAACGCCCATGGCATCGCGGCCATTTACAACATCCCGCAGCACGGAGGGGAAATCTACTTCTCCGACCGCGGCAGTTTCCGTCGGCTTACCCACACGGGATCCTGGTTGGACAACCGCACCGTGGGGACGTATCACTGGATCCAATATCCCAACCACGACGGGGTGACGGTTGAAGCGTTGGTGTTGACGCCGCCGGGGTTTGAGCCGGGTCGAGACCAAGCGCCGCTGTTGGTGAACATCCATGGCGGACCGATGTGGTATGACACGCCGCAATTCGAATTCGACACCCAGTATTGGGCCAATCGGGGCTATCTGGTGTTGATGGTTAACTACCGCGGTTCGATATCCTACGGCGAGGCGTTCTGCCAAAGCATTCAGGGCGACTGGGGTCCCCGGGAACACGATGACGTGATGTGCGGGGTTGACTACCTGGTGGAACACGGCTGGACGCGCGAGGATCAGCTGTTCTGTACCGGGTTCTCGCAAGGCGGCATCATGACAAACTGGGCTGTCGGCCACACCGACCGGTTCCGAGCCGCGGTCTCGGAACATGGGATGTGGGATTATGTAAGCGCCTTTGGCACGGACGACTGCCATTTGTGGTGGCAGGATGACCTCGGGGTGCCGTGGCAAAATCCCGAGACCTATTACCGCATTTCGCCCATGAGCGGACTGGCCAACATCCGCACCCCGCTCTTGATTACGGCGGGGGAACATGACTGGCGCTGTCCGTTGAATCAAGCCGAAGAACTCTATGTGGCCTTGAAGAAGCGCGGCGTGCCCACCGAGTTGATTATCTACCCCGGCGAGCACCACGCTATCACGCGGCCGGCTCGAGCAATCGACCGGTTGAAGCGCATTGACGACTGGCTGGCCCGATACGGCGGCATTGCGGTTTCGGATGCCACCACACATTGACGGCGCGGGCCGGCAGCGGTGACAGCCGGCCCATCACGCTTTCGTTTTGAAGGAGGATTTTCGATGGGTGAGTCGTTTCTCGCCGTGCAGGATTTCTATGCCGAGGAATTTGCGTGGTGTTATGGCTGCGGCCGGTTGAACGGCCCCGGACATCACTTTCGGACCCGCTGGGATGGGGAGCGGACGTTGACGGTGTTTGAGCCCTCGCCCGAGCATACGGCGATTCCCGGGTTTGTATACGGCGGGCTCTTAGCGGCGTTGATGGACTGCCATTCGACAGGATCGGGGGCGCTGGCCTTGCACCGGCAAGACGGCCATGAACTGGGGGATGGCGCGGTGGCTCCTCGATGCGTGACCGGTTCCTTGAAAGTCGACTATCTCAAACCGACCCCGCTGGGCGTACCGCTAATGGTGCACGGTACGATTGCCGAGGTCGGGGCGCGGAAAGTGCGGGTCGTGAGCGAACTGTCCGCGGAGGGGATCGTGACGGTCCGCGGCGACGTCGTGGCGGTTCGAGTGCCGGAGAACTTCGGTCGGTCGAATTAGGGCGTCCGCGTTCCGATTGTCTGCACCCAGATCTCGCGGCGGCGGGGGCCATCAAACTCCATGGCATACACGCCCTGCCAGGTCCCTAACTGGATCGCGCCGTTTTCGACGATGAGGGTGAGCGAGGGGCCCACTAGGGAGACCTTGATATGGCTGTCGGAGTTGTCCTCCCGGTGTTGGAACGAGGGGCTTTGCGGAACGAGTGCTCGCAGATGGCCGAGCATGTCCTTCTGTACGTCGGGGTCCGCGTTTTCATTGACCGTGAGGCCCAGCGTGGTGTGGGGCGACTGTACGGCCAGAAGGCCGCTCTGAATACCCGATTCTCGAACCAGGGCTTGCAGGGGAGCCGTAATATCCAGCATTTCTTCCCGTGAGCGGGTCACGATTTCGAGCACCGTCATCGTTCATTCTCCCATGCGGGAGGCGCCGCCGAACCTGTCCGATGCGGTTTGCGACAGACCTCCTGCGAATATGCTTCCAGGGCCTAGACTACCACAATGACTGGGCGGGAATCCCGAGTGCCGCAAGGAGGAGTACGGCAATGCACTATGTAATCGTAGGACTGGTGCTGGGTTTGGGTTCGGCGGTCTCCCCCGGGCCGCTGCAGACCTTGGTCATTTCCCAAGCTGTGCTGCGGGGATGGCGTGCGGGTGCCGCGATGGCCTTGGCGCCGCTGGCATCCGACCTGGTGATTGTGGTGGTCGCGGTCGGGGTCGTTCGGCTGGTTCCGACGGTGTGGTTGAACGGCATAAGTCTGGCCGGGGCGGTCCTCGTGGGCTATATTGCCTGGGATACGGCGCGGGCGGCGCGGCAGGCAGCCTATGCGGAACCGGCTCTGGCCGCCGCCGCAGATGGGACGGCGCCCCCTCCGGCACCGCCCCCCCGGAACCGAGCCGGCCAGGTGTCGTATGCGCGGGCCGTGTTGGTCAACTTTCTAAATCCCCATCCGTGGCTTTTTTGGATGGTGGTCGGGGCCCCCATTGCGGTGCGGGCGATCCACCAGGCGGTTCTGTTCGGCATCTTCTTCGTCCTCATGTTCTATGTCGGCATGATCGGCCTGAAAATCGCCCTGGCCATTCTGGCGGCGCGCGGCGTGGCATGGATGGGGAGTCGATTTCAGATCTGGACGCTCTGGGGCGCCACTCTCGGTCTGGCGGTCGTGGCCATGCTGCTCGCGGCCAACGGGATTGCAGGCCTTATCGGCTAGTCCGAAGGTTTCTTGCGCCCGGCGGCACGATTGAGGGGATGATGCGGATGCGGAGGCGCCGCTAGTCCGTTGGCGGCCGAAGGGTCCAGCCAAACTCCTCGGCGCCGCGTTCCACCACATGGCGGGCAATGGCGAAGGACGCGGTGGCGGCGGGTGAGGGCGCGTTCAGGACAAATAGGGCGCGGCCGGCCCGCATCATGCGGAAGTCGTCGACCATGGCGCCATTCGCATCCACGAGCTGCGCCCGGATACCAAACGGCCCTGGGTTCAAGTCGCGACGGGTGAGTTCCGGAATATACTCTTGGACTTGACGCAGATAGGCGGCAATCCAGTGGTCCCGGTACCACTCTCCTGCACCATAACGCCAGAACCGGCGGGCCAGACGCCAGAATCCCGGATGCCCGGCGATGTCGGCCACGTCCCGCAGATTAACCGCTCGCCGGCGGTAGCGGGTGCGATGGGCGGCCAGGACGGCGTTGGGACCCAGCCACACAGCCTGGTCGCTGATGCGGCGTGTGAAGTGCACGCCCAGGAAGGGAAGCCGGGGATCCGGAACCGGATAGATGAGGGATCGGACCAAGTGTCGACTCTGGGGTGACAGCGTCCAATAGTTGCCGCGAACCGGGACCATGCGGGACTTGGGTTGCAATCCGGCCGCCCGAGCCAAACGGTCGGTTTGGATGCCAGCTGCGGCAATGAGGTAACGGCCCGTGGCGCGGAATCCGGTCGTCGTTTCCACCGCTACTAAATCCGATTGAATCTGGATACGGTTGACGCGCTCGCCCAACTGGATGCGCACTCCCCGTTCGATGAGCCGTTCCCCGACCCTCAGAGCCACTTGCCGATAATCGGTGATGCCGGTGCTGGACACGTAGATGGCCTCCAGCCCGCGCACATGCGGCTCAATTTCCCGCATTTCGTCGGGGCCCATTAGGCGGATCCCCGCTACGCCATTGACCCGGCCATTTTCGTAGAGCTGGTGCAGCTTGGCCGCCTCCTCGGGCCGTACGGCGACGATAAGTTTGCCGGAGAGTTCATAGGGCAGGCGCTCCTCTTCCAAAAAACGCAGCAGAACGGCGCGACTCTCGAGCGTGAGCCGCGCTTTCAGCGACCCAGGACGATAGTATATGCCGGAATGGATGACGCCGCTGTTGCGGCCGCTTTGGTGGAAGGCCAATTCCTGCTCTTGGTCGAGGATGAGCAGGCGGGCGTCCGGCCAGCGTTGAGCGAGTTCGCGGGCAACGGTCAAGCCGACAATGCCGGCTCCTACAATCATCACGTCATAGCTCTGCAACATGTTCTGCCCCCAAAAGCTCAATCGCTATCGCGGGTTAAGAGCGAGCGAAAAAGCGCATAGGCCCGCGTCACTCCCGCGACGACAGGGGGCGACCCAAATCCCGGGTTCCAGGGGTGGAAGAGTTCGTCGCTGACCACCATGAGAGCGCCGACCTGGAGACCTAGAGACGCGCCGACGTGGAAATAGCATGACGTTTCCATATCCACCAGTTGGCACCCAAGGGTGCGGAAATGGGCTATTTTTTGGGGCGTTTCCCGGTAAATGGCATCCGTGGTCCAGAGAGAGCCGCGGGGAAGGCCTTCCGGAAACGCTGCCAGACTCTCGGGGGCCGGCGTGCCCCAACCGTCCTGGTGGTAATGGCGGGAGGTTCCCTCGTCGCTCAGGGCCCGCTCCACCAGCACGACATCGCCCAACAGGAATCGGGGGTCAAGACTGCCGGCATAGCCCAATACCCAGATACGCTGAGCGCCCAGAGCTTTGAGCTCTTCCAGGGTGGCCGCCGCCAGAGGCGCGCCAACCGGACCGCGCATCACGGCCGCGTCAGACCCGGTCAGGACGGGGGGCGGAAACAATCGCGCTGAGGGCTCCTTGAGCCCCCAGCGGTCTAAGAGCGGGAAGTGGCTCACATAGGTCAATAGAACGTCGGGCCGGATGCCAAACGCCGGAAGGTCAACCTGCGCTTGCCGGGCGACATAGGCGACAAACTGATCGGCCGTAAAGTGGGGCGGATCATGGGGATGCTCCTGCACAACGCTCTCTCCTTATGCCGTATCCGGCTGGAAAAGTCTTTCTAGCTAACGTACCATGTTTCGCTCTGCGGGAGAATGGGGATGGGGGGGCCGGCGGTTTTTGGGGGAATTCTGGCAGGGGCGGGCAATTGACAATACTGGTTGTTCCGTCATCATGGATGCATAGGAACTTCCGGGCAATGGTTTTTGCATTCGTTTCGCATCGTGGGAGGAGCAACGTGGTGCATCGCGCGGCTAGCAGTTGGAGACTTACCCTGGTCCTGTTTTTTGTCACCTCCGTCGTCGAGTCCTATGGCTATAGCCACGTTCTCGCCTTTTTGCCGGTCTACTTGGAAGGCATGCGGGTCCAGCACGCCACCACATGGGTGGGTGTACTGAGTGCGTTGACCTTTATTGTCGGGCTGCCGCTGGTGCCGATGTGGGGGGTGTGGGCCAATCGGCATGGCGGAAAAGCGGTGATTATCCGGAGCGCCTATGTCGAGGCGGTGGTATTCGCCCTCTTGGGGTTAAGCCATCGTTTGCCGGGCGTGGTGGTCGCGATGTCCTTGGTGGGCTTCCAGTTGGGCAATACCGGCATCATGCTGTCCTCGCTGCGGCGTCTGGTGCCGGACAACCGGGTCGGGTCAGCGATATCCACCTTTAGTGTGGCTTCGCCCATTGGCATGGCGCTCGGCCCCCTCGTGGGAGGATGGCTGGTGCACGGCACGGCCTTTACCTTGCACGACTTGTATTATGTCGATGCCGCGTTGTCGATGATGACCGGCAGCATGCTGCTGGTCTCGTATCGGGAAGCGGCTCCGTCCCATAACGTGTCGCCAGAGTCGGCATGGCGTGCGGCATGGAGCTCGGTGCGGTTTACCTTTAACCTGCCGGTGACATGGCTTTTATTTGGGATATACGGGCTCTTGATGGTGACCCGGCAAATGGTGAACCCCTACGTGCCGGTAGCTATTGAGCAATTTTATCACCACGGCGGCAGCATCACGCTGGCCATCGGTGCCATGGTCGGTTTGGCCGCCTTGGTGGGAGCCTTGATTACCATTGTGGCAGGCCGGCTCGGTGATCGCGTGGGATTTACCAAGGTGCTGAGCTGGGCTTTCGCTGTGATTGTCCCGGCGGCCGTGCTGCTCGGCTTCAGCCGCCATTTATTGCCCTTTGGCGTCATCCTGACCGCCTTTAGTGCCGCGGTGAGTATTAGCGGTGCGATGATTTTCGCCCTGTTTTCCACCCGCATTCCAGCCTCTCACCGCACCACCGCCTTGAATCTGGTTTATTTGCCAATGTACGTGGGTGGCATTGTCGGACCCCTGGCGGCCTCGGGTCTCATCCATTTTGGCGTTGTCGGTCCCTTCGGCGGGGCGGCCCTGGCCGCTTTGATGGGCAGCTTGGTGATTTTCCGCAAGCTGCGGGAAGCGGCCCCCGAACCCGAACTCCACATCACTGCCGGCTAGGGGATGCGAACGGCGGGGTGGTGCTGCACCATGCCTGGTCTACGGATCATCCGGGTCCGGTTTCTCCTCCCTTGACGATTGGTCCTCAGGCGCGCATAATACCTCCCAAGACTGGCCCTTATCAAGAGCAGCCGAGGGACTGGCCCGATGACGCTGCAGCAACCTGCCTGAGGTTGGCATGGTGCTAATTCCTTCCCTCCATCGGAGGGAGAGATGAGAGGCAGATGGTATTTTCCACATCTGAGCATCGACTTGATGGGCCCCAACCAAGGGGGCTTTTTCTATGTTTCGTGGGATACTGCGCATTGACCGCTTGTTCACGTCTTCCCATGCAATAGAATCCATCCACCCGTCTCAGCAGGCTTGGTCCCAGTCGGACTATCGAGGAAATGAGGGATGGTTTACATGTCATCCAAGAAATTAGCTCCATTTCATGCCGACCACGTCGGCAGCCTGTTGCGCCCCGACGTATTGAAAGAGGCGCGCCGCCGTTACCAACGCGGCCAGTTGAGCCGCGAGTTGCTAACCGAACTGGAAAATGAGGAGATCCGCCGTGTCGTTGTACGCCAGCAGGATCTGGGCTTGGCCGCCGCGACCGACGGCGAGTTTCGGCGCGCCTATTGGCATTTTGACTTTCTCGAGGGGCTGGATGGCGTGGAGCCATTCGAGGCGGAGGACAACGGCATCCACTTTCAAGGACAGACGCTGCAGTCGCACAGCATTCGGGTGGTGAAGCGCCTGGACTTCGGCCGCCATCCCATGCTGCGGCATTTTGCGTTTCTGAAAGAGCATGCCAGCCAGGCCCTGCCCAAGATGACGATCCCCAGCCCCAGCATGCTGCATTTTCGCGGCGAGATTCAGAAGACGGCGTACCCCGACCTCGATGAATTCTTTTCCGACTTGGGCCGTGCCTATAAAAAAGCCATCCAGGCTTTCTATGACCTGGGCTGCCGATATTTGCAGCTGGATGACACGTCATGGGCGTACCTGTGTTCGACCGAGCAGCGCGCCGCGCTCGAGGCACGCGGGTGGGACTTGGACGCGGTGCAGCGTCGATACGCCAACGCCATCAATCTGGCTCTAGAAGACCGCCCCGACGATCTCACCGTGACCATGCATATTTGCCGCGGCAACTTCCGCTCGGCATGGATTGCCTCCGGCGGGTACGAACCGGTGGCGGAAACCCTTTTTGGGACCGTTAACGTCGACGGCTTTTTTTTGGAATACGACAGCGAACGGGCCGGCGGCTTCGAGCCGCTCCGCTTTGCCGTCCGCCCCGATTTGAAGATTGTGCTTGGGCTGATCACATCCAAATCGGGTGTACTGGAAGATGCCGATGCGATTAAACGCCGGATTGACGAGGCGTCCCGCTATGTTGATGGGAACAGGCTGGCGCTAAGCCCCCAATGTGGCTTCGCGTCCACTGAAGAGGGCAATTTGCTGACAGAAGAGGAGCAGTGGGCCAAACTCGCCCATGTGGCACGCATCGCCGGGGAAGTCTGGGGATAAGATACGGGCCGGTGCGGCCGCCCAAAAAGGAAGGGCCGATGTCCTCAGCGGCATCGGCTCTTTTGTCTAATGTTCTCCCTCACGGGTCTTGGCCGTGGGCCGATGGCTGACCCAGTGCCACACAAAGGCAGCCGCGGCCAAAATGAGGGCCAGCCAGATAAAGGTCCCAAGATGCCAGAGGAAGAACCCCAGTCCCCAGATAACCAGCAGGACAATCCCGATGGTTAACCACATATGGTTTACCTCCTTTATAGTTTGCCTGTATTATTCCCCGCCGTCGCCGGTCTAGACAGAGCGCCGGGCGGAACAGGCTCGAGGCTGTCCCCACATTGTCATGGAGTTGTCATGTAGAAATCGAAAATATTTCGCAGGGCTTCGGATTTTTTGATAGGCGGCTCGGCCGTTCGCAAGGCCGCCGCCGTCCACAGGTCAAAACCGGCCGTTCACGGTGGATTGATTGCCATCCGGTCCGCAGGTACCCAAAATATCATGGAAATTCGTTAGGGGGAGATTGCGCTGAAGATAGGACTGCTGCGGGAGGCGCATGGGGAGACGCTGGTCGCGTTGCCCCCCGATAGTGTGGGCCGCTTAGTATCCCAGGGCCATGCGGTCACGATGGAGTCTGCGGCTGGCCACGGAGCAGGCTTCGATGACGAGCAATACCAGGCGGCAGGGGCCGTGATAGAGCAGGACCGCAGCGCCGTGCTCGCGGGGAGCGACCTGCTGGCGGTTGTCAACGGGCCCCGGAATGCGGGTGACTGGGCAGGCGTGCCGCGCGGTACGGTTGTCGTGGGTCTGCTGAAGCCCTTTTCCGCTCCCGTCGAGGTCTTTGAATTCTGGGCGTCCGGCGGGGTGACGGCTCTCAGCATGGACGCCTTGCCGCGCGTCAGCCGGGCCCAGAGCATGGACGTTCTCTCTTCTCTGAGTACGGTCATCGGATACCGTGCCGCCGTGGTGGCGGCTGAACGCCTGCGCAAGTTTTTTCCGCTGTTGATGACTGCTGCCGGGACAATTCCTCCCGCGCGGGTCTTGGTGCTGGGAGCGGGTGTTGCGGGTTTGCAAGCCATCGCCACCGCCCATCGACTGGGGGCGCAGGTGGAAGCCTTCGATACGCGGCCCGAAGTGCGCGAGCAGGTCGAGAGTCTGGGGGCCCGCTTCCTGACGCTGGAGGTCGAAACGTCTGCCACACAAGATGGCTATGCCACAGAACTGGGCGAGGAGGCCCACCGGCAGGAGAATGAGCGCCTGCGCGAACCGGTGGCATGGGCGGATGCCATTATTACCACCGCGCAAATTCCCGGCCAGCGCGCTCCGATTTTGATCACCCGGGAGATGATTTCCGGCATGAAGCCCGGTTCCGTCATTATCGACTTGGCGGCCGAGAGCGGCGGCAACACCGAGGTGACGGAGGCCGGGCGCGCCGTGTTCTATGCCGGCGTCGAGGTCGTGGGAGCGCAAAACTTGGCCTCGGAGCTGCCCCGTGATGCAAGCCAGCTCTATGGCCGCAACCTGGCCAATTTTCTCCAGTACCTCGACCAAGCCGGCTTGGCCTGGGATGCGGATCACACGCTATCGTTGCCGGATGATGACATTGTGAACCGCATGGTGCTAGTCCACGCAGGGCAGTTGATCCATACCGGGCTGGTAAAACGTCGTGAAGGGGGTGTCATGGATGTCCTTAATCGCTGAGATTTACATTTTCGTCTTAGCCGTTTTGGCTGGGTTTCAGGTCATCGCTAAAGTACCCTCTATTTTGCATACGCCCCTTATGTCCGCCACCAACGCCATCCACGGCATCATTCTGGTTGGCGCATTGGTTCTGGCGTTCTCGGTGCACGGAACAGCCGCGCTCGTCATTGCCTTAGCGGCGGTGCTCTTCGCCAGCATCAACTTGGTGGGGGGATTTGTCGTTACGGACCGCATTTTGGCCATGTTTCGATCGGAGCGGGAAGCGGGGCGGTCCTCATGAACCCCATCGCCCAGGTGCTGTACATGGCTTCGGCGACGCTGTTCGTCCTAGGCGTGCGATTTTTGGGTTCGCCGGCGTCTGCCCGTTCGGGCAACCGGTTGTTGGCGATCGGGATGCTGTTGGCATTAGGTACGACGTTGGCTTTTGCGCCCCACTACGACCATGTGGTCTGGGTGGCGTTGGTGGCCCTATTGGGGAGCGCCATCGGGGTTGTCTCGGCCCGGCGCGTGCGCATGACCGCCATGCCCCAGATGGTGGCCTTCTTCAACGGCTTGGGAGGCGGGGCCGCAGCTTTGGTGGCGGCGGGGGGATGGCCCGGGTCGTCGGGGGCGGCATCCTGGCTGGCCCTGCTTACCATGGTGTTGGGTTCCGTAAGTTTTGGCGGCAGCATCATCGCCTTTTTGAAGCTGCAAGAGTGGATCCGTGTGGATCTGCGCATGGCCCTAGGATTGCGTCTTCTGGGATTGACGGTCCTGGCAGCGGTTGTGGCGGGCGCCGTTTACCTGGCGACGTCCGGACACGGGGGCATCGGTGCCGCGTTGGGCGTCATGGCGGCCGCTGCGGCGGGTGGCGCACTCTTGACACTTCCCATCGGAGGAGCCGACATGCCGGTGGTGATATCGCTCCTCAATGCCCTCACCGGACTTTCGGCAGCCGCCACGGGATTCGTGCTGCAAAACCAGCTGCTGATTATTGCCGGCACGCTGGTCGGAGCTTCGGGGACCATCTTGACCCAGCAAATGAGCCGCGCCATGCACCGTTCGCTGATGAACGTCATCTGGAGTGGGAAGGCCGCTCAAGGAGAAGCGGGCACGGCCGAGGGGACGGTCCAGCCCATTACGCATGACGACACGGCTATGCTGCTGCGTTATGCGAAAAAAGTGGTGGTGGTCCCCGGATACGGGTTGGCGGTCGCGCGCGCGCAGTTGGAGGTCAAACAGGTGATCGACTTGCTGAACGGGTTCGGGGTCGAAGTGCTGTTCGGAATCCACCCGGTGGCAGGCCGCATGCCGGGCCACATGAATGTTTTGCTAGCGGAGGCGGACGTCGCCTATGACCAGTTGTGGGAAATGGATCGCATCAATCCCCGCTTTCGCGACACCGACGTGGTGTTGGTGGTGGGGGCGAATGACGTCACCAACCCCGCGGCGCGAACCCAGACGGGCAGCCCGCTGTTCGGCATGCCGATCCTGAATGTTGACGAAGCCCGGCATGTGGTGGTCTTGAAGCGCTCCATGGGGCGGGGATTTGCGGGTGTGGACAATCCGCTCTACGTCGATCCCAAGACCCGCATGTTGTTCGGGGATGCCAAACACTCGTTGGGTGCGTTGGTGAGGGAACTGGAGAGCGCCCAGTAACCGACTTGCGCCTGGGCGGCTAGACGGGGTACAGTGCCCTGAGAGGCTGAGGGAGAGCCGTCGGGAGGCGAGCTATGTACTTCGAGGAATTCCAGCAAGGAACCGTCTATCGTTTAGACCCGATTCAGGTCAGTCGCGAGGATATTATCCAGTTTGCACAGCAGTACGATCCGCAGAAAATCCACATTGATGAGGCGTTTTCGGCCCAGGGCCCGTTCGGCGGCCTGATCGCCTCAGGCTACCACACCTTGGCGGTGGTGTGGGCTCGTTGGGCCGAGGCCCATGTCATGGGGGACGAGTCGATGGGCGGGCCGGGTCTGGATACGGTTCAATGGCTGGCTCCGGTCCGTCCCGGCGACACCCTCTATACCACGGTAACGATTACGGAAACCCGCCGGTCAACCTCCAAACCGCGCGGGATCATTCGATTCCGCTTTGAGGTCGAAAACCAGGACGCCGTGCCGATTATGGTGACCGAAGGGGCGGCGCTGATTCGCCTTCGGCCCGCCTAGCGCGGGCCGGGAGCGAATTCGGCGACCTGTGTCGGCCGGTTTGCATGGATGCGCTCTCGCGCCTATGGTAAAATGTGCACAGTTTTGTGCACGGAGGTGCCAGATGCGCAAGTTTGCCTTTATCATTCACCCGCTGCGGTTTGATGATTTCGCCCGGAAGTTCCCGGTTACCCAGTATTTGCCGGAAAAGCTGGTCGAGTGGGCCTTTAAGCAGGTGGGTCCCCTGAAGATTGGCCATGTGACCGGCGTGCGCTCCAAGAGCGGCGAGGAACTCGAAGGTTGGCTGCTGGGATTGCCGCTTACGCCCGAGATTTTGCTCAATGCCCCCTATGAGTGGGTATTGAAAAAACTGGAACGGGCCGGCCGCTTGGCCGAGGAGCTGGGGGCCGAGATCTTGGGGCTGGGGGCCTTCACCAAGATTGCCGGGGATCGCGGCATCACTCTGTCCCAGCGGTTGTCGATTCCTGTAACAACCGGAAACTCCTACACCACCGCCACGGCTGTCGAAGGCGCCCTGAAAGCGGCGGAGCGCATGCAGATAGACGTCCGCTCGTCCGGGGCCACGGTGATTGGCGCCACGGGAGCGATAGGGCGGGCGGCCACCCTGCTCTTGGCCGAACAAGTGCGCCACTTGACCCTGGTGGCGCGGACGCCCGAGCACTTGGAGGCTCTTGAAGCAGAAATCCGCGCGCAATGTCCCGACGTCGATGTCCGCTGGACTACGAATATCCCTGAGGCGGTGCGCCCGGCTGATATTGTGGTGGCGGTGTCTTCCGCCACAGGTGTCATCGTCGAGCCGGAGGACCTCAAGCCGGGCGCCGTGGTGACGGACGTCGCCCGTCCCCGCAACCTTTCGCGCGCGGTCATGGAAAAGAGGCGCGACGTGCTGGTGTTGGACGGGGGCGTCATTCAAGTGCCGGGTGCGGAAGCCGACATGGGGTTTGACTTTGGATTTCCGCCCAAAATGGTTGAGGCGTGCATGGCCGAGACTATGATTTTGGCTCTGGAAGGGCGTTTGGAGTGCTTCACGCTGGGGCCTAGCATCGATGTGGCCCGAGTGCGTGAAATCCGTGGGCTGGCGGAGGCGCATGGATTTTCTATGGCTGGGTTTCGGCGCTTTGAGCGGGCTATCGATGATGGCGAGATAGAACGTATCCGGATGGAAGCCCGAAGCGCGTCCGCATAAGCGGAACGCGCTCCAGGGCAGCCGGGCTAGCCCCCATAAAACCAGCCGGTGTTCCACATGTCCAGCGCTTTCGCGCCGTCGGAGCGGAGGCCGGCTTCCACCACTTCCGCGACGTAGACGCTGTGGTCGCCTTGTTTCACGCTTCCCACCACGCGGCACTCCACCCACGCAGGCAACTCGGTCAGCAACGGTGATCCCGTGACCGGACCGGTCTCGAACGCGTGCCCGTTGATCGTGGAGCCTTCCCGCTGGCTGGGCCGGAAAAAGTCTGAAGCGATGGGCTTCTGGTCGGCTCCCAACACATTCAGAGCGAACGTTCCAGCCGCCTCGATGACAGCATGCAGGTGGCTGTCGGACTTGATGGCGGCCATCACCAGCGGCGGCTGAAAAGAGGCCTGCGACACCCAGTTGATGGTGCCGGCTGTGACCTCCTCGCCGCGGCCCGCCGTGGCGACATAGAGACCGTACGTGAAGAGGCGCAGGGCTTGTTTCTTCAGGGCAGCATCCATCGGGAGACCCTCCTCTGGCAAATTTTGGACTATCCCAGGGTAGCGCACCCGGCCTCCGCTGACAACTGGCCTGGCAGGGTTTGTGGCACATAATGACAGTTAAAGTGTTCCATCTCGACGGGAGACCGTTACAATAGGGGAAAGGATTCTGGGGACCACACGAACTGGAGGGAAGACAGGCATGCCCGAGAACAGACAGGCCAAAGCGGCCCTGAGTTGCCCGAAGTGCGGTGAGACCATCTTGCCGGACGACAAGTTTTGCTTTCATTGCGGGCGCCGGCTTCTTCCCAAGGACACGGCTCCAACATCGGCGCCGCACGATACGACTGTGCGCAGGATGCCGCTGGCCCAATGGCTGTTGGCTGTCGCGGGGGCGGCCTTAGTGATTGGAACAGGCGTGGTTGTATACCGGCAGAGCGCCCTGATCCATCGTCTGGAGACCCAGCAGGCTGGCGGCGGTTCCACTAACGGCCGCACAACCGCCATCCATCCGGTGGTCACCACGACGACCACCTACCCGCCCAACCTGCCGTCATCCGCGAAATGGGTTCCGGAGGTGGAATCCTATCAGAAAGTGCAGATAAGCTTGAGGCTGCCCGCGAATCTCAGCACGCCGCTGTCTTCCTCAGCCACGGCATGGCGTTGGGGGGAGCGCGGGACCTCCTTTGGCGTGAGCATGGACGTGGTCAGCCAGAAGCCGGCTGATGCCAGCGTCAGCCTGGGACCCCAGACGTTCGGGACCCCCATCCAGAAGTCCGGCACGAGCGCCGGGCAGGCCATGTACATTACCTGGGGCCATCACCAATGGGTTGAGGTCCAGATGACCGTGCCGATTAGTCATATGGACTGGATTTATGCGATCGCCAAAACCGTGGGGGTCAGCTAGGATCCCGAGCCGCCTGGCCCCCCCGAGCTATTGCCGCCCTTTTTTTGCGAAGAGGAAGACGACGACGAAGAAGACGAAGGCTTGTTGACCACGCTGACCTTCCCGGACGCCTCCAGCCGCGCCTTTTTGATGTCTTTCAGCTTGGCCTGGCCTTGCCGGAGCTCCATGAGGAGGTCTGCCTTGGACATGCGCTCCTTGCGCAGCGTCTTGGTCTTGATAACCCCGTTCACCACGACGGTGGCCGCTTGGCCTTGGGTGATTTTTTCGAGCCAGCGGAAGCGGTAGTTCAGCCAGGTCAGGAGCCACTGCAAAAAGCCCAGCGCGGCCGTAATGGCAATGGCGTGGATGAGGGGTTCGCGGGTATCTTCCATGCCAATGGCTACCGCCTCGCCGATCATGATAACCACGGCAAAGTCAAACGGCCCCATTTTTCCCAAAGTCCGCTTGCCCATAATACGGAACACCACCAGCGCTGTAAGCCAGAGTATGGCGGTCCGTCCAACCAGCGATAACGCTTCCACCGCGCGCCTCCCCTACACACAAATTGATGTGTTGATAGCATGAGCCGCCGGCATGCCGCTCATACATTTTCCCCGCCGGATTCGTGTCCATCTCGGCGGTTTTGCTAGAATGGCGGCAAGGCAAAGATTAGGGAGGTCGGCTGTGACCAAGGAGCAAGTCCTGGAAAAGGCTCGCCAGCTCAACGTAAAATTTGTGCGGCTGCAATTTACCGACATTTTAGGGGTTGTCAAAAACGTATCGATTCCGGCCAAGTTGCTGCCCGAAGCGCTCGATGGACGCATGATGTTCGACGGATCATCCATCGAGGGATTTGTGCGCATTGAAGAGTCCGATATGTATCTGGATCCGGATCCGAACACGTTTGTGGTGCTGCCATGGACGGACAGCACCGGACTCACGGCGCGGCTTCTATGCGATATTAAGAATCCCGATGGGTCGCCTTTTGCCGGATGCCCGCGCAGTGCCCTCAAGCGGGTGCTGCGCGAGGCTAAGGAGATGGGTTATGACATCATGGTGGGACCGGAGCCGGAATTCTTTTTGTTCCAGTTGTCGCCGGACGGGACGCCGACCATCAAGACGACGGATGAAGGCGGATATTTCGACTTGTCACCCAGCGATGTGGGCGAGGACGCCCGCCGCGATATTGTCCTGGCCTTGGAGGAAATGGGATTTGACATCGAGGCCACGCATCACGAAGTATCTCCCGGACAGCACGAGATCGACTTCCGCTATGCAGACGCTCTCGCAACAGCCGACGCCATAGTCACATTCCGGGTGGTGGCGCGGACGGTCGCGCGCCGCCATGGATTCCACGCCACTTTTATGCCGAAACCCATTGCCGGGGTTAATGGGTCGGGCTTGCATCTGCATCAATCGCTATTCGATGATAATGGCAATGCCTTCTTCGACCCGAAGCAGCCGAATGGACTGAGCCGGGTGGCCATGCGCTACATTTCTGGATTGATGATCCACGCCCGCGCCTATACGGCCATCACCAATCCCTTGGTGAACAGCTATAAACGCTTGGTGCCGGGCTATGAGGCGCCGGTCTATATTGCCTGGTCGATGGGGAACCGCAGCCCCATGATCCGGGTCCCGAAGTCGCAGGGCGTGGACACCCGCATCGAACTGAGATCGCCGGACCCCTCCTGCAATCCCTATCTCGCCTTGGCGGTCACCATTAAGGCGGGGCTGGATGGTCTAAAACGCCGGTATGACTTGCCCGCTCCGATTACCCGGAACATCTACCGCATGCACGAGGCGGAGCGGCGGGAGTTGGGTATTGAAAGCTTGCCCGAGAACCTTCAGGAAGCCCTGCAATACCTCGAAAACGACCCCGTCATTTGGGATGCGCTGGGGGATCACATCGCCCAGCGGTTTGTCGAAGCCAAGCGGCTGGAGTGGGACATCTTTCGCCACGAAGTGCACCCTTGGGAGATTGACCAATATCTTACGGTGTACTAGCGGAAATCCGCCAGACGACATCCAAGGTTCCGGAGGGACCCTCTCCGCCCAGCCAGACGGCTTGGGTGGGAGATATCGCCACCAAGGCGCCATATCCGGCCGCGGAGGGCATGGACGGGGCCCGCATCCAGCGGCGTTTGGCGGTGTTGTACCAGTACACCGCATTGGTCCAATTGGACGCGGTTTTACCTCCCGCCACCACCAGGTGGCCGCCAATCACGGCAGCTTCGGCGTATTGGATGGCCAGCGGGTAGGGCGGCAGCTTCGTCATTTTGCCGGTCTTCAGACTATACGCGACGGCTTGGCGGGTAACCCCGGTTGCGCTCAACCCACCGATGCTGTAGAGCATCTGGCTGTCCCGGGCGACTGCCGGGTAGCGGACACCGACCGGCAGGTGAGCCCAAACCGTAATGGGACGGGCGGGATTATAGGCCCAGATGGTGGATAAAGGGGCCCCGGCGTCATGCCCTCCGAGCACCAGAATGCGGGGGCCGTCCGCCACCGCTTGCAGGTCTGAGAGCGGGGTCGGAAGCGGGTTCAATGTGGTGGCCGGGTTCATGCGCGGCAGAGGCAAGCGGAATACGGCGTTGCTGGATAGATAGGATCCGCCGCCCAGCAAGATGACCTGCCGTCCGAACAGAACGGCGGAGCCGTCATGATTGGCAATCGGAAGACCGGGAGCGACATTCTGGATAGGCTGGAGTGTCCCGTTGGCGCTGACGCCGATTTTTTGAATAGAGGTCGTGCTTTGGTCGTTCACGAGCCCGCCCAACACCCAGATCGCTCCGGGCGTGTGGACTGCTGCGAATCCCATCATGGCTTGGTTCAACGTAATGGGGGCCGACGACCAATGCGACAGCGCGAAACGCGCGTTGGGATCAGGTGCTTTCTGCCCCGCCAGGCGCGGCTGCGACGGCCGCACGGATTGGGGACGGTGCTGAAGGTAGCCCACCGCGCCGATAAGAATCACCACGAGCGCCGATAAGGTCCAGAATCTTCCGTTGGGGCGACGACGACGCGCTTTCATGAAAGCCTCCCAGTCTGGTATACCTGTATTGTATACCGGTTGGGGGTCCAACCCCTAGCGGGAGCGGCGCCCTCGCGGGCAAAAACAACAGAGGGGGACCGCTGTCGTGTTGTCGGGCTTAATTTGGGATTTTGACGGGACTATTGTCGACACCGAGACCCCGCAATATCGGGCTTGGTCCGAAATTTTTGCGGAATACGGGGACGAGCTCACCCCGGCCGATTGGGGCCGCATCGTCGGCACTTGGGGAGACGTTGATCTCATCGATATCTTGATGGCGCGAGTCCCCGGAGTGCCGCGCCTGGAAACCAATCGGCGGGCCGGAGCCTTGGTGACCCAGTATATGCTGGAGGCGCCGCTGAGGGACGGGGTGATGGCTCTGTTGGAGGCGGCTCACCACGCGCACATCCCCCAAGCCATTGCTTCGAGTTCACATCGAGTTTGGATCCAAGCCTTTCTCCAGTTGCACCATTTAGAGGCCTACTTTGGGGCGTTGGCCACGGCCGACGATGTCACCATGGGCAAACCGGATCCCGCGGTCTACCGTGTGGCTGTCTCGCGGTTGGCCATCGAAGCGGCCCGGGCCGTCGCCATCGAAGATTCCCCGCACGGCTCAACAGCGGCGCTTGGCGCAGGCCTGAAATGCGTGGTGGTGCCGAACCCCTCAACGGAAGCGCTCCTATTTCCGGACGGGGTGGTGCGCCTGCCCAGTCTGCAGGGCGTGACCTTAGAAGCGTTGGCGGCATTGTAACCGTCGAGGCGGTTCCCGTAGAGCGAATGATGTGACCAAGGAGGGGCCGGATGCTTCGCGCCTATGCTCTGTTTGTGTTGGCGGGCCTTGCCGAAATCGGCGGGGGATATCTGGTGTGGCAGTGGCTTCGCCACGGGAAGCCGATCGGGATGGGAATCGTGGGCGGTGTGGTGCTGTTTCTGTACGGTGTGATTGCCACCCGTCAGGAGTTTGCGTCCTTTGGCAAGGTGTATGCCGCTTACGGCGGCGTTTTTATCGTCCTGGCGGTCTTATGGGGATGGGGCATTGACCACCGCAGGCCGGACCTCTCGGAATGGATTGGCGCGGCCATTTGTCTGGTCGGCGTGACGGTCATGCTATGGAAACGCTGACGCGAGGCCGGGGCGTCCTCGCCACGTCGTGGGAGGGCGCCCCGATCGTCAGGCGGTGCGGGCCGCCAGCCAATGAATCATTACGCCCATGGTCTCGGGATCGAGTTGGGCATCCTCAGCGTTGTAGCGGATCATGACCGACGGCGCCGAGAGCTCCTGCCGGCCCGACGGCTCGTACTTCAAGATGTGATTGGCGTTCTCTGGGAATGCGAACTGGATCTGGCCGTGGCCCTCCGCGGCCCGGATCAAAGGCCCGCCGTCGGCCTCCCAATCCACTTGGATGTCCTTCTTGCCGATAATTACGAGGACTGGAACCTCCACCTGCGGCAGCAGGCTGGCACCGTCGGCCACCCACAGTTCGCGGGCAAATGGCAGGTTAATGGGCACTTCCAAGGCTTGAATAAAGGTTCGCACGTCATCGGGCAACGCGGGATCCGGGTTGGCCGGCTGACCGGCCACATAGCGGGCAATGGCTTCATCGTATAACGCCAGCAGGGCGTCGCCATTCGGCACGGCGGCCGCTTGGAGAGCCAGCTGCGAGCGCGCCACAATACCTACCGGGCGTCCGGGAAGACCGGTCAGAATGAGGCCGGCGAGCGGAACGGGCGGATTGTCGATCTGATAGTGCAAAAGGTGCAAGGTGCCTTCGCTGTTGCCGAGGCCAAAAATTTGGCTTGGGCGGATGTCCGGGTGGTCGGCTAGAAGCGCGATACCGCCCTGGACCTCGTCCTGGTGGGAGCGCATGGTCATGGTTCCCATCATTTTGGGTAGATTCTCGGCCGCATGGGGCCCCGAGGCCCGCTTGTCGAAACGCAGCGAGGCGAAACCGGCGTCCGCCAAAGATTTCGCGATGAGGCGGGCGCTGCCGTTGGTCCCGGGAAGCAGCGGGGATTGCCAATCGCGGTCGGTCGGCCCGCTTCCCGCCACCATAATGACGGCTGGAAAGGGGCCCGGGCCATCCGGCCGGACGAGGGTGCCGTACACCGTCGTTTCCCCGATATCCCATTTGACCTCTTCACTTCGTTCACTCATGGGTTAACCTCCTTCAAGTCAGGGGGCGCCGCCGGCAGGCTCCGTTCGACCGCGTCCCTCGGTGTTGCCCCGCATTATTCCTTCGTGATCAATACGGCGGTACCGTAGGCGACGATCTCGCTCATGGTCTGCCCCAGTTCGGATGAATCGAACCGGAGGCTCAATACAGCATTGGCGCCGAGAGCGGCGGCTTGAGCCTTCAAACGGTCTAGGGCCGCGTGGCGCGCGTGCTCCAGCATTGCGGTGTATTCCTTGATTTCTCCGCCCGCCAGCGAGCGCAAACCGGCCACAACATTGCCGCCCAGTCCCCGGCTTCGCACAACTAGTCCCCAGACCGTGCCGTAGGTTTTTTCGATGCGCATCCCCGCGATGGCCGGCGTGGTCACCGCCATAACGTCCGAGGCGTCACTCATACTTGATCCCTCCCGTGATTGGATATGAATTCTTGCCGCGCCGCCGCGCGCACGGCTAGGAATGCCAAGAGCGCGGCGGCGGCCGCCACTCCCGCCAGATGTTCCCAGAGGACGGCAATGGGGACAGCTGGGTTGGTATTGGTGAGATAGGTGAGCGGTGAAAACCGGTCGATGGAGTGAAACCCGCGGACGATGATGCTGCCGATGTAGAGGGCCAGCACGACCAGGATTACGGCGTAGGTGCTGTGGAGAAGCCATGCGCACAGGCTCGCGAACCACAAGACAGCGATAAAGCCGACCGTGATGAGTACCGTGGACAGCAGGAATGGGCCCAGCGGCAGGGTGTGGCCGCCGACTAGACTGGCAATCCAGAGCACGGCCGACGATGTCAGGGACAGGACCGCAACCTCTGCCATTCCCGCTATCCCCTTGCGCCACGCAATTTGTCCGGACGTCAGGGGCAATTGCCCAAGAAATTCGATGGTCCCCGTTTGCCATTCCCTCGCAATCTGCGCAATCGCCCAGATAATCACATACAGCAGGAGCAACTCGGGCAAATCTTCCCCGAACCAGCCATACGCCATGTTGGGATAGTGCAAAAGCCGGGCCGCCGCGGCTGGCAGGTTGGGGCCGTGGAATTTGATTATCGAGAATAAAAACGGAAACGAGACGGCCAAAATCCAGCCGATCGGATTCAAAATTGGCGCTCGCCACCGGGCGTCCCATAGCTCTTTAGCCCACATCGGTCGTCACACGCTCCTCGAAAAATTCCTCCAGCGACACGCCGCGTACCGTCCAATGGCTGATGCCGCGCCTTTCCATGGCTTCGCGGATGGGACCCTCCGCAAACCCCCGCACGTAGACAGCCGCCTGTTTGTCAACCCATCGGACCCGGTGCGCGCCGGGCAGATCGGCCACGTCTCCGCAGGCGGCGTCTTGGCGCCACGTGAGGATGCGATCCTGCATCAGCAGCTCCTCTAAAGGTCCGGCGGCGACCAACGCGCCGCGGTGCAGCACGGCAATGTCCTGGGCGATATGCTCAATCTCATCCAGCCGATGCGAGGCGACAATTACCGTCCGGCCTGCGTCATAGGACTCCTCAATGAGGTTGGTGAGGAATTCCCGCCGAATCAGGGGATCCAGACCATTGGTGGGTTCGTCCAGCAACAACAGGTCGGCGTGATGGGCGAGGGCGAAAGCGAGCGCTGTCATGGTGCGTTGGCCTTGACTCATCACGTACAGGGGCTTTGAACGCGGAATGTGAAACCGCTCCAGAGCCGCGTGATATTGGTCCGCGTCCCAAGCAGAAAAGGCGTGCCGACCGACCGATTCCAGCCGATTAGGAGTGAACGCGCCGGGGATGACCGGCCGCTCGGGCACATACCCCACGCGCTCCCGCAGCGCCGGCGTTCCCGCGCTTAGCGGCGCCCCGTCGATCGCGACATGGCCCGCAGAGGGGCTCGCCAGCCCCAACAAGATGCGCATGAGCGTGGTTTTGCCCGCGCCGTTTAAACCGAGGAGACCGACAATCTGTCCCTTCGGCACGGTCCACGAAATGTTCTTCAGAACCTGGCATCGGCCGAACTCTTTGGTCACCGAGTCCAAACGCACCGCAAACGCGGTTCTGTCCATCGTCATCGTGTTGACTCCCTTCCCTCGGTCAGGCTCCGCAGCACGCCGCGGCACCAGGCTTCCAGGTCGTCCCGATGCCACCCGGCTTGGTGAAGCTGTCTCAACCCCTCCACAATCGATGCCTGGACTTTCTCCAGTTCGTCGGCATGGTCAACCACGAAGGAGCCGCGGCCCACGGTGGTCTCAATGACGCCTTCCTGCTCCAGAACCTGGTACGCGCGGGCGACGGTATTGGGATTCAGGAGCAGTTCCGCTGCGACCGCGCGCACGGTGGGCAGTTGATCGCCGGGCTGGTATAGACCATCCCGGATTGCCTGCTTCACCGCCTCGGCCACTCGTCGATATACGGGTTCCGTTCCGTCGTGCAGCGTGAACATAGGCGCCTCCCTTAATTGTACTAATACAATGCCACGACGGAAAAGTCAAATACAGAAGTTGACAAAATTCCCTTGCGGCTCATAGGGCGGCTGCGCCCGGCGCACCGGTTCCGGAACTTCCTGAAGATGGTATGATGAAGAGGCAGACAAAGGAGGACATCCCGTTTGTGGCAGTTTTTGTTTGACTTGGATGGCACCATCTTGGACACCACTGAGTTGATTTTGAACAGTTTCGTCCACGCCTTTCGCGAAGGGCTAGGGGAGACCGTCACCGAGGACGAGCTGATGGTTCACTTTGGCCGACCCTTGATGACTCAATTTCAGGTCATGCGGCCCCATCTTTCGGATGCCGACATTCATCGCTTGGTGGAGATCTACCGTCAACACAATGAGACCGAGCACGATCGCTTTGTCACGGTGGTGCCGGGGGCGGACCACGGACTCCGGGCATTGCATGCCCAGGGATTTCCGCTGGGTATCGTCACCTCCAAGCGGTTGAAATTGACGGAGCATGGGCTCAGGCAGTTTGGACTCTTGGATCTGTTCCAAGTGGTGGTGCATATGGACAGCACCCCGCGCCACAAGCCTCACCCGGAGCCAGTCCAGCATGCGCTCGGCCTCATGGGCGGGCAGCCGGATCAGGCGGCCTACGTCGGAGATAGCCCGTATGACATGACCTCCGGGAAGGAGGCGGGCGTGCGCACCGTGGGACTGATCTACAACACGTTTACGGATTCGGTGCTTCGGGAAGCAGGGGCGGACGTAACTGTCCGGAGCTGGCCCGAGATTGTAGAGACGTTGTTGGGTTGGGCTGGAGAATTGCCCAGCCTCCATTCTTAAAACGAGGTGATCGCAATGAAGTTGGAAGGAGCCACCATTACGTGGCTGGGACATGCAACCTTTTTGGTCGAGACACCGGGCGGAAAACATATCGTCATGGACCCTTGGCTGAGCGGCAACCCCAAGTGTCCGGAGGAATATCAGGCGTTGAACAAGGCCGACGCCATTTTGATCTCCCACGGCCACTTTGACCACATGGGCAGCGCAGCCGACCTAGCGCAGCGGACTGGGGCGCCGGTCATCAGCAATTTCGAGATTGGGAGCTATTTAGCCAGCCAAGGGGTCGAGAACACCATCGGCATGAACAAAGGCGGCACCGTCACACTTGGCGACATCAAAATCACCATGGTGCACGCGGACCACTCGTCGGGCATTAGCGGGCCGGATGGCCAGACCCTCTACGGTGGCGAAGCGAGCGGATTCGTGGTGACACTGGAGAACGGCGTGACGCTTTATCATGCTGGCGACACCAACGTGTTTTCGGACATGGCCATCATCCGCGATCTGTACGCGCCAGACATTGCGCTCCTGCCCATTGGCGGCCATTTCACCATGAGCCCGAAGGAAGCCGCGTATGCTGTCAAGTTGCTGAAGCCCAAGGCGGTCATCCCGATGCACTATGGCACTTTTGACGCCCTGACCGGAACACCGGAGGCGCTTCAGGACTTGCTGGCGGGCGAATCGGTCGAGGTCATCGCGCTGCAGCCCGGCGGGCAATGCCGGTAGCCGGTTCCCCGAACAAGAAACCGCGGGCGCCGCGGCGATTTCCGCCGTCGCTCGCGGGGCACTGCCTGCGCTATGCGGTGATGGAAGTCTTGGGATTCGGGCGTCTCATCGATCCCGAAAGCCGCGCCGCCATGCAGGCCGGCACGGCCTTGCACAAGCAGTTTCAACAGCAACTGCTCGGGGTGTATGCCATGGCCCAGGTGGAGGTGGCGCTGAAGGACGACAACTGGGGTGTCTCAGGCCGTATGGACGCGGTCATCGAGGCGCCCGATGGGCCGTGGGTGGTGGAGTATAAGACGGTGTCGTCCGAGCGGTTCAACACCATCCAGCAAAATGGGCCAATGCTTTCCCACTGGGCGCAGTTGCAGCTCTATTTGGCGGTGGGCCGCATGGAGCGGGGGGCCTTGGTCGTCGAAGAACGCGCGACTGGGCGCCAGCTCATCTTTCACACCCGGCTCGACCCCGAATGGGGGGCATGGATTGAGGCGCGGGTTGGGCAAGTGAAAACGTTCCAGGCCAGCCGGAAACTACCCGAGCGGGAAGTGAGTGTGGGGTGTCTCCATTGCGACCGCTGGCAGCGGTGTTTCCGCACCGAAGCCGACTTAGCGCAGGCGGCGGCCGCACATCCTGAATGGGAACCCGTTCCTGGTCTGCCGCGGATAGGCGCCTATCAACCGGCCGAAGATATCGTATCGTGACAACGAGGAGGTGTGGTGATGCCGAATGCCCGTATTCATTATCAAGGCAAAATGTTGTTTGAAGGAGTTAGTGGATCCGGCCATCGCGTCATGATGGACTCCGCACCGGAGTCCGGGGGCGAGAACCAGGGCATCCGTCCCATGGAAACCGTATTAGTGGCTCTAGGCGGGTGCACGGGGATGGATGTGGTCTCCATTTTGAACAAAATGCGCGTCGAATTTCAGAGCTTCGATATGGAGATCTTGGGCAAACGCCGCGAGGAGCACCCGAGAGCCTATCAATACATCACCGTGCGGTATCAGTTTGATGCGGATGAAGCCGATTTGGAAAAGATTACGCGGGCGGTCAGCTTAAGCCAGGAAAAATATTGCAGTGTATCGGCCACGCTGGAGGCTAGCGCCCGCATTGAGGCCGAGATTTATATCAATGGCAACCTGAAGGGCACGTTGAGTCATGGCGGCGGCAATCACCAGCAACGTCCAGTGTGAAATCAGGACCTGAGCGGGCATGCTACTCCCGGAAGGGAGGATGCATGCTATGGCCGAAAACGACAAGCAGCAAACAATCCGGCAGCTCACGCGCCAGCGCTTCCAGGAAGAAGTGGCACGGGAATTGGGCATTGATATTCATGGAGCCGGATTTCCGGAAGCCAAGGTTCAAAAACTTGAGCGCGATTTGCATGCAGACGGCGAAGGCGAATCTCAGCCGTAACCACCCGAAAAAACGGAAGACCGGTCTGCGGCTTCCGTTTTTTCATGCCATCAGCGTTTGATGAGACGGGCTGCGAAATAAAACAACAGGCAGAAGCCGCTCACGTAGAATCCGATGGGCCAAAAGGTTAGGTAGGCTAACCAGACCGAGAGCCACAGGCTCAAGACCCCGAATGCCACGCTCCAAGCGAGAGCTTGGAGGGGACTTTTGCCCAAAATGCTGCCGGCCGCGGCCGGACCCACCATCAGACTAAACGCCAACAGAGCCCCCACCACGGGAACCATGGCGGCCGCCGCGCCAGACACTAGCAGCAAAAACAGGATTTCAAGCCCCCGCGTCCAGAACCCGTGTGCCTCAGCCACATGGGGACTGACCGACTGCAGCAGCAGGGGCCGGAAGGCTGCGGCGAAGAGCACGACGGTGATGACCGAGACGATGAGGACAGCGCGGACGTCGTGGGTCGAGATGCCCACGATTTGCCCGAACAGGAGTGCGAAGACGGCCGGAGCGTAGACGTGGCCGATGGTGAGGAAGAGGTCGCCTAATCCCAGAGCTGCAGCTAGAATCAATGCGGTGGCAACGCCGTGGCGCCGCTCCCGGCTGATGGAGGCGATGCCGAGCGCACTGAGGACCGCGAAGGTGCCAAGTCCCAGCACACTGCTTTGTCCCACGACAGCGGCGCCCGCTGCCCCCGCGAATGACGCTCGCGGCACGGCGTGGGCCACAAAGGTGGCGCCGCGCAACACCACAAAAAACCCGACAATGCCGCCAATAATCGCTATGGCGGTACCGGCAATCCAGGCATTTTGCATGAACTGCAGCGTGAAGAGGCCCGGAGGGAACATAGTTATCGGCCCCCTTCCCGAACGGTGGTGCGGACCCGCTGGATCAGCCCTCCGGCGGCATACATCCCCAGCGAGACCACCGTGACGAAGAAGCTAACCGGCCATCCCGTATGAATGGGCGGCCACCAATAGCTGTCATAGGCCAGCAGAATGCCAAGCCATATGTTGCCCACCGCCAAACCGGCGGCCAACAGCACGGCCATGCCCGGGCGCCGGGCCATCCGGGCGGCTGTGGCGGCTGGCCCAATGAGAAGCGCGGTCGACAGAATGGCTCCAACCGCCAAGGCGGCTTCTTCCGCTGCAACCACCAACGCCAGCATGAACGCCAAACCGACCAGTCGCACCGGGATGCCGCGCGATTGAGCGACTTCCGGGGTTGCGGTCGAGAACAAGAGCGGCCGATATATGAGTGCCAGGATGGCCAGGGCCGCGATGCTCAGCCCCAAAAGAGCGGGCTGGAGTGACGGGGAAACGGTAAACAATGAGCCAAACAGAATGGCCATCGGCGCATTGCTGGCATTGGTGTAGATGCTGACCAAATAGAGGAACAGGGCGCTCAATCCCAGCATAAAGGCCATCACCACGCCGGTGGCAATGTCCCGTTCTCGGACGCGCCGGCCCAGCCATTCGATGGAACCGCCGGTGACGGCGCCAGCCGCCAAGAAACCCCATAGAGCTCCCACGCCAGCTAAAAAGGCGCCCGCCGCGCCGGTCGATCCCACGTCACCGAGGGCATGGCCCGTGAACGATTGCCCGCGCATCACCACGAAGACACCGACCGTGCCGCTGGCCAGGGCCACCAAGGTGCCGGCCGTCCAGGCCGTGTGAACAGCGGGATTTCCCCAGATTCCGGGAGCCCAGATGTATTGATACCACGTCATCGTCAGAGCCCCCTCCCTAGCGGTGCTCGAAGCCTGCGGCATCGCCGGAGGCCGTCTCGTCACCCACCACCAAAATCCGCCCATGCAATCGCAAGACTTCCACGTCGTATCCGTACAATTTGTCGAGCACGTCCTTTTGCACCACTTGGTCGACCGTACCGATAACGGCTTGACCGTTCACCACGTAGATGAGGCGGTCCATGACCGGCAGCAGCGGGTTCATGTCGTGCGTCACCAAGAGCACGGTGACGCCCAGATTCTGCGACACCCGGTGCACGACGTCGACGACCGTTTGCGCGCTGGCCAAGTCGAGGCTGGAGAGTGGCTCGTCCAAGAGCAGCAGCTCGGGGTCCGAGACCAGCGCTTGGGCAATCAGCACCCGTTGCAACTGGCCGCCTGAGAGTTTCCCGGCGGGATGATCGGCAAACCCGGTCAGGTCTACTTGGGCCAACGCCTGCTCGATCTTGCGGCCGCGTTGCGCATTGGGCCAGGCGAAGCCCCAACGGTGGCCGTCCAATCCGAGACCCACCAAGTCTCGAGCGCGCAGCGGCAGGTCGGGATCCAAATCGAACCGCTGGGGCACATAGCCGACGGGGTGGCGGCGGCCCCTGGCGGCCGGGAACCGGATTTCACCCCGGCTGGGTCGAATAAGACCGGCCAGCGTCTTCAAGAGGGTGCTCTTGCCCGCCCCATTGGGGCCGATGATGCCGATAAATTCGCCCTGTTTGACCGTTAAGTCGATGTGGTCCAACACCCAGGTGGATTCGTAAGCGACGCCTAAGTCCGTAATTTCGAGGGCGGCCTGGGGCGTGGTTTGCACCGTCTGCTCGATCTTCATGAGGTTCCCTCCGATGGATGATGGATTGCGGGTTGGTCGGGCCGCCCGGGCCGGTGCGGCGGGTGCGCCCCGCGGGCACCAGGTGTCGGCGGATCGGTTTGGCAAGCTGGGCAGGTGCCGTACACCTCCAACACATGGTGTTCCGGCAGATACCCGAGGCTCCGCGTCAGCCCCTCGACGGCATCGACAATGTCCAGCCGGTCCTGCAACAGGAAGTCTTCAGTCTGACCGCAACGGATGCAGGTGACATGGTGGTGGTGCTCGCTCCGGAGACACAACGTATAGTGTTCGGCGCCTGCTTGATGCAACTTCTCCACCAATCCTTGGGATTCTAGAAGGGCTAGTGTCCGATACACGGATGCCCGTCCCACGCGGGAAGCCGCCCGGGTTACCGCGGATTCCAGCTCTCCGGTGGTGAACGGGTGCTCAAACCGGGCCATGACGTCGATGATGGCGCGCCGGGCGCCCGTCAGGCGAAAGCCTTCGTGGGCCAAACGCTCTTCGACGGACCGCACGATGGCGTCGGTAGACATAAGACTCTCCTCGGGCATGTCGCCTTCCTTTCCGCGGGTGCTCACATTGTGAGCGAGGAGCGGCCCGTCTTCAGCGCCTCAAAGACGGCGGACGCTTCCGCCTGCATCCAGCTCTGGTAGGTATGGCCGGCCGGCATGGTCTCATATACGCCGACCACCGGTACGCCGGACTTCCTCGCCAGCGCCAACAGGGACTCGGTGGTGGAGTCCACCGCCTGCTGGTTGTACACGAAAACCTTTACTTTGCGATGTTGAAGCAACGCTCGGACCTGCGCCGCCGCTTCGGGCGACGGATCGGTGCTGTTCATCACCGCGGCCTGAAAGCTCCAAGGCGTCTTCACATCCAAGCCGGCGCCCTGCAGCATGTAGTCTGCCACCGGCTCCGTCACGGCCACCGGAGCGCCCGGGAATTGACGATGAATTTTCGCCAGCGTCCTTTGCCAGGGGACAAGCGAGGCCTGGAACGCGGCCAGCCGGCGGGCGAAATAGGCGCGGTGCCGGGGCTGGATTTTTTCCAGGGTTTGGGCGATGCGTTCCGCCACTTTGTCCATCGCGCCCGGCATGTAAAACACATGGGGGTTCTTTACCTCACTGGGGAGGTGAAGCACGCGTCCTGCTTGAATGACCGTCCGTTGGGTGCTGGGGGTCGCCTGCTCCAGCCGCGTCATGAAGCTGTCGTATCCGAGTCCGTTTTGCACCACAATTTGGGCCAATCCTACGTCCCGCGCGTCGCGGGGGCTGGCTTCAAAGCTGTGCGGATCGGTGTTGGGATTGTTCATAATCGCCGTCACGTCGACGTAGCGCCCGCCAATTTGATGAATCACGTTGGCATATTCGTTCTCGGCGCCGACAGCGTTGACAACGCCCGGCGGATGGGCGGGACTGGCCACCCCGCATCCGGAGCAGGCGGATGCGATCGCTAGGGCGGATGCTGCATAAAGCCAACGGGCCTTGCCAACGATGCCAAACATGATGCAAACCTCCTATTGATACATTGTATCAATTTGTAGTCACATCATACCACCTCCGCCGCGCATGTCAAGCGCTTGCGCTTGTGGCGGTGTTCGTGGTTTCGCTATAATCGGGAAAGGGAAAAGGGGGACCGGCGTGGACATAGGATTGATCGGGTTGCCTCGATCGGGAAAGACAACGATTTTCAACTTACTCACGCACTCGCATGCCGAAACTAGTGCCTATGGCGGCAAGGCGGAATCCCGCAAGGGATTGGCGCCTGTCCCGGACGAGCGTCTAGATTGGCTGGCGGGGTTGTATCAGCCGAAAAAGCTGACGCCGGCTCAACTGCAAGTCGTGGACGTGCCTGGTTTGGCCCGGGGAGAATCCCAGGGGCCGAACCGATTCTTGAATGATGTACGGCTGGTCGATGCGCTAATCCATGTTGTGCGCGGCTTTGAGTCGGAACTGGGCGAAGGCGCGGCGCCTCTTAAAGATCTGGAAGACATGGAGCTGGAGATCGGGCTTTCCGATTTGGATTTGGTGGAAAAGCGCCGCGAGCGTCTCAAGAGCGGCAAGAAAATGACGCCGGAAAACCGGCACGAGATGGAGCTCTTGGACATTCTCTACCAAGCCCTCGAAGAAGGACGGCGCTTGGACCAGCTGGACTTGGCCGAGGATGACCGCCGCCTTCTAAGCGGCTATCAGTTCCTCACACTCAAACCCATGATTTGGCTGTTGAATTTGGACGATGATAGTTTCAAGAGCGGCGACTATCCGGATCGGAGCGCCATTCAAGCCATGGCTGCCGAGAAGAATATTCCCTTGGTACTGATGGCCGGAGCCATCGAACAGGAAATCCAGGACTTGGATGCGGATGATCGCGCCGAATTTATGCGCGACCTGGGGGTGGCGGAGACCGGCACTGCCCGGCTTGCCAAGGCGGCCTACGACCATTTGGGGCTTATTTCCTTCCTAACAGCTGGGGAGGATGAAGTCAGGGCCTGGACGATTGAGCGCGGGACGGCCGCCAAAGAGGCTGCTGGCAAGATTCACTCCGATATTGAACGGGGATTTATTCGCGCAGAAGTGGTGGCCTTCACGGCCCTCCAAGAAGCCGGCAATATGGTCAAGGCCAAGGAGCAGGGACAGGTTCGGTTGGAAGGCAAGGAATATGTGATGCAGGACGGGGATATTGTCAACTTCCGGTTCAACGTCTAGGAGGGTACACATGGCTGACGCAACAAATCCCTCGCTGTGGGAGCGGGCCGGCGCGGTTCTGCCCGGCGGGGTGAACTCTCCGGTGCGATCCTTCCGCGGGGTGGGCGGTGAGCCGTTCTTCGTCAGGGCGGGGCATGGCCCCACGCTGGAAACCGTGGATGGGCGTGAGTTCTTAGATTACGTGATGGGTTATGGGCCTCTGATTTTGGGCCATGCCCATCCGGCCGTGGTGAAGGCGGTCGAAAGCCAGGCTCAGCGCGGGTTGTCCTATGGGGCGCCGACCGCGGCGGAAGTGGAGATGGCGGAACGCCTCACCGCCGCCATTCCGGCTATGGAGATGCTGCGCATGGTCAATAGCGGCACCGAGGCGACTATGAGCGCTCTGCGGGTGGCCCGCGGGGTGACCGGGCGTCGGCGCGTATTGAAGTTTGCCGGCTCCTATCACGGCCATCACGACTCGCTGCTGATTAAGGCCGGGTCCGGGGCGGCGACGCTGGGCGTGCCGGATTCGGCGGGGGTGCCGGCAGACATTGCGTCGTTGACCCTCACCGCACCCTACAACGATATCGAAGCGTTAAAAGAAGCCTTCCGCGTCCATGGCTCGGAAATCGCCGCAGTCATCGCTGAGCCTGTGGCTGGCAACATGAGTACGGTGCCGCCGGTTCCGGGATTCCTCGAGACCATCCGGGAGTTGACCGAGGCGCATGGAGCGCTCTGGGTGAGCGATGAGGTGATGACCGGGTTTCGGGTTAATTTTGGGACAGCCGCGGAGGCGCGCGGACTGACGCCGGACTTGGTCACCTTGGCCAAGGTGGTGGGAGCCGGCATGCCGGTCGGCGTGTATGGCGGGCGGCGCGCCTACATGGGACTGGTCGCTCCCCTGGGGCCCGTCTATCAGGCCGGCACATTTTCGGGCAACGCTTTGGCCATGGCAGCGGGATTGGCACAGTTGGGCGTGGTGTCTCAACCGGCCTTCTATCCGACGCTCATCGAGCGTACCCGCACCTTAGCCGAGGGGTTGGTGGAGCGGGGACGCCGCCACGGTATCGCTCTATCCATTAATCAGGCGGGAGCGATGTTTGGACTGTTTTTCCGCGAAACGCCGCCGAAGAACTTCGATGAGGTGGCCGGGTCCGATGTTGAGCGCTATCGGCGATACTTTCACGGCATGCTGGAGCGCGGCGTTTTCATGCCGCCGTCTCCCTTTGAAACGGCGTTTCCGTCCTGGGCTCACAGCGACGGCGACATTGAGAAGACGCTCCGCGCAGCCGATGAGGTCTTCCGGACACTATAAGAGGTGAGATATGTATATCCCATGGCTCGATCCCTACGCTTTTAAAATTGGCCCCATCGGGGTGCACTGGTACGGCATTTTCATGGTTCTGGCGATTCTGGGGGGCGGCTGGTACCTGATGGAGCGCGGCCGGCAGTTGGGACTGGACGCCGACCGATTGTCCACCATTACGCTTTGGACCATTCTCTGGGGCGTCGTCGGCGCCCGCTTGCTGTTCGTGCTGGCCAATGATCCGCAATGGATCTGGACCGATCCCGTACAAGCATTGAAGATCTGGGATGGTGGTTTAGCCTACGATGGCGCTGTGGGCATGGGTATTCTGGCGCTGTGGGTGCAATTGCGGAAGACGCCGCTCATCTACAATCGTTTGGTGGACTGGATGGTGCCCGGGATTGGCATGGGCATCTTCATGGTCCGCATCGGCAACATCTTCAATCATGAGGTGCTGGGCCACATGACCACGCTGGGCTTCGGCCGCTGGCCGGAACAGCTGATTGGCTCATCGTGGGGCGTCATCTTGATTATCCGGTACTTCTGGATTGAACGGCACCGGACGCCGCCGCCGGGATATCAGTTCTGGTCCGCGATGTTCTATTACGCGTTGCTGCGCGGGGTTATCGGCGAGACCACGCGTGACAACCCCATTTACTTTGTGCATTATCTCAACCTCCACTGGGGCATCGGCTTTGTGACCTTGATGCAGTGGTTCACCATCCCGATTCTTGTCTTCACCGGGTGGATGATGCGCCGGACGTGGCGGGTTTCGGCTCGCGAGAATCTTGAGTCGGGTACGGAAGGGGCGCCGTCGCCGACGATTTGACCTCTGGTGTGTGGCCGATGATGAGGACTGGGGTGCCCAAATGGGTGAAATGCCAGAGCCACTCCGCTTCCGCTGGATCGCCAGTGGGGCCGTCGGGTCCTTCCGCTGTGGGCAATTGGATGCAGCCGTGACTGACGGGATGGCCGAAACGGTGGTTCCACCAGGCGCCGTGCAGCGCAATGCCGCCGTGAATATATTGGGCGTAGGGCACGTGGTTTACGTCCCAGTGGTCCGGGTCATCGGGCTTTCCACCTACCATATGGTCATCCTGTACGCGCCGGAACACCCAAAAGGTGCCGGAAGGCGTCGTCCACTTGGGGGATACGCCCGTGGACACGCGTACGGTGTGGACGATGCGGCCGTCTTCGAATCCGGTTAGGGTTTGGGTCGTCAGGTCGACCACCACTTCGCGGCTGTCGTCGGTTGTCAGCACGGTGTGATTCTGGAACCCGGACCAGCCGATGGTCAGGTGCTCGGCGCCGGGCCAGAAGCCGACCGGCAAAAGACGGTACCGCTCCCGTCCGATGCGCTCCACCCGTACCGGCACAGACGGCCGGACCGCGATTTGGCGTGCGATAGCGGCGGCGCTTTCGGGTTGGTCCACGGTCAGCACGACCGGCTCGTCGACGCCGGCCAGGGGCGGCAGAGGCGAAAAATGGGCTTTCGGCCCGGCCATGGCCATGGGATCGCCATGGGCCAGAGGCGGCCGCGCTAAATGGGCGGCTGAGATTAACAGCAAGCCAGCAAGGGCTAGGAATGGCAGACGCGATGATGGACGCATACAATCCCCTTTGCTGTGACGGAGGTGTCGGCATGAGAGACATTACGGTTTTATTCTTCTCCTACGCGGCGGATCGTATGAACGGCCGCTCGCGCCGCTATGCCGTCGCGGATGGTACGACCGTCGAGACCCTGTTCAACGAGAAGCTGGCCCCAGTGCTTGGAGATGCCATCGGGCAGTTCCGGTTCAGTGTGAATGCCGCTTGGGCGGACCCGTCCCGGGTCTTGGCGGACGGCGACGAAGTGGCGGTTATTCCGCCGGTTAGTGGAGGATAGGATGGATATTATTCGCGTACAGGACAGGGCCATCGAGATGGGCGAAGCGCTGGAGGCCATTCAAGACCCGGCCGTGGGGGGGCAGGCGCTGTTTTTAGGCACCGTGCGGAACCATTTCGAGGGTCGGCCCAGCTGGGGCTTGTTTTACGAAGCATATCAGGAGCTAGCCGAGGCGGAAATGGCGGCCATTGCCGCCGAACTGAAAGCCGAATTCGGGGTGTCTCATGTGGTGATGGTCCACCGCGTGGGAGAACTCGCTTTGGGCGAATCCGCGGTGCTGGTGGCTGTCTCGTCGGCGCATCGCGAAGAGGCCCTGAAGGCCTGCCAGGCAGGGATTGACCGCATCAAGGCCCGGGTGCCCATTTGGAAGAAAGAACGCTGGGCAGACGGCGCCACGGATTGGCACGACGATCCGGACGCTAGTTCAGGTGAAACACCTCTTTAATTCGGCGCACGTTGGAGCGGCTCACCAAGACCTCGCTTCCCGCCTTGTCCTTCATCTTCAGCAGGTAGGTGCCGTTGAAATAGGGCATGATTTCCTTCACATAGCGGGTTTGGGCGATAAAGCTGCGGTGGGTGCGGATAAACCCCTCCGGCAATCGGGTTTCCAACTCCCCAAGGGTGAACCGTGTGGCGAGGCGTCCGTCGCGCGTGGCCACAAAAATGGTGTCCTGTTCCGCCACGATATAGACAATCTCCTCCACCGGCACGGGAACGGTATGCCCGTTTTGGTCGCACGGCACCCACTCCAGTTCGGCCGCTTCGGCATCGGTTGCGCTTGGGGAGGGGGCATTGGTTCCCGTCTGGGCTGTTAAGCGCCGGATGGTCTCTTCGATGCGGGCCGGGCTGACCGGTTTGGCCAGATAATCCACGGCTTGAACCCGGAAGGCATCAATAGCGTATTCCTCATAGGCCGACACAAACACAATTTGGACAGACGGGCGGGTGGCCTTAAGCTCCGCGGCCAGTTCCATGCCGCTGACGCCCGGCATGGAGACATCCAAGAACACCACGTCATAGTCGATGGCCCCGATTAATGCCCGGGCCTCCGGCACGCTGGCCGCCTCGCCCACAATCTGGATGGCGTCTGGGTATGGAGCGAGCAAGTAGCGCAGTTCCATCCGCGCCGGGGCTTCATCTTCCACAATTAAGGTTTTAAGCGGTAACATCCTGCTCCCCCTTCAATGGAATGGTCAGGCGCACCGTGGTGCCCACTCCTGCACGGGAACGAAGCCGCAAATGGTAGTGGGGGCCATAAATGCCCATCATGCGTTCAGCTACATTGGACAACCCTACGCCCATTCCGCTGCCCCGCCCCATCTCAAAAATTTCGTACTGTTGGGCTTTCGCGATACCCACCCCGTTATCCGACACATAGATGATGAGCCGGTCGTGATGGAGC
>JAJZBJ010000124.1 GCA_021798975.1 Bacillota bacterium | reverse complement strand
CGACGAGCGGGCGGTACTGACAGAACCGGCCGCCATCGTGCTGACCGGTCTGAAACAGATGGAATGGAGTCGGGTGGGCGAGGTTCTGATTGTCGGCTCGGGGACCTTGGGTCTCTTGGCCATCGCTCTCATCGCGGAACTGTACCCGGCTGCAAAGATAACGGCTGTGGCGCGCTACCCGCAGCAGCGGGATCTCGCCCAACAGATGGGCGCTCAGCAGGTCGTCGCTGGAACCCAATCGGATGCCGCCGTCCGGGCGGTCACCGGCGAGCCCGTTCCCACCCTGCCGGGCTTTCCTCCGTACTATCCCAGAGGGTTTGACGCGGTGGTGGTGGCGGCGGGATCGTCCAGCGCGCTCGCGGACGCGAGCCGGCTGGTGAAGGCGGGCGGACAAGTTTTGCTATTAGGGGGGGTGGCGCAGGCCACGATCGATTGGACTCCGATTTGGTCGCGGCATATTCGCATCATAGGATCCTACGGGTACGGGGAGTCAGGGGTAGATACCTTTCGGGCCGTGCTGTCCCTGTTCAGCGTGATGTCGCAGCCGTTGGAATCGCTGGTGACCCACCGGTTTCCCTTAGAGGATTACCGAGGTGCTCTCAAGGCGTCTCTGGGGCACGCGGGCGCCATAAAGACGGTGTTTGTCCCCAATTAGGAGGGCGCATGCATATTATGCTGTATGGGCCCGGGGATCTGGGCGAGCGCATCTGCTATCTCTTGGCCGGCCGGTTGCGTCCACAGGATCGCCTGACCATTGCTGGGCGATCGTGCGAGCGGGTCGATGAGATTGTGCAGATGGCGCGGATGACCAGTGCGGGTCTCGGTTCGGGGGCGCGGGTGGAGGGATGGTGTATCGGGGATCCAGCCACGCCGAAAGCCCAGCAGTGGATGGTTGGAGAACAACCCGACGCGGTGATCTTTACGGCGACCCGGCGCACCTGGTGGAAACTGACGGAGTGGCCCCGGACGCTCTCAGAAACGGTTCGTAGGGCTGGATTTGGCCTGTGGCTTCCGCTGCAGGCGGATCTGTTGCTGGGGTGGGCGGAGCTGCTCAAACGACAGCAACCCCAGCCTTGGCTCTTGGTGGGGCCGCATCCGGACGTGACCGCTCCGTTGTTGAAGCAGCACGGCTTGGACGCGGTGCTGGGTTTCGGCAACGTGGATGAGCTAGTCATGGCAACGGAGTGGGAAAGCGGCGCTGCGGTGAACCTCGCCGCCCATCACAGCGTCGAGTCGGCCCTGTTCGGCCAGCGTCCCTTGCCTCCGTACTACCTGGCGGTCAAGCAGCAAGGACACTGGCGCGGACAAGACCTGAGACGGCCATTCGCCTGGCCCAGCGGTACGAGAAGCCATCAATGGACTGCGGTGTCGTGCGTCAGGACGCTCGAGGCCCTGTTTTCGGAGTCGCCCCGGATGCTGCATGTGCCGGGACCGCTCGGATGGCCCGGGGGATATCCAGCCCGGTTGGGCCGGGGCCAAGTCGAGGTCCTGGCTCCGGTCGGCACCACGCTTGAAACGGCCCTGCGGATAAACCAAGAGGCGGCCCGATGTGATGGCATTGACCGGATCGAGGAGGGGCGGGTGTGGTTCACAGAATGCTGCCAGGAGGCGCAGGAAGCGCTATTCGGCCAGCGCTGGACCTCGCTCGGGGATCCGCGTGAATGGCGGCAGGCGGCCGACGTGATGGAGCGCCGGTTGGCGCAGACACGATAACTGCGAGACTCTCTCGCCGAGCAGCGGCGCGCCGGAAGGAGGCCTTTTGTGTTATCCCTGGCCAGTGGCGTGGCATCGTCTATACCGGCCAGGGGCTGGAGTGGCTAGTCGTGGGAAGCGGGATCCGGCCGGCCGGCGCGGGAGCCGCCGTCCACCAATGTAACCGTCCCGGTCATGAAGTCAGCGCGGGGAGAAACCAGGAAGGCCACGAGTTCCGCCGTATCCCGGGCGCGGCCCAGCCGGCCCAGCGGCGGTATGGGCCAGGTCAAATAGTCGGTCTCGGCACGCTGCGATTCACCGGGACGGAGCAAGTAGCGCATTCCGGGGACGGTATCGCCGGGACATACCACGTTGACCCGGATGTTGCGCGGCGCCAGGTCAAGGGCCAGCATGCGTCCGAGCATGTTGACGGCCGCTTTGGTGACGGAATAGGCCCCCAAAGTTTGCTCGCCGTCGACGCCGGCATCCGAGGATATGAGGACGACGCTGCTCGGGGAGGTCATGTGGGGCTGGAGTGCTTGGACCAGCCGCAAGGGCGCAGCGACATTGACCTGAAGCATATCTAGAAAGACCGCAGGCGGCGTCTCGCTGATCCAAGACTGGCGGCCGAAGGCGGCTGAGAGGACGAGGGCGTCGATGGCGCGGCCCGCCAGGCTGGCGATGAGATCGGCATCTTGGTCGGGATCGCGGACATCCAGCGTCTGGAACCGGGCCTCGAGCCCGGAATGCCCCTCGCACAGCGCGCGGGCCGCCTCCAGACCTCGCTCGGCATTCCGGCCGGTAATGATGACATCTGATCCGTCTTCCATGAGCCGCCCAGCGATGGCTAAGCCGATACCGGAGGTTCCGCCAACAACCACCGCCAAGCCGGGCCTATCCACGGATAATCTCCTCAACGGTTCGAATCGTGCGTTCGACTTCCAAGGCTGTGTTGTAGGGGGCGAGGCCGAGACGCAAAAGGCCGCCTTGTCCACGGAGCCCCAGCTGGTCGACCACGGTCATGGCATAAAAGTCGCCGTCCCAGGCCAGAATTCCTGCCTCGCCGAGTCGTCGCGCGATGGTCTCGGAAGACTGGCCCGCCACGGTAAAGCTGATGGTCGGGGCACGATCCTGGGCGCCCACTGGGGGGCCCCACACCTTCAAGTCGGGCAGTCCGGACAAGCCGCGATACAGCTTGGCGGCCAGTTCGTGCTCATAGTGGTAGACGTGCGTCATGGCTTGACGCAGACGGTTGCGGAGGGTCTCGCTGGGTTCGTCCGCGAAGCTGGCCAGAAACTCGACCGCCCTAATGGTGCCCGCCAACGCAGCATGATTCAAAGTTCCGGTCTCCATACGCTCAGGAGCGGCCTCGCTCTGGGGGCGAACCCGCAGCGTGGGAAGCGATTCCAGCAAACCGGGGCGGGCGTACAGGATCCCGATATGGGGACCAAAGAACTTGTATGCCGAACACAGCAAAAAGTCCGGCTTTAATTGCTCGACGTCGATGACGCCGTGAGGCGCCCAGTGAACGGCATCGACCAGCATCCAAGCCCCTTGGGCGGCTGTCAACTGGCGGATTTCCGCCAACGGATTGACGGTGCCGACGGCATTGGAGGCCCATCCTACCGCCACTAAACGGGTTTTGTCGTTAACGAGTTGGCGCAATGCGTCCATGTCCAGTTCTGCCGTAGAGGTGACCGGTACGCGCCGAATCACCACCCCGCGGTCTTCAAGGGTCAACCAGGGGGCCACGTTCGCATCGTGGTCGAGATCTGTCACGATGACCTCGTCTCCGGGCTTGAGGGTGCGGCCGATGGCCTGACTCAGCAGGAAGTTGAGGGTGGTCATGTTTTGTCCAAAAGAGATGGTGCTGGGATCGGGACTTCCCAGCATGGCAGCCATGTGGGTGCGCGCCTGCCAAATCATGGCGTCGCTCTCTTGGCTGGTCACGAACTGGCCGTGCGTATTGCTGTTGCGGTGCGTGTAATAGTCTCCAATGGCCTGGATAACCGAGGCGGGCACCTGACTTCCACCGGGGCCATCCAGGTATACCAATGGTTGGCCATCCGGCCCTAGACGGGACAAGCTGGGAAACTGGTGGCGGCAATAGGACAAGTCCTTCACAAAAATCCTCCTTCTGTGGACGCGTGATGTCAAAACGTGTGGTGTGGAGCTTCGCGATAACGCGTGCAGTTTCCTTCAAGTCGCGGGCTCCCTACGAGACGTTTCAGTGGCGCGCGGCGTGTGGTATCGTCGGGCAGGGAGGGATGGTATGGCTGTCGACGTTTCGCTGGATGGCCGCGCGGCGCTGGTGACCGGAGGTGCATCCGGAATCGGGCGCGCTGCGGCTCTTCGATTGGCGGAGGCCGGAGCGCGGGTTGCGGTGATGGACCTCGATGAGCCGCGCGGGCTCGAGACCGTGGACCTGATCCGCGCGGTGGGCGGCGATGCGGTGCTGATCGTGGGGGATGTCAGCCGCGACAACGAGGCCAAGAGCGCTGTCAACGCCGTGGTCGAGCAATTTGGTCGTCTGGACGTCCTCTGTAACAATGCAGGAATAATCCGTCGGCGCACGGTGCTGACCCTGACGGAGGAGGACTGGGACCGGGTGATGGCTGTTAACGTCAAATCCATATTTCTTATGAGCCGGGCCGCCATTCCAGCCATGCGGGGGACCGCCGGGCGGGGAAGCATTATCAATACCGGGTCGGGTTGGGGCATCACGGGCGGCGCCGACGCGGTCGTGTATTGCGCCTCCAAGGCGGCGGTGGTCAATATGACGCGGGCTATGGCGATCGATCATGGACCGGAAGGCATTCGGGTCAATGCGGTGAGCCCCGGCGATACCGACACCGGCATGCTGCGGCAGGAGGCCCATGAACTGGGCCAGGCCTGGGCGGATTTCGAGTCCGGGTCGAAAGAGAGGCCCCTGGCGCGGTTGGGGCAGCCCCGCGATATCGCCGACGCGGTGCTCTTTTTGGCCTCAGATTTATCGGCATGGGTAACCGGCGCGAACTTGGTTGTGGACGGCGGAGGATTGGCAGGTTAGAAGGAGGAAGAAGCCGTTGAACTGGCACGAATTGTGGACAGCTTCGGAGCGCTATGCGGAGGGAAAACCGGCCCTGCCGCACGATGCAGCGCCGTCATGGAAGCTGGCGATTGTGACCTGTATGGATGCGCGGATTGATCCGGTGGCGGTATTCGGGTTGCATTTAGGGCAGGCGCATGTGATGCGCAACGCCGGCGGGCGGGTGTCGGACGATGTCATCCGGTCGCTGGCTGTTTCACAAGGCGCCTTGGGAACACGGGCGGTTTTGGTCATGATGCACACGCGATGCGGCATGCTGGGTCTAGATCCGGTCTCCTTGAGAGCCCCCCGTCCTGGGGCAGAACCCTTGGACTTTTTGCCTCTCGTGTCGCTCGAATCGGACCTCCGGGCGGACTTGGCCAAGATTCGCGAAAGCGCCTGGATATACCCCGACACGGCGCTTGCGGGCTGCATCTTCGATGTGGATACAGGACGCGTCATCCCGCTGGCCAGCCACGGTTAGTGGTCCCAGCGGGATGCCACAAAATGGCGCGCCAATAGAGCCGCCTGGATAGCGCTGTGCCGGTTGGCGGAACGCCAGTCGGGTCCCAGCAGATCATCCAGGCGCTTGATCCTGGCATACAAGGTTTGCCGGTGGATGCCGAGGGCCAGGGCTGCCAAGGACTTGGACTCGGGCCGCCCGGTGATCGCATCCAGCGTGTCCAAGAGAGGCCGGCGCTGCGGCTCGGGCAGGCGCAGCAAGGGACCCAATTCGGGCTCAATCACGAGCCGTTGCAGGTCTTCTTTGGGGGTCGAGAGGATCCAGCGGTAGAGTCCGATTTCTTGATAGTCGCGCCAGGTCGGCTGGTTGGGCAAGTGCGCCACCACCCATGCGTCGTGCGCCTCGGAGAGCGCGTCTTTGATGCCCGATCCGTCCTCGCGGGGACGGGACCATCCGGCGTGTCCGGGCAAGCCGGGGAGAAGCGAGCCGGCGAGCGTGTTCAAGAGGGCGGGGTGCTGGCTCGGCGGGGCGATTAACACGCTCACTAGCCTATCTGATGTATTGAGGTACAGAAGATGTTGGTCGGCGCCCAGACGGGCCGCTTGGCGGACTAGCCACGCCTCGGCCTCGACGTCAAAGACAGCCGTGCGCAGGCGCTTGGACCCAGGCAGTCCATAGCGGGTGTTGAAGCGCGTCACCGCACCGGGAGGCGTGGGATCTTGAAACAACAAGGCATCGAGCAGCACCTCGACCTCCCGATGCCTGGTCCTGTCCAAGGTATCCACGCGGATGACCTCTTGGGCCAGCGCCGCGCTCACTCGGTCCATGGCCAGATAGAGCCGCTCATCGAGTTCCGATCCTGACACGAGGACGTAGAGGTCGCCCACAGGCGCGTCAAACACCATGACCGTCTGCCGCGCCCACGCGACGCTGTGGTGCCGCTCCAGCGCAGGGCTGAGCCGGACGGCGGATGGCCGCGGCGGCGGCTCCTCCCAATCTCCATAGACGACGTCTTCATGGTCCCCGCGGCGCGAGCGATACCAGACCGGCTGTCGGGCCACGCGATAGAGCGCGTCAACCAGGGAGTCGGGTCCACGGGTGTTCAGCAGCGCCTGGCGGATGGCCAAGGAGAGTGACTCCAGCTCCTCGAGCACTTGATGGTGGGCGCTGATGATGTCGGCGTTAATATCGTGCGACAAATCCAGGAAGCGGACCGCGTGGTCTAAAGCGATAATCGGGAAGTGGTGCTGGTCTGCCATCTGGGCCATGTCGTGGGGAATCTCGGGCAGATATTCCCCCAACTCCACCACCAATCCCGCCGCCTTGCACGCGATTAGTCCTTGGATGAAGGTGGATCGGGCGTCGGGCGTGGAAAGTCCCACGCCCGTGGCCAAAATCAGCTCGCCGCCACGGAGAAACTGGGCCAGATGGGGGATTTCGCCAATGTGCACCCACCGGACGGTGCGGTCCAGGCCTTGGTGCCCGGCTGCCACGCGCGCCCCCTGAAACAGCGGCCGTTTTAACACATCAGCTACGCGGATCATGTGGCATCACCATTTCGTCGCAGTATTGTTTATGCACATTATACATATTGTCTATCTCGGGTGGGACGGCGACACGCTATGATGGGCTCATCTGCCGCTCGATGCGGAAAATAGATGACGCGAGGGGACGAGGTCATTGGACAATTGGCTGGAGCGCCAGCAGTCGGCGCTGGCACCAGGGGTGGCGCCCTATTATCAGGAGCCACTGGTGATTGAGCGGGGGGAAGGGCGGTACGTGGAAGATGCCCAAGGCCGCCGCTATTTGGACTTTTTTGGTGGAATCCTAACGGTATCGATCGGCCATGCCCATCCCGCCGTCACCGGTGCGGTGGCTGACCAGTTGGGCAAGGTGGTGCACACCTCCACCTTGTACATCAGTCCTCCAATGATTCAGTTGGCGGAGCGTTTGAGTCAGTGGACGCCCCAGGATCTCAACGTGAGTTATTTCACCACCAGCGGCACCGAGGCCAACGAGACGGCGATTACTATGGCGCAGTTGGCGACGGGACGCCAGGAGGTTATTGCCCTTCGCCACAGCTACTCCGGCCGATCCCATCTGGCTATGGGGCTCACAGGCCAAGCCCCGTGGAAACTCGGAACTGGTGGACTGGGCGCTCCCGTTCGCCACGCCCACAATGCCTATTGCTACCGCTGCCCCTTCGGCAAACGGCCGGATTCCTGTGGCTTGGAGTGCGCTGCCGACTTCGAGGAGTTCATTAAGACGTCCACCAGCGGGTCCCCCGCCGCCTATATTGCGGAGCCCATCCAAGGGGTTGGCGGCTTCATCACCCCGCCGGCGTCCTTTTTGTACGAGACGGTGAAGACGGCGCGCCGGCATGGTGCGCTCTTCATCGATGACGAGGTTCAGACGGGATTCGGGCGGACCGGTACGGCCTTCGGTATTGACCACTCGGGCGTCGTGCCGGACTTCATGACGTTTGCCAAAGGCTTGGCTAATGGACTGCCCATCGGGGCCACCGTGACCCGGCGCGATATCGCCGAACACTACCGAGGTCCCACGATTTCCACCTTTGGGGGCAATCCGCTCAGTATGCGGGCGGCATTGGCGACGTTAGGGGTGATGGAGCAGGAAAAGCTGGTCGATCACTCCAAGGCGATGGGGGAGATGCTGCGCGAAGGACTCGAGGAGTTATCCGACCGGTTTCCCATCATGGGCGACGTACGGGGCCGCGGCTTGATGCAGGGGGTGGAGTTTGTGCGGCACGACAAGGAGCCTGCCCCAGACTTGGCGGTCGCCTTCCTGGAGGCGTGCCGGCGCCAGAATCTTTTGGTGGGTAAGGGTGGTCTTCTCAACAATACCATTCGCATTGCGCCCCCCATGACCGTGACGGCATCCGAGATGGCGGATGCGCTGGCGGGGATGCGGGCTGCATTGGATGAAGTGATGGCGGCTCATCCCGAACTCCAGGATGTCTTGCCGACGCGCGTCGCGATTCCCAATTAATCCGGAGGAGGAAGGTTGCATGTGGCCGCATTGGATTGAGGGCGCCCGGGTCGAGCCGCAATCGGGAGGAATGAAGTCTCCGGTATACGACCCGGCTACAGAAGAAGAGCTCACGGAAGTGAGACTGGACGACACGAATAGCTTAGAAAAGGCCTTATCCTCGGCGCAGCGGGCCTTCGCGGGCTGGCAGACGACGCCGGTTTTGGAGCGGGCGCGGGTCTTCTTCCGCTATCGCGAGTTATTGGAGGCGCATCGTCATGAGTTGGCGGAGTGCGTATCCCGGGAAAATGGCAAGACGTTTCAGGATGCCTTCCAAGAGGTGGGACGGGGCATCGAAGTGGTGGAACTGGCGGCAGGTGCTCCGACGCTGTTGAAAGGCGAGATTCTCACCGAAGTGGCCCATGGAGTGGATACCACCATGGTGCGGGCTCCGTTGGGTGTGGTGGCGGGGATTACTCCGTATAACTTTCCGGCCATGATCCCCCTGTGGATGGTGCCGCTTGCATTGGCGGCCGGCAACACATTTGTTCTAAAACCGTCGGAGCGCACACCGATGACCGGGCTCCGCCTGGCGGAACTCTTGCAGGAGAGA
>JAJZBJ010000005.1 GCA_021798975.1 Bacillota bacterium | reverse complement strand
TTAATTTTTGGAGGTGATCCCATGATGGAGCCGGTAGGGATTGATGCCGGGCATGGATATACGAAGGCCATACGACTTAACGGGGCTCGCGTGCTGTTCCCGTCTCTCATCTGCCCGGCACCCGCGACGGTTGACCTGGGTGAGTTTGGCAGCCAGCCGCCGCTCACGCAGGTCAATGACAAGCTTTATCTGGTGGGGGAGGCCGCCCGTCGCCACGCGACACCCCTGTGGGATCGGAATAAGGCGGTCGACGAGGATACGGCGCGTCTGATCATGGTAGCTGCCGCGCAGCTGGGCTTGTCGGGGCCGCTCAGGCTGGCCACGGGGCTCCCGCTGAGCTGGTGGGGCGAGCAACGGCGATCCTTCAAAGCGGCCTTGCAAGGCCTTGAGGCGCGGGTGACGGTTCCCGGACGTCTGCCCGCGCGCCTCTGGTTGGAGGAGGTATTGGTCTTACCGCAGGGGGTCGCGGCCGCAGGGCCCATTCTAGCCCAATCCCAATACCTGCCGGGGCCGTATCTGGTCGTCGACTGGGGCGAACGCACGACGGATTACATTATCGTCGTCAAGAAGGCCGATGGCCGATTGGACTTTGACCCGGCGGCGGCCGGGTCCCTCGAGCTAGGATGCCATGCCATAGCCACCGGGATCGCCGCGCGACTGACGGCGCAATATCACACACCGTTTCAAGCCGTAGCCTTGGCAGACCTCGACACCGTCGCTGTGCGCGGTGAGCGGGTCGACTTGGCGCCCCTTCGCGAGGAAGCGAAACAGAGCGTCACCCGACAGATCGGCCGGGCGTTGCATGAGGCGTTGGGCCATCGGCTGGAACAAGTCTTAGGGATTCTGGCGGTGGGCGGCGGCAGTCCGCTTCTCAAGGAAGCGTTACCGGCCGTGACCCAACCGCTGGCTGCGCAATGGGCCAACGTCGAGGGCTATTTGGGGAGTGTGGCGTCTTAGGTGATGTCAGATAAAACCGCGGAGTGTTGCGGGTTTGGTCGCCTCTGTCAGCAGATCCGCATTCACGAGGACGGCTTCAGCATCGATGGTCACGCGGTGAATGCAGATCTGCATTCACACACCCCGCAAGGCCGCATTCTAAGCCGGTGTGAGGTGATGTCAGATGCCACAGATTACGATCCGCATTGATGAGGCGACCGACGCCGAGCTATGGGCCGCGATCCGGGCTATCCCCGTCGGACAGAGGACGGCCCGGTTAAAACGGATCTTAGAAACCGGCTTCCGCGTGAACGCTGCGGACATTCTCCAACGCCTGAACGCCCTAGAGCGCCGGATGGACGCATGGGAGGCTGGGATTCATACCCCGCAAGCGCCGAGTGTCGCGCCCCCACCAGAGGTGACGGGCCCCGCACTCACGCCTCCGGGATGGAAAGACAGTCTGGCGAAGCTCGGAGCCTTTAACGACTGAGAGAAAGGAGGAGCGCTTGTGTCTAGTCAGGGAGCCGATACGGAGTTCACCGGCCGCGTCCGGGAGCGCGCTCAAAAGCTGCTCAACACCATTCAGGCGCAGTTCGGTGCGGAAGGCCTTGCCGCCTTAGAGCAAAGCAAACAGCGTCCCGGACACATGACGCCCCGCCAGCAGGCGATTGCGTCACACATCCGGGACGAGCTGGGGCCGGACGTTTTCTGGTTGAGCGAGGCCTTAACTCTGTGGCGCAACCGTCACTAGGAACCCCCATCCCCCGACCGTTCCGGGACCGAAGGCCCAGAACCGTCTCCGCCCTACCCCCAAGATTGGGGGAGGGTGTCAAGACTACGCAGGATAAAGGTAGTGGACCCATCCGCGGCAGTGCCGCGGAGGCATGAATGATGGAAAACCGCATCACCACACGGATTCCAAGCCAAAGCCATAAGTCCCCCGATGCGCGATGTCGTGGGACCACCGCATACAAACTGTTGCGCAAGTGGGGACCTCGATCGACTCAATTTAGCGTGGCTACTAGGTTCTAGCCTAGTCCCCGAGTCCCCCAATTCATGAAAGGAGGTTGATCCATGGAACCATCGACTACCCCTCGAGACCGAGAAGGGGTGCAAATTAAAGTCTGGATTCCCGACGGGTTTTACGACTTACTGAAGGCTCGCGCAGGCAGACATCGCACGTCGGTGGCCGAAGAAGCACGCCGTCTTATGCAGCTCGGTCTATCCGAGGGTATGACATGGGAGCAGTTCCAAGCGAGTCTCGAGCACTTAGAACGGATGACTTACGACGTGGCGGTCAATGCAAGACTGCTCACCAAGATTGAAGAGAGTAAAGCGCGCCAAATCCTTAAAGCCCAGATGCCAGGTCAATCCGACGAAACCATCAACCAGCGTTTCCGGCGCTACTGGGGTCAGCTTCGCCAGGAAGCCACCGAAATGCTCACGCGATACCTACGCGCTGAAGACATGCTGGAGGGAGAATAGCCCATGGGACAACTCAAGCAGGCAATGCGGTTGCTGAAGACCCACGTCCCAGAGGGTGAGGCCATCGCGGTTCAGCAGTCCGCCGAGGCGCGGGGCCTATCCGTGGCCCAGTGGCTTCGCGAGGCCATCCAGTGGAATCTGGTGCGCGAGGGACGCCGCGCGGCACCCGCGGAGGAGGAAGCGTACATTCGGGCGGTCTTTCGGGATGTGTTCGCGGGGGTGAACTTCGCCGCCATCACCGCCCAAGCCACCTTCCTGCTCCAGCAACAGCGCGAGGCGGAAGCCATTGCAGTTGCGGACGGACTGCCGCCCGAGTTAGCGCAACAAAAGGCCGCATTGCGGGCACAACAAGCCGTCCTCGATGCCACGACCCTGTTCGCGGACCCTGTCGTCCAACAAGAGTACGGCTGGGTTCAGGGTGATCCAGATACCGTGACCGGGCTCTTTCGTTACGATGATGCCGGTGCCGGGGAGGCCTAAATCATGCCGAAGCAACCGATGATACTCCGTCTGCATTTCTACCAAGCTCATGGCCAACAGAGGCAATCGCTCGCCAGCGCCGCCCATCACGTCGAATACATGGGCTCGGTAACTAAGGATGAGCTGCTGGTCGATGAGGATCGGACCAGTCTGGAATCGGCCGTCATCCACACGCGGTATGCCGGCGAGCGAGAAGGCAGTCTCGGATATTTTGGGACACTCCCGGCTCCGGACGCGCAATCGCAGATCCGGGCCGCCAAGGGTACCGTGTGGCGCGTGATTGTGTCGGTTGGCGAGGCGGATGCCCTCGCCATGGGCGGGGCACTCACCACAAAAGCGGGATGGGATGCGGCCGCGCAGAACGCGGTCCCCGAAATGCTTCGCCGCTTGGGGCTGGACCCCCGGCAAACCGAATGGATTGCCGCCGTCCACCGGCACCAGCGCAACGAGGCCAATCCCCACATTCACCTACTTTTTTGGGAACGTGGAGAACCTAGTCGGCGCTGGCCTACTTGGTCTGCGGAGGAAATCCGGGACATTCGTCGGGCGTGGGCCAAGAAACTGTATGAACCGGAACTAACCGCCCTGGGGAAGGCCAAAGATGCTGCGCGTCAGGAACTCATAGCCACGACCAGACAACAGCTGGACCAGGCGCGCTTCAGCCAACGGGGAACCTCCATAGAACAGGGATATCAGCAGAGATTGAGGACTCAACTGGAGACCTTGCGGACGGAGATGCCCGGACACGGCCGGATGGCCTTCGCCTACATGCCGCCCGACGTCAAGGAGCGGGTCCTGGGCATTGCACGCTGGATGGTCACCGAAGACCCCCAGCTGAAAGCCGCCATGGCGCAATACACCGAGCAAGCGGTCCAATTCGGCCTGGTACATTGGTCTCCTCCGGGCGGGACCGATTGGGGCGGACCGGAACACGCCGCTAAGCGTGAAGCGGCTGCTCGCGAAATGCGGGATCGTGCCGAGCAAGACATGCTCCAGCGCTTAGCAACGCCCATCCTCCGGGCGGCGTCGGGCGGCCGGTCACCGGGCGACGCGTCGTCAGTGCCTCCCGACCCTCGGCGCGGCGAGGACCCGCATAGCAACTCAGTTAGCGCACGATTGTTGACCCGCGACCTGCAACGCGAGATCAAAAAGGCCGAGTATGAAGGACGTCGTGCCGCATACCAACTGGCGGAGAGCCAATGGCGTCGACAGCAATCCGAGCTGGCCAAGGCCCGCACGATGGGCATGGACATTCAACTGTAGCGAGAGGAGCGAGGCATGATGGCAACACCGAGCCTTAACGGCGCGGACCCCCAACGAAGAGCGCGCATGGCTGTCGGCGCGCTCTTCGCTTTTCTCCCGGCGTGGCTGGTGGCCATGGAAGTGGCCGACCCGATCGTCCACGTCTTGGAGCCGTGGTATCACGACGCCAAGGCGCACCGGCTCAGCAATCCGACCCCAGGCAGCCCGGAACAGACCCTCCATCGCTTCACCACCCTTTGGCGGGCGTGGACACACACGCAGGGCTACCTGCCGTGGCACGGCTGGCCGGCCGTCCTGGGCCATGGGCCGATGCTTCTCGCGACGTTTCTCGTCGCCCTGGCGTTTGGGCTGTTTGTGATGGTGCAAGCGGGCCGCGACCGCCGATCCGATTGGGGCGGACCCGCGGCCGCCGGCCGAGGCCAGCATGGTACCGCGCACTGGCGATCGGTGATGGATCTCGCGCGAGGCTACCAAGCGTGGACGGCGCCCAAAGCGGCCTCCGGCCGCACGCCGATGGCCTTACTCCCCGCAGGTCTTCTCGTGGGCGCCAACCGTATCAGCAACCCTTCCGGGGGATGGCTCCTCGAACGCGATGAACATGCTCTGATCTTAGGCAGTACCCGAAGCGGCAAGTCCCGCCGGATCATCATTCCGTCGATTTTTCTCATCGGCCACGCGGCGCAGGAATCCCTGGTCATGACGGACCCCAAGGGCGAAATTCACGAGCACACTGCCGACTGGCTCCGTGAGCAAGGGTATCGCATCGTCCGGTTGGATCTCATCAACCCCCGGCCGGGGCGGTCCCAGCGCTTCAACCCGGTGCAGGCCGTCCGCCAGGCCTTGGAGTGGGGCGACGTGGCCCGGGCCGCGGCGCTGGCGCGAGAAATCGGACACCTTATTACGTTTGGCTCGGGCAGTTTGACGAACAGCGAGCCCATTTGGGTCAATGGGCAGATCAGCCTCACCGCGGCGCTGGTCTTGGCTGTGGCGGATAAGGCCCCGCCTGGCCAGCACCACTTAGGCAGTGTCTACAGTCTCCTATTAGCGGGCGGGGAAGATGAAGGGGCCGGGCTGGATGACCTGTTCCAGACGTTTCCCTACGACCACCCCGCGCGCAGTGCCTACGGCACGGTGAAATTATCTTCCTCGAAAACACGGGCGGGCATTCTCACCACCACGGCGGCCGGCTTGCAAATCTTCGGCGATCCCGAACTCGTCTGGGTGACCGGTGAGGCCGACCATGATATGGGACTGATCGGCAACGACGCCCAACCCACTGCGGTCTTTCTGGTCATCCCGCACGATGAGACCTCCAAGTATATGGTGGCGTCCCTCTATATCGCGCAGCTCTTCCGGGCACTGACCCAATCGGCACGCCAACATCACGGGCGCCTTCCACACCGGGTGAATTTCCTCCTCGATGAGTTTGGCAATATGCCCGCCTTTCCGGACTTTGACCAGTTTGTCACGGTGTCGGCCGGGATGGGGATTCGCTTGGTCTTAGCGCTCCAGAACCTCGAGCAGCTGAAGAAGCACTATCGCGAGACCGAGCGCACGATTCGCGGCAACTTGGGCACCTGGTGCTTTCTCCGGACGAGTGACATTCAGACGGCGGACGAGCTTTGCAAGATCATGGGCCAATACACCACCCAGACCGAGAGTGCGCAAATGCCGAAAGTGGGCTGGATGACCATCAATACCAATGTCGGTCATACCAGCCAGGGCCAATCCCTGACGGGGCGCGACCTCATTAAGCCCGACGAGATTATGCGGTGGCCAGAAAACCATGTGCTGACCTGGCAATCCGGATTCGCGCCGGCCCGGTTGCCACTGCCTGACCTTAGTCAATGGGCCCTGTTCGCCCCCGTGGCCACGCCGCGGCCCTTCGAGCCGCCCACGGAACGGTTGGAGCCGCTGCCCGTGTGGCACGGATTGGTGGACGGATGGGCGGATGATGCAGACCCTCGAGAGGAGGTGAGTACGTTGACCATCATGGTACCGGATGACACACCCGCGGAGGACGAGATGCTGACCGCGCTCTTCAGCGACCAACCCGAGCCCCTGGATTGGCGCGACCAACCGCCAGACGCTTTATAACCCCAAAGGACGGTGCCATCCATGCAAAGGACCTTTACATTGGCACAACTGCCCGACGTGGCCCGCCAGGGCGACCCCGCGGTGTGCACCGCATTGGCGGGGTCCCAACGCACCCCAGCGGCCATCTTAGAAATTCTGGCCCACGATCCGAACTGGTGGACCCGGCTCACCGTGGCGGAAAATCCCAAATGTTCGGGGCGTCTGCTCGCACAACTCGCGCACGATCCCAGCATCAATGTGCGGTGTGCCGTCGCGAGCTCCCCGAAAGCCCCCGCGACGACCTTGGTGCAATTAGCCCGGGATGCCACCGCGCACGTGCGCGGCGCCGTGGCGTCCAACGTGCAGCGCACACCCCGGGCCATCATCCAACAGCTTCTCGATGACCCCAACATCATGGTCTAATCGCGCGCGGGGCGCGCTTCCGTACGCCACCACCCCGATGCCGAAACCGGTCAGGACCACCGAACACGAACCGGGCGACTAACGCGAAACCTGGACGCTCCGGCTCTCGGAAGAGAGCCCGGGCGCGCGGGCTTGGCGCATGCGTACCCGAGCCTTGCGACCTCCCTGGATGCCCGGGGAGGTGTTTTTGTTGAAGGAGGCGATCCGCACGAACACCGACGAAGCCCGGGCACTGGTCGACCAGGGTGTCCAACAACTGGTCGAAGACCCCGAAGCCTGGCGCCAGTGGGCACGCACGTTGGCCCGCTTCCCCACCTACAGCCCGGGCAATGCACTCTTGATCATGCTCCAACGCCCTGATGCGACGTATGTGGCGGGCTACAACGCTTGGAAACAGATGGGACGTCAGGTACAGAAGGGAGAAAAGGGCATCACCATTCTCGCGCCGGTGAAGTACCGCGCTCCCGACGAGGAAGCGGAACGCGAGGAGGGGGTTGAATCGCCGAAGCCCGCGCCGCGGCACGTGGTGGGATTCAAGGCGGCCACGGTCTTTGCTTACGAACAAACCCAAGGCGCACCGCTCCAGGTGCCCAAGGCCATCCCGTTGACGAGCGACACCATGGCCGAGCTCCTATCGCACCTCATGGGAGTCCCCCGCGTGCCGGTATTATTTGGCGACACCGGCCGAGCGTATGGGGTGTGGAGCCCCGCCACGCAGCAGATTACGCTGCGCGCCGACGCGGCCCCGGACCAACATCTCAAAACCCTCCTTCACGAATGGAGTCACAGCTTGGGCATCACAACCGTGGAGCAGGCCCGCGAGCGCCACGTCGGGCAAGAGGAGGTGACCGCGGAAACCACCGCCTACGTACTGGCGGACGCCTTGGGCCTGGACACCAAGGGATACAGCCAAGGGTACGTCGCGGGGTGGGCCGATAACGATCCGAAAAACATCACCCGCGTTCAGCAAGAAGTCGGGCGCCGCGTCCATGCCATGGTCAATCAAATCGAGCTGGCTGCCGAAACCGATCCGGAGCTGAAGTCCATCGCGGACCGCTTGCGCGGCCCGAAACCCGGCGTCACTGCCGCCAAGGCATCCCGGCCCCGCGAGCGGGCGCTGGATGACGAACTCGCCCTATAGGGCCAAAGGAGGAAACACGATGCATCACATAATCCACATGGCGTCCCCTGCCCACGTGCAGCACGCCAAAATTCTGCTGGCGTCCGCGCCGAATATCGGCCAAACGAAAGCGGGCACGGCGATCTCCGGGCTCATGAACTCGGCCGGGACCTGGATTGCGGGTCTTGGCGTGAGCGGCGGCGCATTGATGGTGGGCTACCACGCGTTGATGCGCAACTTGTCGGGCGGCGACGGTGCCACCGACGCCCATCACCTGCAAGGGATCAAGAAAGTCGTCATCGGGACGGCGATTGTTGCCGGCGCGGGCGGTATCGCCCACTTTGCCGGCGGCCTGTTCTAATCCAAAGCGCAGGGTCGGCCACCAGCCGGCCCTGCACTTAAAGGAGGTGTATCCGTGTGGGTCAGCTCATGATGACCGGCATTCAAGCCGTGATGAACCACATCATCGGCGGCATGCTGGATATTATTGGCATCATCGCGCAGGCAATCGGCGGCCTAGCCATTGCTCAAACTCAGCTCCCGTGGGTCCAAGGCCTGCAAACGGACCTCATGGCGGTCGTCTGGACGCTGCTCGGACTACGGGTGGGCTACGAAGCGCTCACCCGCTATATTCTTTGGAATGAAGGCACCGCCGATCTGGATGGCACCGCGCTCTGGAAGGGGACTCTTCGGAGCATGATCTTCATCGCCATCGCGGGGACGCTGGCCACGACGGTCTTTCAATGGGGTCTCGATCTGGGGTCCGTCGCCATGGCATCCCCCATGACCGGCTCCGTCACTGTGCTCCATTCCTTGTCGGCTGACATCGCCACATTGCCATCGGCCGCGGCGGGCTTTGTGCTGGCGGCATCGTTGGCTCTGGCTGGTGGGGTGATTGCCCTCCTGGTTATTCTCATTCAAATGGCCATCCGGAGTGCCGAGCTTATCTATTACGTCCTAGCCGGACCGTTCTTGGCTTTAGGGCAGATCAACCTCGACGGTGGCACGTGGACGGCGTGGTGGCAAGGGCTCGTCGTCTTGTCCCTGGCCCAAGCGTGGCAGCTGCTCGCCCTGAAAGGCCTCGTGGGCACGACCCAGTTCATGACGTCTCAGGCCGCCAGCGGCACCATCGGGAGCATTCTACACCACGGCGGCGCGGTAACCCTGATCGCCGGCCTGCCCTTGTCATCCTTACGCACGGCGATCATGATGATTCTCTCCCTCCTGCTGATTGTCGGATGGTTGATCGTGGGGATTCGTGGACCGCACCTCTTGCAACAATGGGCCTATCGATCGGGCATGGGGAGTGGGATGCTGGCTGTCGGCGGCGTGGCGGTACGGCCGGTCGCGGAGCACGGGCAACGCAGCTGGGGGAGTTGGTTCACCAATACGCGGGTGGCGGGGTGGATCGGCATGAGCGGCGGCGGCAATATGGGGGGTGGCAGCTAGAATGCGTCAAGGGAGCGAAAACGTCCCGGGACCACGGCGACATATGCCCAACGACTATGATCTAAAAACGAGCCTTCGGGAATGGTGCACCTGCCCCCAGTGCTTGGTTGTCTGGGAACATCCGGAGACGACGAACGATGGGGCCGACTGGGCGTGGGTCAAAGCCCGTTATGGAGGCCCCATGGCGTGCGATGTATGCGGCACCCTGTCCGAACCGGTGCCCCGCAATCAAAAACGGGGTCTGGCCAAGCTGTTGGGGAACGATATGCGGCGCGTCATTGAGGCACCGCGCACGGACACGCCCCCTAACAGAACGATGCACCCAGAGGAGCGTGAACCGTAATGCAGGCTGGCGAATCTAAACACTACCTCATTCCTGCGCCCATTCGACGCGGATATGAATTCTTTCCCGGATGGGGAATCCCCGAAGTCGTGGTCACGCTCGCCGGTCTTCTGGCGGGCGTTTTATTATTCCTGATGGTTTGGCTGATCGGGTGGCCCTTTCCGGTTCGCCTGATGGCGTTTCTGTTAGGCAGCGGCATCGGCGCTGGCTTGGCTATGCCCCCGCCCCATGGCGATCCCTTATATCGCCGGATCGTGGCGAGCTGGCGCTACCGCCGCCAGCCCCGCCGCTACCCCTATGACTGGCGACGACCAGACTGGAATGAGGACTAATACGAGAGATGACAAGGCCCGGGCTCATGGAGAGTTCGGGCTTGATTGATGGAAAGGGATGATGACCGCATGCCCCTGACTAAGAAACCTGTGGCCGGACGAGCAAGCAAGACCTCCGTACCGGCCACAACGCCCCGCACCCTGGCCGCTCAGGACTGGCTCCCCTTGAAGGATCTCCATAGCGGATGCCTCATTCGCGAGGATGGGGGCGTGGTCGCCGGGGTCGAAATCGCCCCGTACAACCTCGCCCTCAAGTCCGATCGAGAGCGCACCGCGGCCATCAACGGCCTCTGGGCCGCACTGAATGGGCTCAACGTGCCGTGGCAATGGCTTTCCGTGTATCGCCCGGTCGATCTCGACCGGTATCTCGCGATGCTGGATGACTCGCTGGCGGCGGCCGATCCGCGGCGCCGCGCCATTCTGCGCGACTACATCCGGTGGGTGAGCGAGATGGTGCGCTCCGGAACCACCGTCGAGCGGAAATATTACTTGCTCTGCACGCGGACCGGGCCGGATGCGCCGGCCGAACATCAGACGACGCTGCGTGGTCTGCAAACCGACTTGGGCCGCATTCGCGGCCTTCGAGCCACCATCATGGATGACGCCGCCTGGCGCGAGCTGCTGTTCTTGACTTTTCATGCCCACCAGGCCGCCGTCGAGACGGTTCCCGATGGATTGCACCGCATGGCGCCGGTCTTTCACCCACCCACGACGGAGGAGGCCTTGTAATGCCCAGCAAAAACCCCGGCACGTATGGTACGAATGCCTTGAAGAACATTTTCGCCCCCAGTGCCCTCGAGTTCAGCCCCCAGCATCTATTGGTCGGAGATCAATGGGCCAAAGTCTATGCCATCCACGCCTTTCCGCCGACCGTGGAGGCGGGGTGGCTCACCGCCGCGGCCAACCTGCCCGGTGTCACGCTGAGCCTGCACGCGTTACCCGAAGATGCCCTGGCGAGCATCCAGGAGCTGAATCGCCGCATGGGCCAACTGGCCGGTCAACTGGCGGTCTCCAAAGGCGGCCCACTCCTCGCGCAACGGCTCGAGCGGCAAATTCACAACACCCAAGTCTTGCTCCACCAAATGGACGCGGAACAGCAAAGCGTCTTCCGAATCGGGGTGTTTCTGGTCGTCACTGCGCCCGATGCGGCCACGGGGGCTCGCCGCGCCCGGCGACTCGAGGGGGCCTTGGCCGCGCAAGGCATGCGCGCACGGCCGCTCGTCTTTTATCAGAATGCAGGCCTCCAGGCCGCCGGGCCGTGGGGCCTCTTCGACGAGGCGTTACAAGGCCGCTCCCCGCACACGTGGCCGGTCTCCACCATTGCCGCCGCGTGGCCCTTCGGCGGTGGTGGCATCAATCACGGCTCCGGCATCCTGTTGGGCCACGACGGGGACAACGGGCTGGTTCTGCTGGACCGCTGGGCACCCCCCGCTGACGCCGGCATTACCAACAAGAACTTTGCCGTCCTGGCCCCACCGGGCGGCGGGAAGTCTCACGCCACCAAGCTCATGATGATTCGGGAATGGCTCCAAGGCGTGAAGGTGATTGTGGTCGACCCCGAACGCGAATACCGGCACCTCTGCGCCGCCTTGGGCGGCGCTTGGGTCAACGCCGCGGGCGGCGGGACGCGGGTCAACCCGTTGCAACCCCCGGCGCTCCCCGCCGACGTCGACGACGACGGTACAACCGGCACCCAAACCCCGCTCATGACGCACAGTCAACGGGTGATGGGGTACTTTGCGACGTATCTGCCGGATCTCACGGCCATGCAGCGGGCCATGCTGGAGCAGGCGTTAGAAGAAAGCTATCAGCAGGCGGGCATGCCGTTAACGATGGACCCCGAAGCGATCGCGGCCACACCCGCGGACACGTGGCCCCACGTGGGCACCGTCTATCGCATTTGCCAAGACCATGCGGCCGCCGATCCGGATGCGGATTGGGCCGTGCTGGCGGCGCTGCTCCGGACCGCCGGGGAAGGCGCCCTCGCGGACCTCTGGGCCGGGCCGTCGACCGTGCCCTCGCAGCTGGCGGCCGACTTTGTGGTCCTCGACATTCACGACCTCGACGACGCACCGGACACGGTGAAACGCGCCCAATATGTGAACGTCTTGGGATATGCCTGGGACTTGATTCGAGCGGATCGCGGCGCACGGAAGATGCTCGTCGTGGACGAAGCTTGGATGCTGATTGATGCCCGCGCACCGGAAGCCCTGAAGTTCATGAAGTCGCTCTCCAAGCGCATCCGGAAGTATGGCGGCAGCTTTAATGTCGTGACCCAGAACGTGATTGACTTCTTGGCGGACGCGGTCCGCGGTGACGGCGAGCAGGTGTTGACCAATGCCGCCTACAAGCTCCTGCTCAGGCAGGAGGGCAAAGACCTCGAGGCGCTGACCACGCTCTTCAGCCTGAGTGACGCGGAGCAAGACTTGCTGAGCAATGCCCGGGTCGGTGAAGGCCTGCTCATTGCCGGCAACCAGCGCGCCTGGGTGACCATCGACACGGCCCCACACGAAACCACCCTCTTGTATGGGTCATAACGGAGCCACAGACGCCCCGCCAAATGGTGGGGCTTTTTCCATGGGGGCGAGACCCCAGAAAGGAGCGATTCATGGGAGAACGGTCCTATCACGCCACGACCCTGGCGATGCCCGCCAACACCGCGCCTGTCGTCCAACAGGTCCGGGAGGAACTGGACGCCGTGGAGACCGCTAATCCACCGATTCATCAGGCGCTCGTCGTGACGGCGGGCACCAACAACCGCGTCCTCTGGGCGATGGAGATGCGCCCGGTCCAAGACCGGGCAACCGGGGAGTCCGGGTTCATGGCGATTGAATCGTACTACCCCCGCGACACCCAGCGGGACAACACCTGGGTCTACCACGATGTCAAACCCGGCCAAGCCCCGGTCGAGCGGGCCTACTGGCTGGACACGGAGCGCAAGCCGGGTCGACTGGCGGGATTCGTCAGCAGCCGCTTCGCACAAGTCATAGAACAAATCCAAGCCCAAGCCGTGACGCCTACGCATCGGACGGGACACGACGGACCACGGCCCGACGCGACGGCCTATGAACCGGGCGACTAACGGTCGCCCGCAACGGAGGGGATCCGATGACCGACGATCGAACGCTCGACCAAATTCTGATGGACGCCGCCAAGCAGCACGCGAAACGGCGCCTCTTTTATTGGGCGCTGGGGGGAGGCCTGCCCGTCATCGGCGGCGGCCTCCTCGTCCTGGTTTTTGCGCTGGGCAGCATCGCCTTACTCGCCGGCGTCGGCCAATGGTTCACGCACTTCTTTGGCCCCAGCCCCCCGGCCATCGCCACCACCATGAGCCGTCCCGCGGAATGGTTGGTCACGGTCACGGCTGACGCCGCGCCCCGGGGTGTGCCCAACGTCATCGCGTTGGCCGTGTTGAATCAAGCGTCAGACGGACAAGTCTATGGGGACCGCTACTACTGCTCCAACCAGCAGAGCGCCGGCGAGGCGTGTTCCACCGCCTATCACCCGGGGTTCTTGGGCATCGGATCGCACCACGTCACGACGCTGGGTATCGGGTATGGTCTCTTCGGATTGGGCTCACACAGCGGCCTGATTCCGACCGGTCAGGACGCCCACAGCGCCACCTGGAACCTCGCGACCGGCGTGGCCGCCCTCGCGCACGATTTGGGCAGGGGTGGATGGCAAGCGGGGCTCACCGCGTTTCACCAGGCCGTCCAAGCCCCGGCGGGATGGACCGGCGATCCCCAGTACGCGAGCCAAATTCAAGGTCTCATCCAGAGCTACGATGCGGGTCCCACGTTGGGCGCTTGGGCCTTGGCCCCATGGTCTGACAAGACCGGGCAGTTTACCGATCCGGGCCATCAACCGACATGGGTCTTTGTCGTCGGCACCGCGCCGACCGGCGCGGCCGGGAAGCACGCTTGGACCGCACCGACCGTCACCCGGTCTGTGAATCCCAAAACAGGCCAGGTGACGGTGACGACCCGCGCGAATGACCTGACATACCAGGACTTAGGCGAACCCATTCAAGTCTGGGGGACCACCAAGAGCGGCCGCCAGGTGACCTTCGCGCTCTCGTCGGTGTCCGGCTCCAACGTGCCGGTTTGGTCTGGCGGCGTGGTCTGGGGCGCCCAAGTGCCGCTCACCGGCAGCAATAGGCTGGTCATGATTCATGCTCAATGGGCCAATGGGGTGCGCGACACGATCCCCTGGCCGGAACAGGCGTCCGGAGCGGTTGGCACGATCCAGCTCATCTCCAACAAGCAGGCCCTCGACCACTGGTGGGCCGACATCGCAAGCGCCGCGGCCCAGGTCGATCACGGCATGGTCCCGACAACCACGCTCGAAGACGCGATCGGCGCCGTCATGCTCCATGAAAGTGGGGGCATCCCGAACCTCTATGCGAATGGCAACGTCAACGGGGCGTATGGTCTCATGCAAATCGAACCGGCCACGGCGCAGAAACTGCCCGGCTACAACCCCAGCACCTGGCATACCCCCCAAGACAATCTCCTGTTAGGGGCGGAATTGCTCATGGAGATCTACAACGCAACGCACTCGTGGCATGTGGCCTTCGCGGAATACTATGACGGCTCCTTGCCGCCGGGCTATCAGCCCGGCATGACGTGGCCGCAAGTGGCCTCGCTGTACAATTTCGTGCCGCCAGGCGGCAACACGGAGACGGTGAGGGCCTATGCGGATCAAATGGTGGCGGCAATGGCGCTGGTCAAATCACAAGCCCCTCAATCATGAGACCAAGGAGGCATCCCATGCGAACGAGCACCAAGATACTCACGGGCGTTCTCGTCACCGCGGCCGCGGCGGGCCTGTACGTCGGCCTGATCGCGCTCAAGGGTCATCCCCAGACCGTACCATCCCACCACACGCAAGCATCGGGCCAACGAGTTCCGGACCGGCACCACCGGCCCTCGAAACCCACGACGGGCCAATCCCAGCCTCGATCCACGACCCTGGCGGCCAGCTTTCAAACAGCGACCCACCAGGCCGCGCCGCGTGACCTCGAAACCGTGGCCGTTTCGTGGGCCAATCAGACCTGGGCCATCGACCCGATCGGGATGACCACGGCCCAGGACCCCAATCCCACCCTGTGGTTCGGGGAGAAAACCGGCGCGGGACCGTGGCATTGGATTCCCAGCACCTTACCGGGTGCGCTGAGTGCGCGGCTCCCGAAACCGATGGATGCGGCGTTGCAGTGGGCCTGGGATCTGAATCAAGGGCAGCTCGGCCCCGATCTGGGCGGGCCGGTGCAATGGTCCGCCATCACGGGCCACGTCGGCATGCCGCAGGGATGGACCGTGCAGCGCATGCCGGCGACCGCCAGCCCGTTGGGGAAAGCGACAATCACCGTGACGGTGTGGGCACCGAGCTATACGGGCACATTTTCCGGCTTCTACGGCGTAGAGACTGCATGGGATACCACGAACGCGGCCACCGGCACCCATGGACTGCTGGGCTTGGACCCAGCGCCCGGGCCAATGACCCACATCGTACGCAGTGCCCACAGCTAAGCCCGAGGCGAACCCGTTGGGTGCAACCCCATAGGCCACGCGTTTCATGAGCACCCGCAACCAACCACCAGACCATCAGCCGTAGGGAAGAAGGAGCAACGCACATGGACCCCGAACACCAACTCTCGTTATTCACCACACCGCCAACGGCCGACAATAACCCACCAGAGGAGCCGGAGAAGCCCCGCGGCAAGGTCCGGGAAACCCTGGAGCAAAAGCGCCAGGCCTTTCAGCAACTCGCGCAACAAGGCTGGGTCATCATCCAGGACGAATGGATACCGGTCAACCGCTGGATCGAATGGCGCGCCAGCGCCGTGTGGCCCGAACCCGTCGCAACATCCCCCGAGACCACCTGGGCCGTCATTGACTGCGCGGGCTACGACCCCATGGACGCCGGGTTGCCGCTCCGCTTCGGACTGGCCCGCAGCCCCAGCATGGACGCCTTAACACGCCCCGATGACGTGCGCAGCGGACGGGGAGCCGCGGAGTGGAGTTGGGGCACGTACTGGACGCCGCTGACCCACATGGGACGCGTTCCGGAACTGTACAGCCGGGCGATCGTCGTGCACTTCCACGCCATCCTCCGGGATGCCCCACACCGGTTCGGATCGCCGCTCTTAGACCAGATGGCCCCACACATTCCCCAGGAGTCCTTTGGGGCCGTCATGGCGCGTTGGGCCTTCAACGACCGGTGGGGGAACGGGTTCCTCCGGACCCTCAATGGATACCTGGGACCGATGCCGACCGCCATCGACGCAGCGCTTCATGCCTACGCCAACAATCCCTGGCACGAGCGCGCACTACGCACCGATGCGATGGCCTGGCTGTGTGGCCAAGCCCTGCAAGAGACAGCCCCCCATCCTTGGCACTGGCCGCCTTGGGCTCCGGAAGGCCAGCCGATCCCGGACCCCCGTGATGCATGGACACCCCAACCGCCGCGCCGGCACTCCATCAAGACACGCTCTTTGATGCCCTCGCCCGACCCGATGAACACGAGTCCGAGGATCTGGAGCTGGAATAATACCCTCAGAAGGAGGCACCACCATGGCTACTCGGCAACCATTTCGTCACATCCAAGAGACCACCGCGGCTTTGCGCCAGATCCCGTTGGCCACCATCATTCCGATCGCGTTTCCCGACGCTCAGGGACCCTTGCGCGGACAAGGGCCGGACGTCGTACAGTGGACCCTGGCCGATGGCAGCAAAGTGAACGTCAAAACCACCGGCCAATCGGACCTGTACCGGGTCTGGAGCGGGCCGCAGACCGGCCGCGCCGGCACCGGCGCCATCAATTTTTTGGTCGATCTGGGCGTGTGCACCGACTTCACCAGCGCCAAAGCCTGGCTCCATGACGCGGTACCGACCGTCAATCCCCCCAACATGGCCCCCACGCGGCCGCAGGCCGCCCCCCAGCCCTTCCGAATGCCCCACTTCTATCGTCAATCGACCGCAGCATGGCCGCTCATCACCGAATATCTGGCCGATATCCGCCAAATTCCGGCCGGCCTGATCCGCACCGTCCTGCACCAAGACCCGCCCGCCATCCTGGCCGGGTGGGGACCCAAATATGGCCACTATCTCCTGTTTCCCTGCTGGGATCACAGTCAACCCCTTAAAGACAGCCAGCCGACCGGCGCTCTCTTGCGCTGGCGGCACCCCGGCGAAGAACCGCCGCCCGAGTGGTTTGGGGGGAACCCGCGGCCCATGGCTCCCGGCTCACACAAGCGGGACGGCTGGTGGCAAATCGGGGCAAGCGATGCACCGACACTCATCATTACCGAGGCCCCGATTGATGGCCTGAGCGTGGCCGCGCTCCTGCCGACAGTCAATGACTTACATTCCGATCTACCCCCGAACGTGGCGATTATGGCGCTGGGTGGGGAAGCAGGCTTCGACCCGCGCCAGCTGCAAGGGCACACCCGCATTCTCTGCGCCACCGACAACGATCCGGCGGGCGAACGGTTCGCCGCGGCGATCCGCGCGGCCACCCGGAAGGGCCAAACGGTGGAGCGCATACGCCCACCGGCCGGGACCAAGGATTGGAACCAGGTCTTACAAACCCAGCCCGACCGCGGCCGTGCGGTCTGGATGCGGGCCATGGAGGTGAAGGAATGCGCCGCCCCCGAACCCTAACGTGGCGCATTGCCGGGGCCGTGGGCGCGCTCAGCGTCGTCGCGGCTGGAGGGCTCGCGCACGCTGCCCCCCGGGCACAGCAGATCTGGCAATGGGTGAGCGAACCCCAAGCGGGGTTCCGGCCCTGGGACCAGGCCTTACAACACGCCATAACCGGCGTGGACGTCAACGCCTACCTCTTGACGGATCGCCCCTACGCGGCGGCCTTAATCCAGGTGGCACACCGTGGCATCCCGGTGCAGGTGATCCTGGCGGCCAATCCCTATGACGATACGGCGGCCGTCACCACCGAACGCCACCTGTTTGCGGGAACCCGCGTGCACGTACGATGGGCACCGGCCCGCTTCGACCGACCCTATGCGACGGACCACGCGAAGTATCTCCTCGTGAATCCCGGCCACCGGAACGCGCTCGCCATTATCGGCTCGCCCAACGGCACGGCCAGCGCCTTCGGCGGGTGGAATGCGGAAGATGCGCTCGAAACCACGAATCGGGCCACGACCACGGCGCTAGCGGCCACGTTTCACGCCGATTGGACGGACCACCTAGCGGGTCCAGCGCCGCGGCGGGCCTTGATGCTCTCCCCGGGAGCCCAACCCGCGCTGCGGGCGTTGCTGACGGCGCCGGGACCGGTGGCCGTGACCACGGAAGAAGTGGGGGATGTCCCGACACTCTGGAGCGCATTGGCCGCCCACCATCACAACGCCCGTCTCTTACTGCCGACCAGCGCGATCGACAGCGCCGCGGCTCAATCGCGACTGAAGCAGTTGGAACGCGCTGGCGTCCACGTCCGGACGCTCCAGACCCCGTACCTACACGCCAAGGCCCTGATCACGGCCACCACAACCTGGGTCGGCTCACAGAACTGGTCTGCACCCTCGATGACCAGCAATCGCGAAGTGGGGCTCGTGGTGGCCAATGCGCGCATTCACCGTCAGGCGCTCCACTGGTTCGATCGGCTCTGGCAGTCCGCCAGGCCCTGGCATTAAGCCCATGTAAACCACAGGGACCCGGCCCCATGGCCGGGTCTTTCCTGATGAGAAAGGCGGTGATGGGTCTGTCGACTCCCGAACGGCCACCCGACAGCCCGTTTTATACCACGGCGGAAGTGGCCACAATTCTCCGATGCAGCACGCGGACCGTGCAAAACTGGATCAAGCAGGGCCGCTTGCCGGCCGCCATTGTCGGCCGCAACCGGTACCGCGTCCCCAAAGACTCCGTGGATGCGCTCGTTCCACCCCGACAGGACGCCCAAACACCCATGCGATGGTACCTGAGTGGACCCATGACGGGCCTGCCGGACCTGAATCGCCCGGCCTTCCAGGGTATGGCCGCGACCGTCCGCGCCGCAGGCCATGACGCCATTAACCCCGCGGAGCTCTGCTCCCCGGGCATGGCGTGGAAAGCGGCCATGCGCATCGACCTCGCGGCCCTCAAGACCGCATACGCGGTCATCTGCTTGCCCGGTTGGGAACAATCGCGCGGCGCCCGGATTGAAGTGTGGCTCGCCCGCCGATGTGGCTCGCCCGCCGACGCGGACTGGCGATTTGGCATGTGGAGGACTGGCTACGAACCTATGCGGCCTAATAGCTACGGCACGACATCACAAGGAGGGATTGATCATGCGTTGCATTATTGCGGAAAAGCCCAGTGTGGCCCTAGATATTGCCCGCACGCTGGGAGCGCCCCAAAAGCATGAGGGGTATGTCACGGTCGGGGAAGACGTGGTGACCTGGGCCTATGGCCACTTGGCGACGTTGGCGGACCCCGAGCACTATCATCCGGAATAGAAGCGGTGGGATTGGTCCACGCTTCCGATGCTGCCCGAGACCTTCCAGCTGGCTCCTGTCCCGAAGACGCAAGGACAACTCCGGATCATTACCACGCTCTGTCGTCAGGCGGATCGCATCATCGCCGCGACCGATGCCGATCGAGAAGGGGAGTATATTATTCGCACCGTGCTAGCCCTAACCGGCGTGCAGAAACCCGTTGACCGCTTGTGGCTGTCGGAAAACACGCCCACCGCCATCCGGAAGGCGCTCGAGACCATGAAACCCAGCACATCCTATGACCATCTGGCCCACGCCGCCGAGGCCCGGGCGCAAGCGGACTGGCTCGTCGGACTCAACGCGACCCGCGCTTTCTCCCTCCGGCATGGAGAACCGGGTCACCCCGTGAGTGTCGGCCGCGTCCAAACGCCGACCTTGCGGCTGATTGCCGACCGGGACCGGGCGATTGAAACCTTTCAACCTACCCCGTACTGGCAGGTGGCGGTCACGGTCCACGCAGACGCCGGCGACTACCCAGGCCTCTGGCAGGGACGCGACCCCGATCATCCGGATCGCATTCCGGACCCGGCCACGGCCGCGGCGGTTCTGGCCCAGATGAAGCCCGGGATACCCGGGATAATCACGGCGCTCGAGCGCAAGGCGGTGAGCCTCCAACCACCGCTACTCTTTTCGCTGAACGATCTGCAAAAGGAGGCCAACCGACGCGATGGGCTGACGGCGCAGCAGGTGCTGGATGCGGCTCAAGCGCTGTACGACCAGCACCTGACCAGCTACCTGCGCACGGACTGTCGTCACATCACGCAAGACATCGCAGACACCCTGGCCGTCCGTCTGAAAGGCCTGCGAACGATATCAGCCTACGCCCCGCTGCTCGAGATCTTGCCGCAGCCGATGGGGACGGGACGCCTTGTCAACGACGCCAAGGTGGCGGAGGCGGGGCGGGACACTACGCGATCATTCCGACCGGCCAGACACCGACCGGCGCGCTCTCCGGGGTCGAGGGTCAGATTTACGACCTGATCTGTCGCCGGTTTGTGGCCGCGCTCCTGCCGGCCGGACAAGACGAGCGGAAGACCCTCATGACCGAGGCGAATGGTCAATTGTTTAAAACCACCGGGACCCGCATGGTCCACGCCGGATGGCGGGCTGCTTGGCAGCCGGCGCCCGTGATCGACGAGGAGGAGGGCGAGGACACGCCGTCCATTCCGGCCGGATTGCGCCCCGGGGAGGCCGTCGCGGTGCAAACCGCCGAAATCATGGCCAAGGCAACCAAAGCCGCACCGCGGCTGACCGATGCCAGCTTACTGGGATTGATGGAACAGCATGGGCTCGGGACACCAGCCACGCGGGCACGGATCATCGAAGTGCTCCTACGGCGGCAGTATGTGGAACGGAAGAAGAAAACCCTGCACACCACGACCAAAGGCCGAAAGCTCCTGGCTGTCGTACCGGCCAGCCTCCAGTCACCCGACATGACGGGTCACTGGGAAGCGCGACTCGAGGCGATTGCCGCAGGGAAGGAGGAGGTGTCGGGATTCATGCAGGCGATTCGGCAGTATACCACGGAACTCGTGGCCACGGCCCAGGGTCAGACGACCACAACCCTGGCTCCGGCCGCGACGCTCGGTTCCTGCCCCCAGTGTCACCAAGGCACCGTGGGGGCCAGCCCCCGCGGGTGGAGTTGTTCCCGCTGGAAGGAGGGCTGCCCCTTCACCATTTGGCGCGACGTCGCCGGAAAGAAGCTGACCGTGCCCCAAGTGAAAGTCCTGGTGGCGGGTAAGACCACCGCGGAGATTCACGGGTTCAAGAACCGCGCCGGCAAGACGTTTGCCGCGCGCTTGACCCTCAATCCCGAGACCTGGCGTGTGGAGTTCATCTTTGAGTCACGCACCCCGCACAAAAGCCGAGGCGCCGCGGGCGTGTAATGCCTAATGGGTCACCAGATTTGGTAACTGAGCACCGCCTGTTGTACCGTGGACGGGGATGCCCCCACTTCCTTAAGGAGGCTAGGATATGAATATCGAACAAGCGTCTCGCTTATGCAATCAGGCCTTAGCTCACCACCAAATCTATCTAGGTATCAGTGCGGCCGGCCTGTTGGATTTCTCCGGTAAAGCCGTGGAACTGTCCAACCTGTTTGCTAGCCCATTCGAGGACCGCATTAAGGTCGAAATTATGTTGCAAGGCCACCAAGTTTTTGACATCACGCTCCAATCCTTCACCGGGCACGTCTCAGCGGATGGGAAGGATCTCGAGCTGCACGGCCCGCTGGTCGGACATGGCGATATTCCGGTCCATATTCACATCAAAGACTGGGGTTTGCATCAACAAGGGAAAGGCTACATGGCATACGAATCGATTTCGGCATAGCTACTGATGGGACAGGGCCGCCGCGAGGCGGCCTTTGTCGTTGGCGGTCTGATCCCCGGTGTCATTGCGCCCCTGTGCTATGGTCGCGATGACAGGGAAAGGACGGTGTTCCGATGATGGAATGGCTGTTTGGGATGATGCCGGTGTTGATTATGGCGTCGTTCGGCTTCGGGGTAAGTCTCGGGGTTTATCGCGAGGGACCGTGGTGGCTTGCCACCCAATCCCCCCCGTGGATGTTGCAGATCGCTGCATTCTGGTACGGCGCCGACGCTAGCGGCGTGGTGGCGATTGGAGCCATCGTTCGGTGGCCAGGACACTTTGACTTGTGGGATGTCATGATACTGGTCACATGGCTCTCGGGGTTTGCCGGGTGCCAGTATCTCCCGTATCTCCTGACCCTGTGAGACGCGGTCGCAGCGCTTACCGGGCATGAGCGAGAAGCCCAGCGGGCGCTTGAGGGGGGATGGGCACGGCGGCCACGACAGGATCGCGTTGGGGTCTGCCCAAGAGGAAGCCTTGCATGTAGCGGACGCCACACGCCCGTAACTCCCAGAACTCGTCCAACGTCTCCACGCCTTCCGCAATGAGGGTGATCTCGAGGTCATGCCCCAAGGCCACCATATTCTTGACGGCGGCGCGATGGATGGGGTCTCGCTCGACACCTTGCACAATGACGCGATCGAGCTTCAGGAGGTTTGGACGCAACTTCAAGAGCGCTCCCAGTCCCATAAAGCCGGTGCCGTAGTCATCGAGCGCAATGGCGAATCCGGCTTCCCGCCAGGCCTGCACCTGAGACCACAGGGCCGGGTTGTCGACGATCGGCTGGCGCTCCGAGATTTCCAAGACCACTCGATGCGGAAGAACCGCCGGGTGTCCCGGCGCCGCGGGCATGTCGTCCACCATGGCATCGATGTTGACAAACAGCCGCTGCGGGGATGGCAAATCGGACAATCGCCGCATGGCCAACTGCCGGGCGGTGGCTTCCAGAATCACTTGATGCCCAAGGTGCGCTGCGGCCGCAAAGAGCATGGCGGGCGATTCCCATTCAGTCCCTTGCGGCCCACGCAAGAGGGCTTCATGCCCCACGACACGGCCGGTGTCGGTATCGATAATCGGTTGTAAGGCGCTCCAGAGTTGTTGTCCCATGGTGTCTCTCATTCGGGTGTGTGTCGTTTTGTGTCGAATTTCGGGGTGCGAGCGAACACTCCTTGTTTGAAGTGTCTCAAATTTGTCTCAATCGATCGTGCCGTACTTGGGGTTTCTGTAGCATCCGAACGAAAAACCGGAATAAGGATTGCGCTGGTGCGCCCGGTGGGGTCGACGAATGTCACCAGATAGGCCGCTGCAGTATACCCTCTACAACACTAGTCCGAGAACAGAACCCTCAACCGAGACACGTCGAGCACGGCTCGCGTTAACCCGGCCGCCGCGACGGTCGCGAGGAAACGCGGCCCGGGCCAATTGGCCGTTGTCGTGGGGGCCTGTCGTCCGCGCGGATCTACAATCAAGGGAACGACTCCCCTCAGCCGCTCAGGGGTCGCCGTCCGTGACATCTGACCCAGGAGAGGATCCCGAATGGACGCATTGATGCAATTGGTGCAGGCCGATCTCCCCGAAGCCCACCTGGTCCGCGTGATCCGCGAGGCCTTGGAGGCCGGGGTCGTCCTCGACACCTGGATGAACAGTGAGCAGGAAGAACAGGTCGCTCCCGACGCCTTCGACTGGTTGACGAGTGCGGAGGCGACGCGGATTGCCCCCGCGGTGGTGGCCGGCCCACCCCTGGTGGGCCGCATCGACGACGTGCTGGCGGCGTTGCACGAAATCATCTGGGGGACCGCGCTCTATGAGGTGCAACGAACCAAGGGACACCGCGTCCTGGAGCAAGCGGACGTGGAACGCGCGGTCGAGCGTGTGGAGACCTTTGTGGCCCGTCAACCCTTGACCTGGGGGGCGCTCCGGATTTTATATCTGGTGATTTCCGCGCATGAAGACTTGAACGCCTTGGCCTATTACGGATCGATGCGCCAAGATGATTTTCTGATGGGGACCCTGCACCGCCCGTGGTCGGACGGGGTCTTCTTTGGCCAGTTGACCCATTACCGCCGCCTCGGGTTCGTCGACGTGCAATATCGGGGCCAGGGGGAGACGGTGATGCTCACCCCCGCGGGCCATGCATTACTGGCGCAGTTGCGGCACATTCTGGAAGCGTCCGGTGAATTGGCATGGCGCGCCGAGGCCCAACGGTGGACCATTTTTGGCGAGTTGGATTTCGACACCGTCTATCCGCGCGTCGTCCCCGATGCCGCGGTTCCGACGGTGGACTTTTTGCAGCGGCTGGGGATCCGCCCCGGGATGCGGGTCCTGGAGGTGGGCTGTGGCACGGGACGCGCGACCATCGACTTGGGCCTGTTTCGCCAGGTCGGGGACCGCGGGCGTGTCGTAGCGTTGGATCCGTCGCGCGCGTTCTTGGACCGATTGGAGGCGAAGCGCCGGGCGGCGGGGATCCGCACCATCGACGTCGTCCAAGGCACGGCGGAGCACTTGCCGTTTGCCGACGATACCTTCGATGTCTGCCTGGCCGTGGCGTCGCTGCACTTTACGCAGGTGGACCAGGCGGTGCAAGAAATGGCGCGGGTCACCAAACCGGGTGGGCTGGTAGCGGCGTTGTGTCCGCCCCCGCAAACCGACTTTCGGCAGATTCCCATGGTGGCCTTGTGGTTTCGGCCCCTCGCGGACCTAGCGGAGAAATGGGCGCTCCCGTTTGGCGAGCGCACAGGTTTTCCGCCAGGCGTCCTGGACGCCACCTTTCGTCGACATCTCGTGTCGGTCGCGTCGACGACCCTCGCGTCCACGGTGTCCGCCGCCGACCCGGAGGCCTTTCTCGCATTCGTCTTGAAAGGCGGTGCCTTCTACCAGAACCTGCTCTGCCGCATACCCTATGCGGATCGGTGGCAGCTGATTCGCCGACTCGAACGCATGGGACGCGAATTAGTCCAACATACGACCGCCGCGGAGCAAACGACCGTCTTACGCAACGAAGCCGTGTTTGGCCAGGTACCCGGGGCCGCGGAGCCGTGGGGGCGGATGACGCCCTGATCGCGTCATGGGGTGAACAATCGTCTTTTCGTGGATTTGTCTGCCACCAGCCAGTTTATGGTAACCGGACCCCGGGCTCTCACCGAAAGTCCCGATCCCATTCTCCATGGCCCGTCCGGGAGGATCGCCGGACCGCCGGAGGGCACGGGCTGACCCCGGGCTCACGAGGGCGGGTTCGCACGCGGCGGCGCATCGCCTGTTGGACGGACCGGGGTCCGCTCCCGCACCGATCGGTGCCGCACCAACCAGGGGGCGCCGAGGCTGGTGATTATCGTCACGCCCAGCGCGGCCGGGTCGATCCAATGGACGACGAGGTCTGTGGCCGCCACCGGGGACGGCAGGCCCCAGGCGATCCCGCCGAGGAGGCCGATGAGGGCCCACACGAGCCCCACCCGCCCCCGGGCCGAGAGGGACCATCCGTCTTGGAGATTGACCGTGAGGACAAACACATGGAGGGTTAAGTACAGAATCAACGCCACCACCCACGCCACCACAATCACGATGCTGGGGCGGCTGATAAACAGGGTGCGGACCGTCAGGTTCGAAAAAATGTACACCAGCGGCCACTCGAGGGTCTCCGCGACGGCGGGGCCGAGGGTGCCGACGACGAGCGCATAGATAATCAGGATGATGGTCCCTTGCAACGCCACGGCGGCCAACGCCCAATGGCGGATCTGGGTCCAGGTCGTCTCGCGCACGTGGGAACCCACGGTGACGATGACTTCGCCTTGCATCCACAGGTACCAGGTGGCCACAACCCCTTTCGCGATGGGCACGACGCGAATGACCGACGCCGGATGCAGGGCCGCGGTTTCGTGAAAGTGTCCCAAGGCCATGAGGGTGAGGAGACAAAACGACGCCAGCAGGAGGGGAAACCAGAGTTGGATATTCCGGGCGATGTGGGCCAAGGAGTGGCCCGCCAGCCAGCCTGCCATCAGCAGCACGGTAATGGTGAAGAACCATAGCGGGGTATAGCGATAATACAGCTGCTGCAGCAGTTGGCTAAACAGGGCTACGAGCGCCCCGTCCAACGGCACATAGAGGGCCGCCGTGGCCAGAAAGACGGGCCAGCGGCCCCAGCCCCACACGGCCTGCATGCGACCCAGCTCGGTCATCCCGGTGGTTTTGGGAGGCCAGAGCGTTTGCAGCCAGGTAATCCCCAAAGCCACGCTGATCGAAAGCAGGACGGCCCACGGGGCATCGAGGCCGGCATCCGTCAGCACCGTCTGGGGCCAGATATAAACGCCTCCCACTACCACGGATGTGGTCGTGATCAAGAAGAACTGGCCGCGGCTAATCGGCTCGATCGGTCCCATACTCATCGGGCCACCCCGTCGCCGTGAATGGTCACGCGCACGGCAATGTGGGCTTGGATCGGCAGGGTGGTCAGACGGGCGGCGGAGAACGTCTCGCCCAGCGCGTCGTCGAGCCAGGCCGCCCGCTTGGCGTACCCGAAGGGATCGGTGTGGGTGCGGTTGGCCCAGTCAATGGTGTCGCGACAGCGCCCGGCAATCACGTGCGCGGCGGCTAGTCCCACGGCGTGCTCCAAGGCACGGGTGATGAGGGTGTGCGGCGGCGCGTCGTCGATAATCCCGCCCGCGTGGACTTGCACCTGCACGGCGATGGCGCGGGGGGTCAAGTGTACGCGGGTCCGCACGTGGGCGTCGAGGCGCGCCACCGTGTAGGCGTGGCCGCCGAGGGAGACGGGTACGGCGACGTCGACCGCCCGGTTCGTGAGATACGCAAAGCCTTGTGTGATGAGCGGCGGCATGAGCACGGGACGGCCGTGGAGCGGGTAGACCAGCAGTTGTCGGACCGCGACACCGTGCGGCGTCGACCGCGCCAACGGCAGATACGGCGAGTCTCCGGGGGTGGCGTTTTGCGCCCACCATTGCCAGCCGCGCTCGACCAGGCGGAGCGGATGGCAGCCGCGGCAATCGAAATAGGTCGCGACGTCATAATACGGCACGACGGTTTGGGGCGAGGTCTGCTCCAGCAACGCGGCGGGCGAGCCGGGGCTCGCCGCGATCCAAAAGGTGGCGGGCACCGCGCCGGTCGTATTCAAACCGTCGACAACCCGCGTGACTTGCCCCGTGGAGAGGCGGTCGTCCACCATCAGCAATTGGAGTTCGCCCACGGACACCTTGCGGGCCATTCCGGCTTGCAGACGCTGGACGGCGCGTTGCCAAGTCGGTGCTCGCACGGTGACCGTATAGAATTGTTGCGCGGACGGAATGGCGGTCAGACTGTCCGCTGTGACGGCGACATTGGGAAAGAGAAACCGCCATTGGTGATGCGCGCTGACGCCGACCGCGATGACGATGGCTCGTTGCTCGATGGGGCGTTGATTCCAACACCCGCTGAGGAGGGGGAGCGCGAAGAGGCTGGCCAGGAGGCGGACTAACGCGCGACGGTTCATGAGCGGGACCGATCCCACGGCGATGGCGGGACCATGACCGGGGGTCCCATCGATCGCGATCCCTCCGGGTGGGCCGTGGTCAGACGTCGCCGCCAGAGCGTCCAGGGAACCCGTATCAGCAAGTCCCGCCAGTCCGCGGCGCGAAACGGGGCCATAGGCGCGAAATACGGCACCCCAAAGGAGGTGAGCCCGATGAGGGTGCCGATGAGCCAGACCGTGACCAGGACTAATCCATACACGCCCGCGACGGCGCCGGCCAGGAGCATGAGGAAATTGACCACTCGCCAGGTCCCGGTCAATTCGTAGACCGGGGCACTGTAAAAACTCAACGCGGTCAAGGTAATCACGACGATCATCTGCGGGCTGACCAAGCCCGCCTTCACCACAGCGGTGCCGACGACAATGGCGCCCACCGTGCCAATCGTGACGGACAGGGTTTTCGGGAGGCGCAGGGCGGCCTCGCGCAACACTTCAATCACAAACACCATGAGCAACGCCTCCACCACGGGGGGAAAGGGCAGGCCGGCGTGGCTGCCGGCCGTCATAATGAGCAGCGCCGGCGGCAGCAAATTGGTGTTCACCTCGGTGAGGGCAATGTAGAGCCCCGGCAGGTATACGCCAATGGCCCAGCCCACGAGCCGAATGAAGCGGACAAACGAGGTGTCGTACCAGGGCCCCGCATAGTCCATCCCGGTGCGATAGAAGTCGGCAAGGGGCGCCGGTGCGATCAGGACGAAGGGATCCCCGTCCACCAAAATGATGACCTTGCCTTCCAACAGCGCGTGGCAGGCGAGGTCCACCCGCTCGGTGGACCGGATGGTGGGAAAAATCGACCGGGGCTGATCTCGAATCAACCCCGCCACCACGGTGGCGTTCGCGCGCCCGCCGGTGGCGATCCGGGATAGCCGCGCGGTCACGAGGCTTGTCAAGGACGGATTAGTGAGCCCCGCGACATAGGCCAGCATGATCGGCTCATGTTGCCACAGCCCTACGGTGATCGACTGAAATTGGAGGGCGGGGTCGCGAAACCGTCGGCGCAATTGGCCCATTTGGGTCGCGAGGCTTTCATTGAAGGCCTCGTCGGGCCCGCGCACGGCCAGTTCCGTCTGGGGCCGTTCAATGGAGCGCTGCGGATATTTCTTCGTATCGACGCTCCAAACGTGGTCCAGACCGGGTGCAAAGATGAGCGTATGCCCCGCCGCTAAATCGTCGAGAATGCCGGGCCAGGCCTTTTGCCCCGTAATGGATCCGGCGGTCAGGGTCGATTGATCCCAGGTCGGCGCGGGGGCCGTGGTGCGTAACAAGGGCGCGATGAGGTCGTGGTCGACGACTTGGGGATCTGTCACACTATCCAGATACGCGATGAGGACGGGCGCCGATCCACAGGCGGGCACCGTTAGGCTCCGCAAAATCAGATCCGGACTGGGACCCATGGCCATCCGGATCCGACGGGAGGCCGCCGGGATATCCGGGACGTATCGGTCGTGCGTCGCCGTGATGAGGGCCTGAATGTGCTCGGTGGTGTGTTGCACGCTGCGGGTCAGATCCTCCACAAGCTTACGATCCATGAACGCGGTCCCCCCAGTGCTGGTCCGTAGCCTACCCCGGATGGGGCGCGCCTATGCAAAGAATCATGCCCTCACGCGTGATCGGTCAGTGGCACGGGGGATGGCCGCTCTCGCCATGCGCAATGGTCATTCGCCAACGACGGGTTTTTAGCGCCACAATCCCGGTCGTGTGGTCGAGGGGGCCATCGGGCTTCTTGACGGATGCCCTCAAGATTGGGGTTTCCCGGGTCGCATACGACGGCGTTCGGGCGTGTCATAAACGACCATATTTGAGACAGGGTCAGTTGCCCTGGCATATGCCAGAAAAAAGCCGTATTTACTGTCGCAAAACCCGTCTCGAAATTGAATGTTTCAGAAGTGAACGACCGCACGAGTTTTGAGACCAATAGAACGGCGATCAGGGTAGCCTTGGGGATCAAAAGACGTACCGCAGAGGATAGTCCCTCTGCGGCATTAATTTGGGCACTTGGCCCGGAAGGATTCGGTGTATGTTCCGAATGCCTCCGCATCTTTGATGTTACGAGTATGTGCCATTACACCAGACGCGTCAATCTTACCGCTCTGCCAATCGCTTGAACGCTTCGATATGGCGCTGCTGAATCTCTTCACCGACCTGCATAAATGCGGCGTTGACCTCTGAAGCAGGGGGGATTGTCACTCGGTCGACTTCGACCAAATCCCGAGCTTTCACTTGCTTGGTCATCTTCCGCGTCCCCTTCTGCAGATGCCATTTTTTGCTCATGTAGGCCCCCTTTCGGCAAATGTACTTTGGTCTGTCATTTGCCCGAGCAAGGCACTGATACTGGGTGTCTGCTGTTCCTTCGTTTTCTGTTTTGACAATACCACAAGGAGGCGAACCACGATGCTTATTGGCTATGCGCGGATTTCGACGGCCGATCAGACGTTGGCGCTTCAGGAAGACGCCCTTCACCAGGCGGGATGCGAGAAGATCTTCAAAGATGTAATCTCCGGCAGCACTACGGAACGACCGGGCTTGTCTGATGCCATGGAGTACGCACGAGCCGGGGACGTTCTTGTAGTCTGGAAGCTCGATCGGTTGGGTCGATCATTGGCTCATCTCATTCAAGTCGTGCAGCAGCTGCAGGCGGAGGGAATCGGGTTTCAGAGTCTCCAAGAGAACATGGACACTACGACGCCGGGTGGACAGCTCATCTTTCATATCTTTGGGGCGCTGGCCGAGTTTGAGCGATCACTGATACGGGAGCGGACCAATGCCGGATTGGCGGCAGCGAGAGCTCGGGGTCGAGTGGGCGGCCGGCCACGGCGACTGGCACCTGAGCAGGTGCGGATGGTCCAGCAGTTGATGGAGAGTCCCGACACCACGGCGCAGCAAGTGGCCGACACGCTCCACGTGTCACGGGCCACGCTTTATCGGGCATTGAAGCAGGCTGAGGAACTGATGTAACGGAGGGCACCCCTTGACGGTCATACCATAAATCAGTGCCGCAGAGGTAGAGTCTCTGCGGTATGCTGATTTGAGGGAGGCATGCCCCATGCTGAGGGATCTCGTGGCTCAGGGGGGCGCGCGGACCTTGAGTATGTATGAGCAGGTTCTGCATTTGGGCTGAGGGAGCCGGGCACATAGTCGACAGTAAACTACCGTTCCCCCGGGGCTCGGGTCTAAATCCTATGGTTCCACGGCCATTACATATTGTTGTCGTTAATCCCTACAAGGGACGCGAGGTATTCCAGTAGCAAATATGGTCCAGACTTGATCCCGTCGTAGTCAATATCTCGTTCCGCCCAGATGGGGTCGGTAGCAATTTCAATGGAAGCCCAAAAAATGCCTAGAGCCCTAACGCATTCAATGGCCGCTAGTAGTAGGTCTATGCGTACGTCCATGTCCGGATTAATCAGAAGGTATGGTAGCTCGTGGGCAATTTGGTTTCGATGTTGGCGAATGTCTTCAAAAACAGCTACCTGCTCGGTCGTCAGGGCATCGTGGTGTACCAACCAGGTGCATGATGCGCGGAAGATGTTTTTCGGGTCTAGTTGACGCACCTCGACCTGGTAACGACCTTCGTCATATTGTAGCTGCCCTTGATCCATCCCAGTTAGGTAAAATTCGTGCACATTGTCTACGATTTCGGTTTTAATTAACTCATAGGCCGAAAGGAAACATCCTGCGCGCACCAATGTTAGCCCCACTGACTCTGGGGCTAACTTGGCTTCTAGTTTTTTCTTGAACTCGTCCATGACTTTACTTTGGCATATCCTTACTACGGGGTCGAGAAAATTACAAGCAATACCGCCGCACTGTCTTTCATCATGGGGTTATTGAGGCATGTAACCTCCCGTTGCCAAACACGTGTGAGTTGGGGACGGGCCCTTTTTTGATGAATGGAAGGCATATCAAAAGGGGGATGTCGCCAAGACCATGGAAACCCGCATTCTCTCGTGGCAAAGATGCATCGTTTTCACGTGTTCACAAGGATTTCGTTTTGGGTACGGATTGGTGGCGCGTGTTTATTTAGTGTTTGAGGTAAGGCCGTGCAGGAGCCGGTTCCGGCCGGTGACAAGTGGCCTTTATGGCCGCATATGGCTTAGGAGGTCTACGACGGACTGACTTAAGCTTTCCACTCCATTGAGCCATGCCCAACCCAGGTGACAATCCTTATGCAGCGTGAAAAGCGGAAGCCATCCGTTTTCCTCATCCCCTAGACTTGCCGAGAACCCAGAAAAAGTCCACATACGCCTGAACAAGCTATCGAGTGTGGCAGCGCTCCCGTAGTCGCAAACAATGATTTTCGGGGGGTGGTGCACACCGACCCGTGTATACAACGCTTGTCCAAGCACAGCGTTTATATGTGCGTCATTTCCTCCATAACCCACGATGAACCAGGTGTCATCGGCAAATGCGTGCCGACGAAGGAGGCTCATGTAGGCCGAATAGGGGTAGGTCACGGTATTTGCGAGCTTGTTTCTGCCCGTGATCATGACAGGATCAATCTGCCAGTCCTTAATGGCAGAGTATCCTACGCTCGATGACTGTCGGAGGGCTTCGGCTCGGTGGATATCTTGGACCCACAAAGGCTGCAGGGGACTGGCGATAACACTCTGGCCCAGAGAGAACGGAGGGACGAAGTGAACCGAGCCATGGAGAGGTAAAAACGCGACATCCTCCGATGTGGAAAATTCGAATCGTGGATCAAACTGCTTCGTGTCTTTCGGCAATGGTAGGTGAAATCCGTTGTCCAACGGAAGATTGCCGAAATCAAGCACATTGTCGTAGTTCAACGACGCGACGGTCAGGCGAAATTCTTGATTTAGCGCAGAAAGTATAGTGTTAATCGGTGCCTTAGGCATGGTCAATGAGTCGGACGCACGATAGATGTGGCTAAGTACCTCGACACGAGCCTTGAATGCATCGAGTCGAAGTAATCCGCCGTTAAGTTGCAAATGTGGCATAGTACCGCGACGAAATGAGCGCCGCCGAAAGACCTTGTTCATAAGCCATAAAGTTGGGTAAAAATCGAAACCGTTGTTGGCAGTCCAGTTCCAGGATGCTAAGGTGTCGAGGAAGTCAATGAGGTCCTCAAAATTGAGTAATGTCTTCTTCCGCCCAGCCTTTTGCATGAAGGGCTCGAAAAAGGGAGAAGGGATATTCGTTCCGGGGGCAACCCACGTTAGGAGCGTATCTGTAATGTCTTGGACTTGGGGAACCAGACCGTAGGATGCACCGGCGCCCATTAATACCAACACAGATTTTTGTTGGCTAAGCATCGTTTTCCTCCGTTCCCTAGAGTTATCGTTCGGACGATGCCAGATATTTTCCCAAAGCAAGTGCACTAGCCATATACCCGACATCTCGGTACAATCGCTCACGAAGGAGTGATAGCGGCATGCCAGTGTTGACCTTGGGAACCACTACCATTCCCTATACCATTGAAGAGCGGCCTCGGCGTCAGCATCCTGCGATTCAGGTCGATGCCGATCGCAAGGTCACCGTATTGTTGCCTTTGCATTTTCCTGAGGATCAGATTGAACCACTTCTCGCAAGAAAGGCTCGGTGGATTCTGAACCACGTGACGGCGCCTCTTCCCCCCACGCCGATGTCCTCCAAACGGTTCGTCAGCGGAGAGGGGTTTCTGTTCCGGGGACATTTGCTTCGCCTCAAGGTATCTACCACGAGCGCTGCACAACCGGAGGTTACCCAACAGGGCCGGACGCTCCGGGTGACCGTTCCCACGTTGCCAGCCCCCCAACAGTCCATTGCGGTTCGGGACGTTTTGACGCAATGGTTCTACCAACAGGCTGCCGAGGTTCTACCTCAGCGTGTTAATCACTACGCCGGCGTCGTCGGCATCGGGCCCGAGCGACTGAAGATCTCGGAATACAAGTCTAGGTGGGGATTCTGTCGTGAAGATGGTTTGATCGCCCTGAACTGGCGGATTATCCAAGCTCCGCTCCCCGTTATTGATTATGTGGTGGTGCATGAACTCACGCATCGCCGATACCCGCATCATCGTCAGACGTTTTGGCAGGCGGTGGAGGCGGTGCTGCCGGATTATGAGGTGCGGAAGCAGTGGCTGAAGGATCATGGGGCAGAGTTGGGGTGGTAAGGGGATGTGGAGGTTTGGGATATTGAAGCCATAATTCGGGCAATGATCGGATTTCGGCAATGGTCATAAGAAGCCACGACTCAGCGTCGTCGTTTTGAGTGTAAATGGTCTGCGTTCCAAAATGATGAGTTGGATTGGTTAGTGTGGCGATGTTATGCAAAGCGATAGCATGGCTGCAGAGGCGCATATTGTCATTAGTAATGGGGGGCTTCGATTTGGTTTTCCCCTCGGGTGCATTGCACTGGGGAATCCCGGAATTCAAAGTTTGTAAGAGTCCATTGATGTCCTGCTTGTCTGGCGCCATATAACCCCACACAGCAAGCCATGTGCGAAGTGATCCATCGACCGCATCGCGGAGGGCGTTGACGCCGTTGGTAACGACCGATGGTGAATTGGATTGCATAAGAAGCGCTTGTTCCGCATCAAGCAACCGCTGATGGACGTGTTGCCATGTTGTCCGAGCCGGTTCGTTCAGTGAAGATAACGGCTCCGGTAATGTAGTATTTAGTGGTACCATTCGGTGGTTAGGGTAGCCCATGTCAGGTAAGATTTTTTCGTACCAGTCGCTCAACGGAAGCTGTAAATAATTCGTGCTACTCCGCATGGTGATCATGAATTGAGGCTTTTCATCCGCTGGCTGAAGTCGAGTGGCAATAACAAAACGGGCAGGGATCGAAATGCGACGGTCATTTGCTGACCGAGTGAGAGAATCAATGTGTCCTCCGTTTATCGGCAATGCAACCGAGTGCGGGTCTGCATCAACCATATGAAGTCCAGAACTTGACATAATCCGGTCGTGCGTGGCATTAAGGAATTCCAACTCTATCGCGCATATAAAATTCCACCATGCGCTACCTTTGAACTCGTCTTGCAGCGATTCAATGGAAAATGGGATATGGAGGTGAGGGCTAATATGTTGCCCATATCCAGATATATGATCCGAATTCACGGTGATCCTAAAATAATTTCGATTGCCATAGAATAATTCCCATTGGCTGATCATGACATCCCTCTTTTCGATATTAGTGCTATGTGAGACGAGTTCGCGCTAATCGCATCAACTCACCCGTTACCCGATCCAAAGTCCCAGCCTCGATGACCCCGGCCACTCGCAACTGCCGTCGAATGCGCTTTTGCATCTCTCGCTGGACATCCTCTTTAACCTGCCAGTCGATGACCTTTAAGCGATCCAATTCGTCCACGACCGACTCTGCTAGGGCTGTCATCCGCTCGGTATCCTGTCCCTCGGCGTCCATGATGGCGGACAGCTGGGCACGGAATGCCAACACCGTGGGCGATAGACCTTCGGCATTGCTTCCCGTGGCTAAGTCTCCGGCCTCGTCCCGCAACGTAGCCAGTTCCTTTAACAACTCCGCTAATGTCAAGCGCATTTGTTTATAGGCCTGAATCACTTCATCTAAGCGCTGCCGAAGCGAAGTCCAACCGACTGGGTTCTGGTCACGGCGAATGCGGATTTCATGCCGGAGCGCATGTTCCATTTCATGGGCCTTCGCTTCGGGAGTCGGGAGGTTATCAATGACCTTTTTGTGGAACGCCGGATCGAGAATCGACAGCGGTTCCAAGAGCACGGAGACTCCGGTTGAGCGCACGTGCTCGTCGATTAACTGGGTGACTTTCGCGCCGATGGCTTTCCAGTCTAAGGTCTCTTCTCGGTAGCGATTCTTCATGGCCAACCGAATCTTACCCAGCCAGCGCATGTCATCCAGATAGGGACCCGCGACCGGATCGGGGAGGACGCGATCCAGGTGACGCGCAAAGGTGATGAATGCGGTCTCGAAATGGAGACGTCGGTCCTCCGGTTCCAAGTGGCGGACGAGGGCATCCAGGTCCTCCCGAGGCAATCCATCGAAGATCCGCATCACGGTGCGGTGCGCCTGTTCAAGGTTTGGCAAGTCATCGGTCAAGGGTTTAATCGTGTCCTGAACGTCCCCCTCATCGAACATCGCCAGGGCTTGATCGAGATACGTACCAATTCCGTAATAGTCGACAACCAGACCGTAGGTCTTCTCGCCGTGTGTCCCGGTGGCGGGGCGATTGACACGGGCTATCGCTTGCAGAAGCGTATGGTCACGAAGGCTGTCATCGACGTACAGGACTTGCTCCATCGGCGCATCAAAGCCGGTGAGCAGCTTATCGCAGACCACCAGAATGGACAAAGGATCGTGCGGATCTTTGAATCGATCCACCACCGCGTCCTCATGGCTCTTGGTCAAGGCATAGCGTTTGAGACGGTCATCGTCATCATTAGAGCTCGAGATGATGACGGCACTTTCCGGGGCATGCAGCCGGGTCAGCGTTTCCTGATAGAGCACCGCCGTGGGCCGGTCAATGGCGACGACTTGCGCTTTAAAGTCGTTGGGCTGGATGTGCGTTTCATAATGCGCGATCAAGTCCATGCAGATCTTTTCGATGCGTTGCGGACTGCGGATGAGGCTGTTGAGATTCGCAAACCGCTTCTTAATGGCCTCCTGTTCCTCGGGTGGGTAGTCTTTGAACACCCGGTCAAACAGCGCATCCAGCGAGGCGTCGTCGATATGCACATCCGGCAATCGGCTTTCGTAAAAGATGGGTACCGTGGCATGGTCGGCCACCGATTGCTGAATGGTATAGGTGTCGATGTAGGACCCGAACGTTGCCGGGGTGCTCCGGTCCGTTTTTTCGATGGGCGTCCCGGTGAATCCCAGAAACGTGGCGTGGGGTAGAGCCACCCGCATATTATGAGCGAGTCCTTGATATTGGGTGCGGTGCGCTTCGTCCACCATCACAAAGAGATTACTGTCGGTGGATAGCACGGGATGCTGGGCCGTTGCGGCGGTCTTCGGCACTTGAAACTTTTGTACGGTGGTCATCAGGGTCTGGCCGGGGCCGCCATGTTGGAGCCTCTCTCGGAGATCCGCAATGCTGTCGACGCGCACCGGATTGGGGAACCCACATCGTTGAAAGGTGCCGAGTATTTGACGGTCGAGGTCGCGCCGATCGGTGACGATGAGAAGCGTAGGGTTGTGGAGTCCGGACAGACGACGTAGAGATAGCGCCAGATAGACCATGGTCAAGGATTTCCCTGATCCCTGGGTGTGCCAGACAACGCCGCCTCGTTTCGTGGGACTGGACGCGTGCTGAATACGGTCGATGGCCTTTTGCACCGCGCGCCACTGCGGGTATCGGGCAATTTTTTTCACCAGCGTGTTCCCGACGGGCTCGTAGACGGTGAAGTTTCGGATCAGAGTGAGAAGATGCGATGGGGTGAGCGTCCCCGCAATGAGAACCTCCTGTGGCGTCGGATTTGGGCCGAGGTCGTCCATCGACCATGGGTAAGGATCTTTCCATTCGGCCCAGTGACGCATGGGAGCCTGAATGGGAGCGAGTCGTGCACCCTGACCCCAGATCGCCACACAGAAGACGTTGGCGGTAAAAAGTTGAGGCGCGACACGCTGATACCGAGTAATTTGATCGACGGCCTCTTCCAGAGGATGGAGGACGAGGGCGGGATTCTTCGCTTCAATGACCACTAGTGGCAGACCATTCACAAAGACCACGAGGTCGGGCCGGATGTTCTCCGATCCATGAACGCGGAACTGGTCGACCACCAGAAATTCGTTGTTTTGAGGATCGTCCCAGTCAATGAGCCGGATGGTCTGGTGGCGGCGGCCATGGTCCATATCTTGTTCAAGACTAAAGTGGTTAGTCAGGGCATCGTGGACGGACAGGTTGGCCTCCAGCAGGCTGGGTGCTTGAACCTGCGTGACGTGCCGAATGGCCTGATGCGCATTGTCGGCGCTGATCCACGGATTCAGGCGGTGAATGGCTGTACGAAGACGCTCAGGCAAGAAGACTTGAGCGAGGGTCTCGCGCTCGGATTCGGTGGCGGGGCCAGAGAGATGCGTCCAGCCAAGGGCAATCAGTTGCCGGAGGGCGGGGGACTCTGAGAGGTTGGCTTCCGTCCAACTCATGACTCGACACCCTCCATTAGGTTAGGGTGTTGAATAAACTCAGATAGAAGTCCTGTTTTCAACTGCTTTATTAAGGCCAAGCGTTCATCGAGCTTAGCTATCCGACCGTCCAAAACGGATAAAATATTAACGATTCTCTGTTGGGACGAAAGGTCAACATTTGGTATTGGAATTGACCGCACTAACTCGAGGTTGAGGTTTGATTGGTTGCTACCATGCCCGAGTGCACGAATAACATCATACTCAAGTTCGAGCCAAAAATATATATACCAGCCTGACGCTGAAGGTCGAGGACGGATGGCGGCACAAGCCTGGTTAATGGCCGCATCGACGCCTAGCATCGCCACTCGACCACGTGTGGCTCCCTGACCATACATCGCCAACAAGAGTGTTCCTTTAGGGTACAGCTTAGCTGGTGATTGTCGAAGTGCTTCTTCGGAAATCATTTCTGCGGTTTTAGTAATTGTATTGTATTTTATTTCAGTCGTTGTGACCCAAGGAATATGCCCTTTGAAATAATCGGGCTTCGCCCTACTAGGAGTTCCGCCCGTGGAAACGTCGGCAAGCGCGCCAATAGTGGTTAATCCTAAATGTGAATGTTCAGCAAAGGCTTTGCCAGCGACATGCCATTTTAACCGATGAATGTGTTGGATTTCATTCCTTTCAATGTCGATTAGATCATCCATACTCCCCAATATCTCCGCAATGCGCCGTTGTTCGGCGAGCGGGGGGAGCACAACTGAGCAAGGGGCAAGTTTCGACCACGACGTTCGTGGCATTTTCGTGCCTTCTGAACTTGACACTGCGTATTGAGCGAATGAATCGCTTTGCACCAACAAATGTAAGTATTCGGGGATGATCTTGTCGGATGGCCTCAGGACCAAGATGTCCGTTGAACATATGCCGGAAAAAGTGGCAAGCCAAGTCTTGCGAAGGTAGGGACGCAGCTTTCCGAAAAGGACGTCCCCTCGTCGAAATCGGAATTTGGCACTGGTCAATGTTTGAGCATTTCCGGTTCCGAGAAGGCGGCCGGTTCCCTCACCCAGGTGCTCAAGACCAATGTACTTGGCATCGTGAGGAAAAATGGACGTAGCCTCTCGCACGTTACTCACTATGTCGCCAAGGTTAACCACTACTCCATGGTCAGGCGTCATACCCCAACTCCTTCAAATACCCATACATCTTGGCTTCTAGTTCAGCCCGTTCGGCTTCCAGTTGCCGCAGTTCCTGAATCACGGCTCCAATATCGACCGCCTCGGTCTCTTCGGAGGTGTCCACATAGCGGGAAATATTGAGGTTGTAGTCGTTCTGCCGGATCTCGTCCAACGGGACGACCCGGGCGTACTTTTCGACGTCGTGGTACGCGTGATACGTCTCAGATATTTTGGCAATGTCCTCGTCGCGCAACGTGTTTTGGTTCTTCCCCGCTTGAAACTCGCGCGAGGCATCGATGAACAAGACCTGCTCCTGGCGGCTTTCGCGGCGACCTTTTTGTATCACAAGAATGGCGGCGGGAATGCCGGTGCCATAGAAGAGGTTGGGAGGGAGGCCGATCACCGCATCGATCAGATGGTCTTCGAGAAGCCCCTGGCGGATGTGTTGTTCGCTGTTGCCACGGAACAGCACGCCGTGAGGCATCACCACCCCCAAACGCCCCGTGATGTTGAGCGTGGCGACCATGTGCTGCACAAAGGCTAAATCGCCGTAGCTCTTCGGGGGCAGTCCGTACTTAAAGCGCCCATAGGCATCGCCCTCCGCCTCTTCACGACCCCAGTTTTTGAGGCTGAATGGGGGATTGGCAATCACACGGTCAAAGAGCATCAACTCGCCGTGCTCCATCAGTTTGGCGTCACGAATGGTATCGCCTTTTTCGATACGCGCATCCAGTAAGCCATGGAGGAGCATATTCATCTTGACGATACTCCACGTGTTGAGATTCTTCTCTTGACCATAGAGGCTGACGTTTCGGGGATTGCCGCCATGACGCTCAATGTAATGCACGGACTCGATGAGCATACCTCCTGAACCGACTGTAGGGTCGCAAATTCGCATCCCTTCGGTTGGTTGGAGGAGTTCGACGATGAGACGCACCACGGGCCTCGGGGTGTAAAACTCACCCCCCTTTTTTCCGGCATCGTCGGCAAATTGGGCGACCAAATATTCATAGGCCCGACCTAACATGTCGGGCTCGGAGAGGTCGCGATTGCCGAGGGAAAGCCGACCAAAATGCTCTAGCAGGCGGAGGAGTACGTGGTCGGGCAACCGCTCCTTGTTATTGAAGTCAATGCTCACCAGCACGCCTTCTAGTTGCCGATTCTGCTCTTCCAACGCCTCAAAGGCCACGTTGATGGCTTCACCGATGTTGGTGGACAGAGAACGGAGATATGCCCAACGTGCCCGGTCAGGGACGAAGAACTGGTATTCAAAGGGATCGTCGGGATCGGCCCCCGGCTCACTTTGTAGGGCGTGACGGTCTTCGGTGAACACATCATTAATCCGCTTCAGGAACATCAGGCCGAGAATATAGTTCTTGAAGTCGCCGGAGTCGATGCTGCCACGAAGGATGTTGGCGGACTCCCAGAGATGAGACTCCAGTTCTTGCAGCGATAGGGCCATGCGTGCCTTCATCCCCTCTCATTCCATGATTCATTGGCTATTAATCCTGATCATAGCGGAAAGGCCGGAGTTTTGGGGAGTCATAGGCACGGATTCGGGGGAAATTCGCAGGGTTTGATAAAAATGGACATATTCTGAACCATTGTCGATAATTTCCGTGGGACTACCCATGGCGCCGACTGGGTTCCATGGGATTCGTCTAGGCCACTTTCGTTGTGAAGCCGGCGCGTGTTGATCGTTGGTTGGGGGGCAATCGCTATGAGAATCACGGGAATTCATGTAAAGAATATTCTTAGCTTTCGAGAGTTCGTCATGGAAAACATTTCAGATCCCTTGACGGTTCTGGTGGGCCCGAACAGCGCCGGTAAAACCAATGTTTTTCGCCTTATCGAGCTTCTCCGCGATGCGTTTCATTCCGCGGGAAACACGTCAGAATCCACGCGTTGGAAAGATCGCCTTAAGGAATACACACAGGCGTATGACGACCCGGCGAGTGTACGGTTAGCCGTACGTTTTGGTACCCCGGAAGAGAAGTCGTTGTTGCGCTATTTCTGGTTGTCGTGTCTCATGCGTCCTGAGGATAGCGCGTTTGGTGCCAAATCCCAGTATGTGGACCAGTGGGACCGTTTCCTCGAGCAAATCGTACGAGACCTCGGCGGGGATGTGATCATCGCTCCCTTATTGGCGGGACATCTGGAGCTGCAATACCATCAGCATTCAAACCGCTATAGTCTCTTTTACGAATTTTCTGTGGGCTCAACGACGGTCTATTGGATGTTGGAACCGTGGGTCGGCCTCACGACTCGTCTCCCCGATCCGAATCTGAGTAGTTGGTCATCGCCGTCCCTGGTCCAGGCATGGTCATCTACGTGGCCTGCGGAACTCCGCCAGCGTATCGAGGCGGCTTTTTCCGATGCTCCTACGGAGATCCCAACACTTGCGTGGGACTGGCGTGCGATGGTCTCTTGGTTGCAGGGGCAAGTGCCACCCACGTTGGTGAATACGCAAGCACAGCCAGAATCGCGAAACCAGGTGCCTTTGGTTCTCCAACCTTTTTGGGACAACTTGCATTTGCCGGATGATGGGCGGGTCTGGTCGGTACGCTTCCTTTGGGATTTGCTGTTTGCGACCCGTATCGTAGTCAGCGAAAATCTGCGGGCGTTGCCGCAATTAAGTTATGATCAGAACACGTGGGTCCAGCGCGAGTTTAGGAGTGCGCATTTAGCGGCCTATTTGTTCGATTGGAAGACGGGATCGCGGCAAGACCGCCAACGCTTTCGTGAAATTCAGGAAGTCACAGAACGTCTGAGCGGTGGCACGATGATTGATGTGACGGCGAATGTGGATTTGTCATGCTCGGAGTCGTCCTCACCCCAAGTAGTGCTCGATATCAGGCAGCAGAGTCGGGGTGAGAGCTATGATTATTCGCTAAGCACCGGCGGGGCTGGGGTTAACGAACTGGTATACCTGAGCTCAATTTTGACTAGTCCCGATATGGCCGTGGTGCTGTTGGATGAACCGGGTGCGAACCTTCATTCTTATGCTTTACGACGACTGCAAGACTACTTGACCGAGAGAATGACCATCGATAGAGGTCCGCAAGTGCTCTTGATTACCCATACACCCTATTTGGTGCCAAGCGAGCAGATCCAAACGATTCGACGTATTTACCGGGGATCGACAGGAACTCTAGCATCGGAACCGTCTCCCCAGGGACAGGACTCCCAAACGGATGGTAGGTTGGCCAAGAAGCATCATGACTTCTGGTCGCGCTCCCCCAATATCGCGAACTTGCTTTTCTATCATGCGGTGCTCTTGGTAGATGGACCTACTGAGGTGGCCGCCTTGTCGGTGTGGTATGAAAAGCATTTCAGAGAGCCTCTTGAGGCGCGAAACCTCACCGTGTTTTCTGTCGATGGGAAGACCAGTCTATCGTTTTACTGGCGGGAACTGAACCTCCTGCATGTACCATGGGTGTCACTCGTTGATGGTGACTCGTTAAGAAGTAAGTCCGAGGACGGTACGAACCTGTGGATGGCTATGGCGGAAGCGGGGTTGATGGAACGGACCGACGCCTTGACCAAGAAAGAATTACCCGTTAACGAACAGATCGCGGCGTTGAGAGATTACGGGGTATTTTTCCGGGGCATGACGGTGAACGACACGTTTGAGACGCTGGCCGAAATCCAACCTCTCCTCTCTCGGATTCCGCCCTCGTATGCCGGAAAGGTCCGCAAGGGGTTATGGCTTGCTGAACAGACGAATTGCCCCGACGAGTTCATCGAACTGTTTGAAACTCTACGAAACCGAAGTGGAGAGAGAGCGTCTCGCTAGGCCGTTGAAATGGGGTGATACGTTGCACCGCCGCGGATTCTCTGGGGGACAATCGCTCATGCGCGAAGATAACGATAAGACCGGAAGGGGACATGGCACATGCCTCAACGACCGCATGCGGATATGGAACTTCTGCGCAACATCACCAATCCCATTCAACTGATCAAAGAGGCCACAGCCGCTCCGCCGTTTGGCCCCGGTTTTGCCTCCGTGTTAGCGAACCAGGCAGTTCGACTTGAGGTATGGGGAACCACCGAGCAAGCTCCGGAGGACTACACTGAGTTTCGCCTATTCAAAAGACGGCCGGGTCGTAGGTGTGGCCCGAATTCCGGGGTATTAGGACGGCGTGGCCTGGCTGAGGTTTGGCCGGCGCCACGTGTCAAATCCTGTAGCACCGGCTCTTTCGTAGCGTTGTGTAGCACATCGTTTTTGCGGAAAGATAGTTTGGTTAGTGCGTGAAAGAGAGAACCCATTTGTAGCAAAAGAGGGGTGACCGATGAATCGACTTAAAGATCCTCACACAAAGGTTCAGAAGCGGGCGTCCAAGCATGGCCCTCGATGGCAGGGAATAGTTATTTATTACGATCCTGATACGGGACGCCGCCGGCAATTGGCAAAAACGTTTGCACGCCAGCGTGAGGCGGAGGATTGGGCCAAAAAGGAGGAAGTGCAATTTCGCAGCAATCCAAACCGGAGACCGCCAACGGACTTAACGGTTAGCCAGTTTATGGACCAATGGCTTGAGATTAAAAAGGCGAAGCCGGTGGGGGAAGGGACTTTAGAAAGTTATCGCTATCGGGTGAAAAACATCCAAGACTTCATGGGAGAGCGTTCCCTCAAGACACTACAGCCTGTTCATGTTCAGGAATTCTATCTTGACCTATCGAAGCAGTACCCGCCGCGGACATGTGCTTATGTGTCCACACTACTGAGGGCAGCGCTGGAAACCGCGGTCAACTTGGATTTAATTCCGTCCAATCCAGCTCGCAAGGTCCCTAAGCCACGCACGGTAGCACGGGAACGGACAGCCCTTACACTTGCTGAAGCCCAAGCAGTTCTTCGCGTGGCGGAGTCTCATCGATTTCATGCTCTGTGGTGGTTCATCGCCCTAACCGGAGTACGCAAAGGTGAGGCGCTGGGCCTGCGTTGGGAGGACTTCACATCCTCGTTTGAGAGCGTGACGATTCGACGGACGGTGTCGGGGAGTGGGAAAAAGAGGCGCCGGGTGACGACGCCGAAGACGGACCGCGGTAATCGGACCGTCGCGGTCCCAGCCATTTTAGTAACGATTTTAAGAGACCATCTGGCCCAACAGGGGACCCTCAGGCGAGCAGGTGGGGAGGATTGGCAAGAGGCTGGTTTGGTTTTTACCACTAGCCGGGGCACGCTGATCGACCCGCGCTATGCCTCAGCTGAGTTTAAAAAAGTGCTCACGAAGGCAGGCCTGTCCAACACGTGGCGAATCCATGACCTTCGGCATGCGATGGCCACACATTGGTTGGCGTCGGGGGTTTCCCCCAAGGTGGTGAGTGAACGGCTGGGACACTCGAGTGTGGCGTTTACCCTTCAAGTGTATGGCCACGTCTTGCCGAACCAGCAGGCCGAGGCCGCAGAACGGGTGGCAGCGGCACTACTAAATGATGAATTCATCAACAGTTCATCAACACGAGCGTCTGGTTCATCATCCAATTCATGATATTGTGTGGACGATTGCGGCAATAAATTTGTTGATTTAGCTTGGTTTCATGGGTTACAGCGTACGGCGTAGACAGGTTGCCCGCAAACTTCAAATCCAATGGCCGGCTTTAGAAGTCGGCGGTGGGTTCGATTCCCACATATCCCCGCCAATCCATTTGTATCAAGGGTTTGGTTGGGTGTGTTGTTGGAATCATAATTTGTCCGGTTTGGACAAGATATGCTTCCAAATATTTTTGGACAAGATATACTTCCGAGTTTGGGGTGCCTGCGTGCCATCGTTGTATGACATCTTGGATAGCATCCCGGCACGTACTTTCGCAGCTCCTTTGGAGCCAATCGGGCTTGGGACTCCTTACGTTGAAAGTCTAACGAGTTACGTTACCCGACTCGCTGCGTTCCATCGCCTTCAAGTGTCGGTCTTGATGCACCCCCAGTTAGTTGGCTATGTCATCCCTGCTTCGAGCCAAAAGCTCAATGGGATGGAAGGTCATGCTGAATCTGCCTTACGTATCATCGAAGGAATGACCGGGAGGCCAGACTTGGCTGGTTTGACGTGCTTGCCGATGAAAGATGAGGTCTCTCCTCAACGTTTGTTGGCAGACATGCAACGTTGGTGCCCTCAATGCTACCAGT